>CADCVW010000039.1 GCA_902806235.1 uncultured Sphingomonadaceae bacterium | reverse complement strand
GGAGGTGGATGGACGACGGTGACTGGAAGCCCGCGCCGGCCATGTCGAACCGCTCCAGGATGTTGAGCATCTGCAGCGTCGCCAGCCCCTGCGTGTTCTCGGCCAGCGCGTGGATTCGGACGCCGCGGTAGGTGGTGGCGACCGGCTCAGTCCAGGTGGAGCGGTGGGTGGCGAGGTCCGCCCGCGACAGCCAGCCGCCGATGCGGCGGAAGTAGGCGTCGATGGTGTTCGGCCGTTTGGGCGCGGCGGGGACCTCCCACCCGCTCGCCACGCTCGCCGGCATCGAGACTTTAAAGCGCGGCGGCTCCGCGGTCGACGCGGCGATCGCGATCAACGCCTGCCTCGGCTTCCTCGAGCCGACCGCCTGCGGCATCGGTGGCGACCTTTACGCGATGTTGTGGGACCCGCGCGCGGGCAAGGTGGTCGGCATCGCCGGCTCCGGCCGCTCGCCGCGGGCGCTCGGCCTGGAAACGGTCCGTTCGCGGGCCAAGAACGGCGCGTTGCCGCCCTATGGCGCGGTGACCGTGTCGGTGCCGGGCACGGTGGATGCCTGGTGGCAGCTGCATCGACGCTACGGCAAGCTGCGCTGGGCCGAGCTGTTCGAGCCCGCCATCGCCTACGCGAGCGAGGGCGCGCCGGTCGCGCCGGTGGTCGGCCACTATCTCGGGCGCGCGATGACCAACTTCGCGCGGCCGGGCGCGGGCATCGAGGAGACGGCCAACGCGCGCGCGACCTACGCGCCGGGCGGCCGCCCGCCGGGCGTCGGCGAGGTGTTCCGCAACCCGGACCTCGCGCGCACCTACGGCGCTATAGCGGCCGGCGGGCGCGACGCCTTCTACGAGGGCGAGATCGCGCGGACCATCGACGCCTACTTCCGCCGCATCGGCGGCTGGCTGTCGCGGGCGGACCTCGCCATCCACCGCTCCAACTGGACTGAGCCGGTCGCCACCACCTACCGCGGCGTCCGGATCCACGCGCTGGCCGAGAACACGCAGGGGCTGGCGACGCTGCAGATGCTCAACATCCTGGAGCGGTTCGACATGGCCGGCGCGGGCTTCCAGTCACCGTCGTCCATCCACCTCCAGGCGGAGGCCAAGCGTCTCGCCTACGAGGATCGCGCGCGCTACTACGCCGACCCCGAGTTCGCCCGCGTGCCGACCGCCTGGCTGGCGTCCAAGGAATATGCGGCGGATCGCGCCAAGCTGATCCGGCGCGACCGGATAAACGACGCCGTCCGGCCCGGCCGCGCGCCGTCGCGCGGCGACACGACTTATTTCACCGTCGCCGACAAGGACGGGATGATGGTGTCGATGATCCAGTCGAACTTCCGCGGCATGGGATCGGGGCTGGTCCCGGACAAGCTCGGCTTCATGCTCCAGGACCGCGGGCAGCTGTTCGTGCTGCGCGACGGGCACCCCAACGTGTACGCGCCCGGCAAGCGCCCGTTCCAGACGATCATCCCCGGCTTCGCCACGCGCGGCGGCGAGCCGTGGCTGTCGTTCGGCGTGATGGGCGGCGACATGCAGCCGCAGGGCCAGGCGCAGATCATCCTCGACCGCGTCGACTACGGGCTCGACGCGCAGGCCGCGGGGGATGCGCCGCGCTGGCACCACGAAGGGTCGTCGGAGGAGATGGGCGAGGACGATACAGCGCTGGACGCCCGTGGCCTCCTCCGGCTCGAGCGCGGCGTGCCGGACGCGACCAAGCGCGCGCTGGCGGGCCTGGGCTGGCGGCTCGGCGAGTCGGACGGCGGCTTCGGACGCTACCAGTGCGTCGAGCGCCGGATGAGCGGGAACGAACGCGTGTACGGCGCGGCGAGCGACATGCGCGCCGACGGGCTGGCGCTCGCCTATTGATGTGAGGGGGGTGAACCGCGCTGCGCCGGGCGCGTTTGCCGACCACCACGACCGGAAAGGCGCCACCCATGCCCATCTCGCTCTACGACGCTGTCGTGCCCGGCTACTCCCAGGCGATCAGCGCCATGCTCGGCCTGTTCGGCAAGGCCGAAGCCTTTCTCGCCGAGCGGGGCTTGCCGGAGGAGGAGATCGCCCAGGCCCGCCTCGCGCCCGACATGCTGCCGATGGGGTACCAGGTGAAGTCGGTCGCGAACCATTCGCTCGGCGCGATCGAGGGGTTGCGCGCGGGCGTGTTCTCGCCCGGCCGCGACCCCGGGCCGCAGACCCTGGCGGAGCAGCGCGCGCTGTTGGAGCAGACGCACTCGGCGCTCGCGCAGGTCGATGCCGCCGAACTCGATGCGATGGTCGGCCGCGACATGCGGTTCGAGATGGGCGAGATGCGGATGCCGTTCGACGCGGAGTATTTCCTGCTCTCCTTCTCCGTGCCGAATTTCTACTTCCACGCGACTACCGCCTACGCGCTGCTCCGCATGAAGGGCGTGCCGATCGGCAAGCGCGACTTCCTCGGCCGGCCGCGCGTGCGGATGTAGGGGAACCGGCGCGAACGGGCGCGGGTTGGGTGGAGGAAACCCCACTCGGAGTATTGCGCCCATGTCCATCCGCCTGCAGGAAATCCACCCCTCCGTCGTCCACTTCCCCATCGCGCTGATCCCGGCCGCCTTGGGCTTGGACGCGATCGGGCGGGCGACGCGCAAGCCGGGGCTGATGGACGCGGGCCGCGCGCTGATGCCGGTGGCGGCGGCGTCCGCCGTGGTATCGGCCGCGGCCGGCGTGCTCGCGCAGGGCGCGCTGCGCTACCCGGACGAGACCGGGCGCGAGCTGCTGGTCACTCATAGACACGTCAACGCGGTAGTCACGGCCGGCACCCTGGCGCTGGCTGCGCTGCGTTGGCGGCGGGGGGAGCCCAGCAACAGCTATCTCGCGGCGGGCGCGGGCATCCTCGCGGCACTCGGCTACTCGGCCTCGCTCGGCGGCAAGATGGTGTACGAGCACGGGCTGGGCGTGAAGCCCGCGGGCGGCGTGATCGAGGAGCGCGCGCCGGAGATCGTGCCCGGCCAGCTCGGCCACGCCGTCAAGGTGGCGGGGGCGGACGTGGCGGAAGCGACGCGCCAGTCGGTGCAGGCGCTGAAGGACGGCGAGATCGCTCCGGAAACGCGGGTGATCTAGGGTCCGTACCCGACCTCGGCCATCGCCGAAGTCGGGTACGGACCCGGATGCGTCCCGTTCGGGAACAGCTCCGACTCCGGCGCGGCCTGGGGCAACCGAATGCTGAATAACTCGTTAAGGTGGTGACATGACTCGCGCCGCCCGCCAGCTCCGCTCCGCTCCGACCTTCGGTCGCCGCGTCGATCCGGCGCGGCGCCGCGATCCGCGCCCGCGGGCGGAGCCGTTGCTCGCGTTGCCCGCGCCCGGCCGCGCCGGGCAGCCGCGCGCGGCGTTCGGCCACGACCCGCGGCTCGCGCCCGCCGACGATCTGCGTTTCTTCGCGACCAGCGTGGCGGGCGGCTTGGTCTTCTTCGCCGCTTACCTGTTCTAGCGGCTGTCGGGCAGCGCGAGCGCGACGGCGCAGGCGAGGTGCAGCCTCCAAGCGATCCACGCCGCCCCCACCGTACCCGCGGCGACCACCAGCAGGGTCTCCGCCACAGTGAAATCGAGCAGCACGAGCAGGGCCAGTAGCGCTGAACTCGCCACCATCGCGCCTGCGTTAACAATGTTGTTGGCGGCCACCGTCCGCGCCGTTTCCGCGATCGGCACCACCGTGGTCAGGAAGGCGTAGAGCGGCACCACGAACACGCCGCCCGCCGCCGCCGTGCCGAACAGGTCGAGCATCACGCGCCACCCGCCGGGCGCGTCCATGAATTCCTGCAGGCTGCGAAGCGTGCCGCCGGGGGGCGCGGGCCAATCGCGCACGGAGAAGTAGAGGTCGACCACGAAGGCGCCCATGACCAGCGCGGCGACCGGCGAGTAGCGCGCGGACACCTCGCCCTGCAGCAGCCGGTTGATGATCACGGAGCCGATCGCCACGCCGACGGAGAAGATGGCGAGGAACAAGGTCGCGACCGATTGGTCCGCGCCCAGCGTGTTTTTGACCAAGGGCGGGAACTGCGCGGCGAGGATGATTCCCTGGCTCCAGAAGAAAGAGATAGCGGCGATGGCGAGGAACAGCTTGGGGATGCGCATGGTCGCGCCCACCAAGCGGAAGGAGGAGCGCAGCACGTTCCAGTCGACCCGCAGGTTCTTGGCCCCCGCCTCCGGCGGCGCGGGCGGCACCTGCCGGCCGGCGAGGTAGCCGACCACGGCAGTCGCCAGCACCACGCCCGCGGCCGCCTCCGGCGAGATCACGCCGCCGATGATGGTGCCGAGCAGGATGGCGCCGTAGGTCCCCGCCTCGACCAGCCCCGTGCCGCCGAGCACCTCATGCGGGGGCAGGTGCTGCGGCAGGATCGCGTATTTGATCGGGCCGAAGATCGTCGAATGGACGCCCATGGCGAGCAGCGCGGCGAGCATCAGCGGGATGTTGTAAAGGAGCAGCCCCACCGCGCCGACGGCCATAATGCCGATCTCCGCCGCCTTCACCGCCCGCACGATCGCCGCCTTGTAGCGGCTGTCGGCGAGCTGGCCCGCCGGCGCGGAGAGGAGAAAGAAGGGCAGGATGAACAGCCCGCCGGCGACCGCGCTGAATGCTGCCTCCTTGCCCGGGTCCGAGAAGATGCGGAAGGTGACCAGCATGATGATGGCGGTCTTGAACAGGTTGTCGTTGAACGCGTTCAGAAACTGCGTGGCGAACAAGGGTAGGAAGCGGCGCCGCGTGAGCAGCGCGAGGGAGACCTGCATCGATGGGACCGCCGCTGGTGGTGGGAGGACGGTGTAGGTAGCGGCTGCTTACGCCCGCCTCAATGGCTCCGCGCCCGTTCCCAAGCCGGGCGGCGGGCGGTAAGCGGGCCGGACCCATGCTGAGCCTGCCCAACCTGCTGACGCTGTCGCGCATCTTCGCGGTGCCGCTGCTAGTGTTCCTGCTGTGGCCGCGGCCGACCTGGTGGGACTATGCGCTCGCCTTCGGGCTCTACTGCCTGATGGGGATCACCGATTACTTCGACGGCTACCTCGCGCGGGCCAACGGCCAGATCAGCAAGGCGGGCATCTTCCTCGATCCCATCGCCGACAAGATCATGGTGGCGAGCGTGATCTTGCTGCTCGTCTTCAACGGAACGCTGCGCGGCGCGACGGTGGTCGCGGGGCTGGTGATCCTGCTCCGCGAGATCGCCGTATCTGGCCTGCGCGAGTTCCTCGCGGGGCTGCAGGTGTCGGTGCCGGTGAGCCGGCTGGCGAAGTGGAAGACGACCCTGCAACTGGTGGCGCTCGGCGGGCTGATCCTGGGCGGGGCGGTGCCGCAGTGGGCGTGGGTCCACGACGTAGGCGTGGCCGCGCTGTGGGCGGCGGCCGCGCTGACGCTGATGACCGGCTGGGATTATCTGCGGCTGGGCGTGCGGCACATGGATTGAGCGCGGGTCGAGCGGCCGCTCATCCGCGCACCGCCGTCATCCCGGGCTCGACCCGGGACCTACCTTCTCCTCGCAAGGTTGGTCGAGGGCAGGTGAGTCCCGGCTCGAGACCGGGATGACCGAGGATGTTCGTCGGGCCGGTCGCGCCTGCTCAATCCGGGATCAGCAGCACCTGCCCCGGGTAGATCTCGTCCGGGTCCTTGATCATCGGCGTGTTGGCCTGGAAGATCTTCGGATACTGGTTCGGGTCGCCGTAGTATTGCTTGGCGATCTTGCTCAAGCTGTCGCCGGACTCGACGGTGTGCACCCGCGGAGGCGCGGAAGGCGCGGTGGGCGCCGCGCCGCCCTGGGCCGCGGGGGCGGGCTGCTGGGGCTGCATCTGGTCGTCGACCGAGTCGATCCCCTGGACGTTGCCAGTTATGACCATCAGCTTGCGCCGCGTCGCCTCGTCGGGGACGCTGCCGCCGACCTTCACCCGGCTGCCTTCGACCGCCACCGTGATGTTGCCGGGCAGGCCGAGCCTGGCGATCTCCTGCCGTATCGCCTGCGCCTTGGCCTCGGCGGCGGCGTTCTCTTGGAAGAGTTTCTTGCCCTTGTCGCGTTTGAAGAAGTCGAACAAGCCCATGACGGTCGCGTCCCTCGCTGTTGAGCGGGTGTAAGCCGCCCGCCAAAGCATTGTTCCATGCGTTCGGCGGGGCGTGGCCCGCGTCAGGCGAGCGCGCGGTACAGGCCGTAGAGGCTGGTCAGGATCAGCACGGCGCTGACCAGCAGCAGCAGGCTCTTGGCCCGGACGCGCTTGGCGACCATTGCGCCGAGCGGGGCGGCGAGGACGCCGCCGATCAGCAGGCCGACGGTGGCGCGGGTGAACGCCTCCAGCCCCAGGCTGAACAGGAACGTGAGCGACACGGTGACCGCGAGGAAGAATTCGGCGGTGTTAACCGTGCCAATCACCTTGCGCGGATCGCCCCCCTGGACGAGCAGGTTGCTGGTCACCACCGGTCCCCAGCCGCCACCGCCCGCAGCGTCGAGAAAGCCGCCGACGAGGCCCAGCGGCGCGATCACGCGCGGATCGCGTACCTCGTCCTTGTGCCCGAGCGCGCGCCAGAGCAGGTAGAAGCCGATCAGTGTCAGGTAGCCGAGCACGAACGGCTTAACAAATTCCGCGTCCGCCTTGGTCAGCATGGCGAGCCCGTAGGCCCCGATCGCGCCGCCGATCATGCCGGGGATTACCAGCCGCGAGAACAGATGCCAGTCGATGTTGCGATGCACGGCGTGGCTGATGCCGGACGCGGCGGTGGTGAAGCTTTCCACCGTGTGCACGCCGGCCGACGCCGCGGCGGGCGGCACGCCGACCGAGATCAGCAGGGTACTGCTGATCACCCCGAAGGCCATGCCCAGCGCCCCGTCGACCAATTGGGCGACGAAGCCGACCAGGATGAAGGGGAGCAGGATGGCGAGGTCGACTCCGGCGATCTCCAGCATCCCTAGTCCCTTGCTAGTCTATCGAACGCTAACGGCTCTGCGGCGCGACCGTTCCGTCGGCAACATAGTTTCGGTAGGGAGCCGCGAAGCTGCGGCCACTGGCATTCGGGCGGGGGCCGCCTTAAGTTTTGACGCGCAACCGGTGCAAGGTGCCAGTGCCATGGGACAGTTCGCCGCCTATCTCGACTCGATCAAGGCGCGCGACCCCGCGCCGCGCTCGCGTTGGGAGATCCTGCTCTACCCGGGCGTGTTGGCGATGGCGCTGCACCGTGTGGCCCATTGGCTGTTCACCGGCGAGTTGTTCTTCCTCGCCCGGTTGGTGAACCACCTGTCGCGCTTCCTGACCGCCATCGACATCCACCCGGGGGCGGCGATCGGTGCGCGGCTCTTCATCGACCACGGGTTCACCGTGATCGGCGAAACGGCGGTGATCGGCGACGACGTAACTATCTACCAGAGCGTGACGCTGGGCGGGACCAACCCGGCGAATGGCGTCGCCGGCAAGCGCCACCCGACGATCCGGGACGGCGCAATAATCGGCTCGGGCGCGCAGGTGCTGGGGCCGATCACCGTGGGCCCTCGCGCGCGGATCGGCGCCAACGCGGTCGTCACGCGCGACGTGCCGGAGGGCGCGACCATGGTCGGCATCCCCGCACGCTCGACGCTGGTTGACGCTGCTCAGTACGGGCAGGGCTTCGTCCCCTACGGCACGCCGTGCAGTGAGCTACTGGAGCCCGCGACCCAGCGCATCGAGGCGCTACGTCGCGAGGTGGAGTCCCTACGCGCGCAGGTGGCGGAGCTCGCCGCCACGGCGCGCGGAGCGGAGCGCGATGCCGTCCACGGGCGCGACAGGGCTTGAGCGGCACCGTCACCCCGCTACGCCCGGGCGCCAAGCCGAACCAGGTCGGCTTCGAGCGCGCGGAGCTTGGGCGCATCCTCGACCTCTACGGCCGAATGGTCGCCGCGGGCCACTGGCGCGACTACGCAATCCACTGCGGGCCGGACGCGGCGAGCTTCGCCGCTTTCCGCCGCGCAGCCGAGCGGCCGGAGTTCCGGATCGAGAAGCGCCCCGCCCTGCGCCACCGGCAGGGCATGTGGGCGCTGTACGGCGAGGGCGGCGCGATCCTGAAGCGCGGGCACGAGCTGGGGCCGGTGCTCGCCCCGGTCGAGCGGCGGCTGATCAAGCTGGTCAAGGACGATTAACGCCCTTGGCCGCCGGTAAGTTTTCGTTGGTCGAAGCGGGGCCGCCCCGCTCCTAGATCGCCGCCGTGACCGCGCTCACCCATCTCCAGCGGCTCGAGGCCGAGTCGATCCACGTGATGCGCGAGGTCGTGGCCGAGGCCGAACGGCCGGTGATGCTGTACAGCATCGGCAAGGACTCGGCGGTGATGCTGCACCTGGCGCGCAAGGCATTCTTTCCGGCCGCGCCGCCGTTCCCGCTGCTGCACGTCGACACGACCTGGAAGTTCCGGGCGATGTACGAGTTGCGCGAGCGGGCGGCGCGCGAGGGGGGGATGGAGCTAATCGTCCATCGCAACCCGGACGCGGAGGCGCGGGGGATCAACCCGTTCGACCACGGCGCGCTGCACACAGACTTGTGGAAGACCGAAGGGCTGCGCCAGGCGCTCGATCTCCACGGCTTTGACGCGGCGTTCGGCGGCGCGCGGCGCGACGAGGAGAAGAGCCGGGCGAAGGAGCGGGTATTCTCCTTTCGCGCGGCCGGGCACCGCTGGGACCCGAAGAACCAGCGGCCGGAGCTCTGGCGCGTGTACAATGCGCGCAAGCGTGAAGGGGAAAGCATCCGCGTCTTCCCCCTGTCTAACTGGACCGAGCTGGACATCTGGCAATACATCCATGCGGAAGCGGTCCCGATCGTGCCGCTCTACCTCGCCGCGCCGCGGCCGACGGTGGAGCGCGACGGGCTGCTCTTGATGGTCGACGACGAGCGGTTCCGGCTGCGGCCGGGCGAGATTACGAAGCAACGCAGCATCCGCTTCCGCACGCTCGGCTGCTACCCGCTGACGGGGGCGGTGGAGAGCCGGGCGACGACCTTGCCGGAGGTGATCCAGGAGATGCTGCTGACGACGACGTCAGAGCGGCAGGGCCGCGCGATCGACCATGACCAGTCGGCGAGCATGGAGAAGAAGAAGCGGGAGGGGTATTTCTGATGGCCGGCGCTCCTTTTTCGTTTCCCAGTTCGCCGGCCCACTCACTCCCGTTCGCGCTGAGCTTGTCGAAGCGCCTTCCTGGACGGCCCGCCGTCGCAGGAAAAGGGAAGGCTTCGACAAGCTCAGCCCGAACGGCGTGGGTGAGGCGGGGTCGGACGTTCGGGGCCGACCGGTGAACGCGCCTACCCCGCCCGCGAGCTACCGTCCCGACGAACTCGCCGCGCGCGACATTGAGGCCTACCTGCGGCAGCACGAGAGCAAGACTCTGCTACGTTTCCTCACCTGCGGGTCGGTGGACGACGGCAAGTCGACGCTGATTGGGCGGCTGCTGCACGACACTCGGGCGATCTTCGCCGACCAGCTCGACGCGCTGCGCGACGACAGCCGGCGGCACGGGACGCAAGGGGAGGCGATCGACCTCGCGCTGCTGGTGGACGGGCTGGCGGCCGAGCGCGAGCAGGGCATCACCATCGACGTCGCCTACCGCTTCTTCTCGACCGAGCGGCGCAAGTTCATCGTCGCCGACACGCCGGGGCACGAGCAGTACACGCGGAACATGGTGACGGGGGCGAGCACCGCCGAGCTGGCGGTAATATTGGTTGACGCCAAGCGGGGCATCCTCACCCAGACGAGGCGGCATAGCTTCCTCGCCCACCTGCTCGGCATCCGGCACCTAGTGCTGGCGGTGAACAAGATGGACCTCGTCGGCTTCGACCGGGCCGCGTTCGACGCGATCGTCGCCGACTACCGCGCCTTTGCAGCAAGCATCGGCATGGCGGATTTCACGCCGGTCCCGCTGTCGGGGTTGACCGGCGACAACGTCGTGGAGCGGTCGGCGGCGATGCCGTGGCACGAAGGGCCGGCGTTGCTCGAGCACCTTGAGACCGTCGAGCTCGACCAGGCGCGCGAGGCAGCGCGGCCGTTCCGGATGCCGGTGCAGTGGGTCAACCGGCCCGACGCCGGTTTCCGCGGCTTTTCCGGGCTGATCACCGCCGGTTCGGTCGAGCCCGGCGACCCGGTGCGCGTCGTGCCCTCCGGCCGGACCACGCGCGTCGCGCGGATCGTGACGATGGGGAGCGACCTGCCGCGCGCCGTCGCCGAGCAATCGGTGACGCTGACACTCGCCGACGAGGTCGACTGCAGCCGCGGCGACGTGCTCGCCGCGGCCGATGCGCCGCCCCAGGCGGCGGACGCGTTCGAGGCGACGCTGGTGTGGCTGGGCGAGGAGCCGCTGCTGCCCGGCCGCGCCTACTTGCTGAAGCTGGGCGCCCAGACCGTCTCGGCGCAGGTGGCGGAAATCAAGCACGCGATCGACGTGAACACGCTGGCCGAGCTGCCCGCGCGCGTCCTGGAGCTGAATGGCATTGCGGCCGCCAGCCTGACGACCGATCGTCCCCTGGTGTTCGAGCCCTACGCTGAGAGCCGCGACCTCGGCGGGTTCATCCTGATCGACCGGCTGTCCAATGCGACGGTCGGCGCGGGGATGATCCGCTTCGCGCTGCGGCGCGGGACCAACATCCACTGGCAGGCGATCGACGTCACGCGCGCAGCCCACGCCGCGCAGAAGAACCAGGAGCCGCGACTCGTGTGGTTCACGGGGCTGTCGGGCGCGGGCAAGTCGACGATCGCCAACCTCGTCGAGAAGAAGCTGCACGCGCTGGGCAAGCACTCGTTCCTGCTCGACGGCGACAACGTGCGCCACGGGCTCAACCGCGACCTCGGCTTCTCCGACGCGGACCGGGTGGAGAACATCCGCCGGGTGGGCGAAGTTGCCAAGTTGATGACGGACGCGGGGCTGATCGTGCTCACCGCCTTCATCTCACCGTTCCGGGCGGAGCGGGAGATGGTGCGGGCGATGCTGCCGGCGGGCGAGTTCGTGGAGATCTTCGTCGACACGCCGCTCGCCGACGCGGAAACGCGCGATCCCAAGGGCCTGTACCGCAAGGCGCGGGCGGGGGAGCTGCCGCGCTTCACTGGCATCGACAGCCCCTACGAGCCGCCCGAGCGCCCGGAGATCAGGATCGACACCACCGCCATGGGCGCCGAGGAAGCGGCAGAGCTGATCGTCGAGCGGGTGCTGGGTGGAGAGTGGTTCCCGGTGGTCTAGCTCCCTCTCCCGCTCGCGGGAGAGGGCTCTAGCGCACCCGCAGGCTTTCCACCGTTACCCCCGGCGCGATTTCCTCTGGGTCGGCGAGGAGGTGGATCAGCGCCGGCCCGTCGTGCGCCAGCGCCTCCGCCAGCGCGCGGTCGAAGCCCGCGTCGTCCGCGGCGGTCCAGCCGCCCGCCCCATAGGCCCGGGCGAGGGCGGCGAAGTCGGGGTTGCACAAGCCAGTGCCCTCGACGCGGCCAGGGTAGGCGCGCTCCTGGTGCATTCGGATTGTGCCGTACTGGCCGTTGTCGACCACGACGAAGAGCGCGGGCGCGCCGAACCTGACGGCTGTGGCGAGCTCCTGGCCCGACATTAGGAAGTCGCCGTCACCGCAGAAGGCCAGCGCCGGCCTGCCCGCCAGCGCGGCGGCGACCGCGGCGGGGACGCCGTAGCCCATCGCGCCGTTGGTCGGCGCGAGCTGGGTGCGCCAGTCCCGGTACTCCCAGAAGCGGTGGAGCCAGATGGCGAAGTTCCCCGCGCCGTTAGCGACAGCCGTGTCGTCCGACAGCGCGGCGCGCAAGCGCCGAACGACACGCGCGAGGTCGAGAGGCGTCTTGGCGGGGGGCGGTTCGGAGAAGGCAAGGTGCGCCTTCCGCAGCACGGCGGCGCGCTCCGCCCACCGCGGTTCCAGCCGCCAGTCCACGGCTTCCGCCAAGAAGTCGGCCGGGTCGGCGGCGACGGGCAGGTCCGCTTGGTAAATGCGGTTCAGCTCGTCCGGGTCGGGGTGGACGTGGATCAGCGTCTGCTGAAGCGTCGGCGGCGCGGGGCGCGTGTAGCCGTTCGTGGTGACGTCGCCGAGCCGCGGACCGACGACCAGCAGCAGGTCCGCGTCCGCCACGGCCGCCGCCAGCGCCGGGGCGGCGCCGAAGCTCAGGTGACCGACGTAGGACGGCGAGCGGTTGTCGAGCGCGTCCTGCGCGCGGAACGAAGCGGCGACCGGAAGTTCATTCGCTTCCGCGAAGCGGCGGAGCTCGGCGGCCGCTTGCACGCTCCAGCTCCCGCCGCCGGCGATCAGGAGCGGCCGCTCCGCTCGCGCGAGGAGGTCGCGCGCCGCCACGAGGTCAGCCCGCGCGGCGCGGGGCCGGGCGGGGCGCGCGGGCCGGGCGTCGGCGACCTCGATCTCCTCCGTCAACATATCCTCGGGCAGCGCGAGCACTACCGGCCCCGGGCGGCCGGACATGGCCACGCTGAAGGCGCGCGCGACCAGCTCCGGCAGTCGGCGCGCGTCGTCGACCTTGGCCGCCCATTTCGCCAGCGGCGCGAACATCGCGGGAAAGTCGACTTCCTGGAACGCCTCGCGCCCGATGTCGCCGCGCCCGACGTCCCCGATTAGCAGCAGCATCGGCGTGGAGTCCTGGAAGGCGGTGTGGACACCGATCGCCGCGTGGGTCGCGCCGGGGCCGCGGGTGACGAAGGCGATGCCTGGGCGGCCGGTCATCTTGCCCGCGGCTTCCGCCATGTTGGCGGCGGCGGCCTCGTGGCGACATTGGACGAAACGCAACCCGTGCGGGGCATCGTGGATCGCGTCGAGGGCAGCAAGGAAGCTCTCGCCGGGGACGCCGTAGATCGTGTCGACGCCGTTCAAGGCGAGCTGATCGATGAGGATGCGGCCGCCGGTGCGGGGGTGGGCTTCGGACAATCCAGACACTCCGTTCGGGCTGAGCGTGTCGAAGCCCTCCCTTCGCCGCCGTAAGAAGAAAAGAAGCCCTTCGACAAGCTCAGGGCGAACGGAGACCTTGAAGCAGAATCAGTTCACCCGACCGACAGCGGCGTCCATACTTCGTCCGCCGGCAAAGGCGCGAAGATCTGGTCGACGAGGTGGTCGGAAACGCCTTCGGGCGTCGCCGGCTCCCAGCGGGGCGCGTTGTCCTTGTCGACGATCAGCGCGCGCACGCCTTCCAGAAAGTCGTGGCGCTGGACGACGTGGGAGGCGACGGCGAACTCCTGCCGCATCTCGTCGGCGAAATCGTGCATGCGCGCGCCGTCGTGGAGCAGGCGGAGCGCGACCTTCATGGTCTGCGGCGATTTGGCGCGGAGCGTCTCCAGCTCCTTGCGCGCCCAAGCCGAGCCGTCCGCTTGCAGCGCGGCGTAGATGTCCTCCAGTCGATCGCTCGCGAACAGGCGATTGATCTCCGCCTCGTTCGCCACGATGCGCGCCGGGGGCGGCGCGGTCGCCGCGTCCGACAGGATTGCCTCGACCCGACCCGGATCGGCGGCAATCGCTGCTTTCACCGCGTCGAGCGACGCAGCGGGTAGGTAGTGGGAGGCGAGGCCGAGGTGCAGGCATTCCGCGCCGTCGAGCCGCGCCCCGGTCAGGGCCAGGAACTGGCCGACGCGGCCGGGCAGCCGTGACAGGTGCCAGCCGCCGCCGACATCGGGGAACAGGCCGATGCCGGTCTCTGGCATGGCGAAGCGGGTGTTCTCCGTGGCGACCCGGTATTTGGCGGGCAGCGCGATGCCGACCCCGCCGCCCATGGTGATGCCGTCGAGAAAGGCAACCACCGGCTTGGCGTAGGTGAAGAGCAGGTGGTTGAGCCGGTACTCGGTGCGGAAGAAGGCGCGTGCCTCCTCGCCATCGGCGCGGCCGCTTTCCCACAGCATCCGGATGTCGCCGCCCGCGCAGAAGCCGCGGCCTTCGGCGTGGTCGATGAGGATGCAATGCACGTCCGGGTCGGCGCGCCAGCGGGTCAGCGCTTCGATCATCGCTTGCGCCATGGCCAAGTTCAGCGCGTGGATCGCCTTAGGCCGGTTCAGGCGGAGGCGGCCGGTGTGGCCCTCTTGCTCGATTAGAACGTCGGTCATGGGCTTGCGCCTAGCCGCGCGTTGCTGGAACGCAAAGGGGCGGCGGGCCATTGGGGCCGGAACAGGAGGCGAGATTGAAGCTGGGATCGTTGAAGGGCGGGCGCGATGGGCGGCTCGTGGTGGTGAGCGCCGACCTCGCCTGGTGCGCTTCCGCGGCGCACATCGCCCCGACCTTGCAGGCCGCGTTGGACGATTGGGAGCGCGTCGAGCCGCAGCTCCGCCTGCTCGACCAGGACTTGGCCCACGCGGCGATCCCGCGCGAGCGGTTCCACGAGCGCGAGGCGGCGGCGCCCCTGCCGCGGGCGTTCCAGTGGGCGGACGGCTCGGCCTACGTTAACCACGTGGCCCTCGTGCGGCAGGCGCGCGGGGCGGAGATGCCGGAGAGCTTCTGGCACGACCCGTTGATGTACCAGGGCGCGTCCGACGAGATGCTCGCCCCGCGCGACCCGATCCCGCTCGCCGACGAGGCGTGGGGCTGCGATCTCGAAGCCGAGGTGGTGGTGGTGACCGGCGACGTGCCGCGGGGCGTCTCCGCCGAGGACGCCTTGCGGCACGTCCGCCTCGTCGGGCTGGTGAACGACGTGTCCTTGCGCAACCTGATCCCGGCCGAGCTCGCCAAGGGCTTCGGCTTCGTCCAGTCCAAGCCCGCGAGCGCCTTGTCGCCGGTGCTCGTCACCCCCGATGAGCTAGGCGAGCGGTGGCGCGACGGCAAATTGTCAGGCACCCTCAGCGTCGACCTTAATGGCCGCCCTTTCGGCCGCGCGGACGCGGGGGTGGACATGACCTTCGGCTTCGGCACGCTGGTCGCGCACGTCGCCAAGACGCGCAATCTCGCGGCCGGCTCCGTGATTGGTTCGGGCACGGTGTCGAACAGGGACGCCGACGGCGGGCCGGGCAAGCCGATCGAGGCCGGCGGCGTGGGCTACTCGTGCATCGCCGAGGTGCGCACGGTTGAGACGATCCTGGAGGGCTCCGCCCGCACGCCGTTCCTCAAGCACGGCGACGGTGTCCGCATCTGGATGGAAGACGAGACCGGCCACCCGATCTTCGGCACGATCGAGCAGACGGTGGTCGCCGCCTGATGGCGCGGCCGGACAAGGAGGCCGGGCTGCCGACCCGCGAGCAGATCTTGGAGTTCATCTCCTCCTCGGATCAGCCCGCGGGCAAGCGGGAGATCGCGCGCGCCTTCGGCCTGTACGGCCACGACAAGATCGCGCTCAAAAGCTTGCTCAAAGACATGGCGGACGAGGGGCTGATCGATAGTTCACCCGGCCGCGCCTTCCACGCGATGGGCGGGGTGCCCAAGGTGACGGTGCTGCGCGTGGTGGACGTGGACGACAGCGGGACCGCCTGGGCCGTCCCCGAGCGCTGGGAGAGCGACGCGCCCGAGCCAAGGCTGCGCCTCCTGGAGAAAGGCAGGAAGGGCGCGCTGGGGATCGGCGACCGGGTGCTCGCGCGCACGGAGGAACGAGGGAACGGCCACGTAGCTCATCCGATGAAGAAGCTCGCCAAAGGCGCGGACCTATTGCTAGGCGTGCTGCACGACGAGGGCGGGCGACTGTTCTTGAAGGGCGTGGAGAAGCGCGAGCGGCGCGACTACGCGGTGTCGGACGCGGGTGGGGCGGAAGCCGGCGACCTGGTGCTCGCCGAGCGCACCGGTCGGCCACCGCGCGTTACGGCGCGGGTGACGGAGCGGCTGGGCGACCCGTTCGCGCCGCGCAGCTTCAGCCTGATCGCGATCCACAAGCACGGGCTGCCCGACGCTTTCGGCGAAGCCGCGATGGCGGAAGCGGAGCGTGTAGCCAGGCTCGACCTTGGCGAGCGCGAGGACCTGACGCATCTGCCTATCGTCGCGATCGACCCGGTGGACGCGCGCGACCACGACGACGCGGTATGGGCGGCGCCGGACGACGATCCGGCGAACGAGGGCGGCTGGCGCGCGCTGGTCGCGATCGCCGACGTGAGCTTCTACGTCCGCCCCGGCTCCGCGCTCGACAAGGAGGCGCGGCGGCGCGGCAACAGCGTGTATTTCCCCGACCGGGTGGTGCCGATGCTGCCGCACGCGCTGTCGTCCGACATCTGCTCGCTCGTCGAGGGAAAGGACCGGGCGGCGCTGGCGTGCCATCTCCAAGTGGGCAAGAACGGGACGCTCCGCAGCTGGCGCTTCACCCGCGCGAAGGTGCGGATCGCGGCCAACATCCCCTACGAGGAAGCGCAGGCGGCGATGGATGCGGCGGAGGGCGGGGGCGGCGAGCCGCCGGCGTTCGATCCCGCGCTGGTCGAGTCCACGCTGCAACCCCTCTGGGCCTGCTGGCGCGCGCTGTACGCCGCGCGGGAGAAGCGCGCGCCGCTCGACCTCGACCTGCCCGAGCGGCGGGTGGAGCTCGACGAAAAGGGACGGATCATGTCGGTCGCGCCGCGCGAGCGGCTGGACGCGCACAAGCTGATCGAGGACTATATGATCGCCGCCAACGTGGCGGCGGCCAAGGCGCTGGAGGCCAAGAAGGCCCCCGTGATGTACCGCGACCACGAGCCGCCGTCGCGCGAGAAGCTCGTCGCGCTCAAGGACTATCTCAAGACCTTCGGGCTGGAGTTCGCGCTGGGCCAGGTGGTGCGGCCGGAGACGTTCAACCGGATCATAGAGCAGCTGGGCGAGGGTGCGGAGCATCGCCCGCAGGTGATGGAGCAGATCCTCCGTACCCAGACCCAGGCCTATTACGCGCCGGACAACACCGGCCACTTCGGGCTGGCGCTGGGCTCCTACGCCCACTTCACCTCGCCCATCCGGCGCTACGCCGACCTGCTGGTGCACCGCTCGCTGGCGAGCGCGTACAAGCTGGGCGACGGCGGGCTCTCACCGGGCGAGGTCGAGGAGTTCGCCCGCCTTGGCGAGGCGATCAGCGCGCTCGAGCGGCGCGCGATGGAGGCGGAGCGCGAGACGATCGACCGCTACGTCGCCGCTTACCTTGCCGAGCGGGTCGGCGAAGTCGTAAACGCGCGCATCACCGGGGTGCAGGCGTTCGGCTTCTTCGCCACGGTGGAGGGCTTGGGCGGCGACGGGCTAGTGCCGGTGTCGACGCTGGGGAGCGAGTACTTCCGCTATGACGACAAGGCCCAGGCGCTGGTCGGCGAGGACAGCGAGGAAGTCTACGCGTCGGGGCGGCGGCTGAAGCTTAGGCTGGCGGAGGCGAACCCGGTGAGCGGGTCGCTGCGCTTCGAGCTACCGGACGCGCCGGGCGGCGGCGGGCGGAGCGGGCCGCCGGCACGGCGCGGGGCGCGTGGGGACCGAGTGCGGCGGGGCCGGCCGGCGAACATCCGGCATCAAGGGCGACGGTAGGGACGGGACTGCGCGGTCCCTTTCCCCTTCAGGGGAGAGGCTAGGAGAGGGAGCGAGCGGCGAAGGCGCTCGCTCGGCGCGGAGCGCTGAAAAAGAAAGGGACCGAGCCTTCCGGCTCGGTCCCTCTCCCAACCCTCTCCCCTGAAGGGTGAGGGCTACTTACTTCACTTAAGCCGCGTCGTCCTGGCCGCCCTCGGCCAAGCCCGGCTCGGCGTTCGGGTCGCGGTCCTCGGTGAAGCCCGCTTCGTCGCGCTCGAACATGTCGGCGGCAACGTCCACGCCCTGCGCCTGAAGGTCGGCTTCCTCCGGCGAGCGGGCGACGTTGACGCGGACCTTGACCGACACTTCCGGGTGCAGCGCCACGCGCACCTCGTGCATGCCGATCGCCTTGATTGGGCGGTCGAGCACGATCGCCGAGCGGGCGACGCGCGCACCGTCTGCTTCCAGCAGCTCAGCGATGTCGCGGGCGGACACGGAGCCGTAGAGCTGGCCGGTGTTGGACGCCTGGCGGATCAGCTGCACGGTGCGGCCGTCGATCCCTTGGCTGTCGCGCTCGGCCGTGGCGCGGCGCTCTGCGTTCTCCGCCTCGATTCGTGCGCGATTAGCGTCGAACACGCGGCGGTTCGCGTCATTGGCGCGCAGCGCCTTCTTGCGCGGCAGGAGGAAGTTGCGGCCGTAGCCGTCCTTCACCGTGACCACGTCGCCGATGTTGCCGAGCTTCTCGACGCGCTCGAGCAGGATGACTTCCATGGGCGAAGCCCTCCTATTTCACGATGTAGGGGAGCAGGCCGAGGTGGCGGGCGCGCTTGATCGCCTGGGCCAGCTCGCGCTGCTTCTTGCCGGACACCGCGGTGATGCGGCTCGGCACGATCTTGCCACGCTCGGACACGAAGCCCTGCAGCAGACGAACGTCCTTGTAGTCGATGACCGGCGCGTCCTTACCCTGAAACGGGCAGCTCTTGCGGCGGCGGAAGAATGGGCGTGCCATGTGTTACCTCGCTTCCTGGGCTTCGCGCTCGGCGCGCTCCGGACGGGGACCGCGGTCGTCGCGCCCGCCGTCGCGATCGCCGCGCGGGCCGCGATCGCGATCACTGCGGTCACGGTCGCCGTCGCGGCCGCTCCGGCGGTCGCGGTCGCGGTCGCCGCGGCGCATCATCGCCGACGGGCCTTCCTCGTGCTTGTCGACGCGCACGGTCATGTAGCGGATGATGTCCTCGTTGATGCCCGTTTGGCGCTCGAGCTCGGCGATGGCCGGCGCGGGGGCGTCGATGTCGAGGCACACGTAATGCGCCTTGCGGTTCTTGGCGATGCGGTAGGCGATGGAGCGCAGGCCCCAGCTTTCCGTTTTCGCCACGCGCCCGCCACCCTCGGTGATGATGCGGGTCGCGTTCTCCGTCATCGCGTCGACCTGCGCCTGGGCGAGGTCCTGACGCGCGAGGAAGACATGCTCGTACAACGGCATGTTCGTGCGTTCCTTAAAATTGGCCGATCGCTAACGCCGCCCCGTGCGGACGCCCCTCCGGCTGTCGTTTACATGCTGAGCGGGGCAGAGAGCAGCGCTCCCGCCCCGAACGAGGGCGCAGATGGCGGAAAAGGCGAGGGAAGGCAAGGCCCCGGAGGGTTGGGCTAAGCCGGCGTCCCCTCGCCCAAGCGCTCCACCAGTTCCACCGCCAGCTCCGCCAGCGTGTCGTCCCGCGCCCCCATGACCACGATCCGGTCGCCCGCGCGCGCTTGCCGCAGCAGCTCGGCCGCGCACACCGCCCGCTCGGGCAAGTGCCGCGCGTCGCGGCCGGCGGCGCGGATCGCGGTGGCGAGGTCGGCGCTGCCCGCGGAGCGGTCGACGGTGCCGCCTTGGTAGACGGGATCGGGGATCGCCAGGATATCGTTCGGCCCGAGCCCTTCGGCGAAGGCGATGGCGAGCTCCGCGCCCATCTTCCGCAACGGGCCGTAGCCGTGGGGCTGGAACAGCACGAGCAGCCGGCCGGAGAAGGCGCGCAGGGTGGCCAGCGTCGCAGCGATCTTGTCGGGGTTGTGCGCGAAATCGTCGTACACGGCGACGCCGCCTGCCTCGCCGACGCGCTCCAGGCGGCGGCGCAGGCCGGCGAACCCGGCGATGTGGCCAGCCGCCTCCGCCAGCCCCACCCCGGCCGCGCGCGCGGCGGCGAGCGCGGCCAGCGCGTTCAAGACGTTGTGGCGGCCGGGCACGGCCAGGCGGACCTCGTGCGCTTCGCGCGGAGCTTCGAGGCGGAAGGCGATGCCGTCGCGCTCGGGCCGAAGGTTCGTTGCACGCAGGTCCGCCCCGGCGTTGATAGCGTAAGTGGTGCGCCGATCGGCGGGCAGCGCGGCGGCGAGCGCGGCGACCTCCGGATCGTCGGCGTTGACGATAGCCGTGCCAGCGCGGGCGAGGAAGCCGCCGAACAACTCGCGCAGCTCGTCCATGCCCTTGTGGTCGAGCGACAGGTTGTGGAGCACGGCGACGCACGCGCCGTAATGGGCGATGGAGCCGTCCGATTCGTCCACCTCGCTGACGAACAGGTCGCCGTCGCCAACCAGCGCGCTGGCGAAGGGCGCGGCGGGGCCAACGAAGTTCTTCATCACCGCGCCATTCATTACGGTGGGCGCCCGGCCGGCGCGGTGCAGCATCCAGCCGAGCATGCCCGTTACCGTCGACTTGCCGCTGGTACCCGCGACGCCGATGCTGCGCGGAGCGTCGTTGAACAAACGCGACAGCAGCTCGGCGCGCGTGAGCCGCTTCGAGCCGACCCGGAGCGCGGCCGCGACATCCGGTACAGTCTCCTCCACCGCGGCGGACGCCACCACCGTCTGCTCGGGCGACGTCACGCCCGACCCGTCCTGGGGGAACAGCGCGACCCCCTGCGCCCGCAGCCACTCGAACTTGGCGGAGCTGCGCCCTTGATCGAGCGCGCGGTCGGAGCCGGCGACCTCGGCCCCGCCCGCGCGCACGATGGTGGCGAGCGGGAGCATGCCGGAGCCGCCGATGCCGACGAAGAAATATTGGGGCCTGTCCATCCCCGCGCTATCGGAGATGCGCGCGGGGGCGGCAAGGAGTCGGGAATGAGGATTGCGATCGTCGCGCCGAGCTGCCCGGCGACCGAGGTCGCTCGCGCGAAGGTGGACGCGCTGGCCGCGCGGGATTTTCCGGCAGCGGAGCTCCGCTGGCACCCGCAATGCTTCCTCCGCGGCGGCCATTTCGCCGGGCCGGACGCGGCGCGGGCGGACTCGCTGGTGGAGGTCGCGAACGATCCGGCGGTAGACGCGGTGTGGTTCGCGCGGGGCGGCTACGGCGCGGTGCGGATCGCAGGGGAAGTATTGGCGCGGCTGGGCAGCGTCGCCGCGGACAAGAGGTACATGGGCTACAGCGACGGTGGGACGCTGCTCGGCGCCTTTCATGCGGCGGGCTTGGGGCGGCCGACCTGGGGGCCGATGCCGCAGGACGTGCTGCGGCCGGGCGGCGAGGCGGCGGTGGCGCGCGGGCTCGGCTGGTTGTTGCGGGGCGACCGCCGCGCGCTGGAGCCTTCGGTGCGGGCGGGCGTCCCCCGCGCCGCGTTCAACCTGACGATCCTGGCGCACCTGATGGGGACGCCCTGGCTGCCGGACCTGTCCGGGCACGAGCTGCTGCTGGAGGAAGTGTCGGAGCCCACCTACCGATTCGATCGCGCCTTTGGCCAACTGGCGGCGAGCGGGCTGCTGGAACGAAGCGCGGGACTACGGCTCGGCCGGGTGAACGCGGTGGTGCCCAACGAGCCGGCGTTCGGGGAGGAAGAGGAGGAAATCGCGCAGGGCTGGTGCGCGCGCGCGGGCGCCGCGTGGCTCGGCCGCGCGGACATCGGCCACGATGTGGACAATAAGGTGGTGCCGTTCGGGGCGGGGTAGGGGTTTCGGGGCAGGGCCCGCGCCGCTATCGCCGGCGCGCAGCCACAAGGAGTCCTCGATGCGCGCGTTCCTCTTCCCGGGCCAGGGCAGCCAGCAGGTGGGCATGGGGGCGGCCTTGGCGGAAGCGAGCGCGGCGGCGCGGGCGGTGTTCGAGGAAGTCGACGAGGCGCTCGGCCAGCACCTGTCGCGCTTGATGCGCGAAGGGCCGGAAGACGAGCTGACGCTGACGGAGAACGCCCAGCCGGCGATCATGGCTAACGCAGTCGCGACGCTTGGCGTATTGGAGCAGGAGGGCGGGGTGCGGGTGGCGGAGCACGCCGCCTTCGTCGCCGGGCACAGTTTAGGGGAGTACAGTGCGCTCTGCGCGGCGGGCGCGCTCGACCTCGCGACCACGGCGCGGCTGCTGAAGCTGCGCGGCCGGGCGATGCAGGCGGCGACGCCGGTCGGCGAGGGTGCGATGGCGGCACTGCTCGGGCTTTCCTGGGAGGACGCCCTGCAGGTCGCCGAAGACGCGGCGCAGGGCGAGGTCGTGTCGGCCGCCAACGACAACGCGCCGGGCCAGGCAGTGATCTCCGGCCACCGCGGCGCGGTGGAGCGCGCGGTCGTGCTGGCCAAGGCGCGCGGGGCGAAAAAGGCGATGCTGCTCCCCGTCTCCGCGCCGTTTCACTGCGAACTGATGCGACCGGCGGCCGAAGCAATGGCGGAGACTCTGGCGGAAGCGCCGCTGCGGGCTCCGCTCGTCCCCGTTTACGCCAACGTCACGGCGCAGCCCGCCGCCGACCCGGACGAGGTGCGGCGGCTGCTGGTCGAGCAGATCACCGCGCCCGTGCGCTGGCGGGAGAGCGTGGCGAACATGACGGGAGCGGGCGTCGAGCGCTTCGTCGAGCTCGGCGGCAAGGTGCTGGGGCCGATGGTGAAGCGGATCACGCCGGACGCGCCGTGCGCCAGCCTGGTCACGATGGCCGACGTGGAAGCCATGGCGAGGGAGTTCTGACCGCGATGTTCGATCTCGGAGGCATGACGGCGCTGGTGACGGGCGCGTCCGGCGGCATTGGTTCGGCGGTGGCGCGCGCGCTCGCCGCGCAGGGCGCGCGGGTGGCGCTGTCGGGGACGCGCGAGGAGACGCTGCGGGCTGTGGCGGCGGAGGTCGGCGGGGACGCCGCGGTGCTGCCGTGCGACCTGTCGGACGGCGCGGCCGTCGACGACCTTGTCCCACGCGCGATCCAAGCGCTCGGCAAGCTCGACATCCTGGTGAACAACGCGGGCGTGACGCGCGACAACCTCGCGATGCGGATGAAGGACGAGGAGTGGGACCAAGTCATCCGCGTCAACCTGGAGGCCGCGTTCCGCCTGTGCCGGGCGTCGCTCAAGCCGATGATGCGCGCGCGCTTCGGGCGAATCGTCTCTGTCACCTCCGTAGTGGGCGCGACGGGCAACCCCGGCCAGGCGAACTACGCCGCGTCCAAGGCGGGGCTGGTGGGGATGAGCAAGGCGCTCGCGCAGGAGGTGGCGAGCCGCAGCATCACCGTGAACTGCGTCGCCCCCGGCTTCATCACCTCCGCGATGACCGACGCGCTTCCCGAAGCGCAGAAAGCGGCGCTCACCGGCCGCATCCCCGCGGGGAAGCTCGGCGCGGGCGAGGACGTCGCGGCGGCGGTGGTCTACCTGGCGAGCCGCGAAGCGGCCTACGTCACCGGGCAAACGCTGCACGTCAACGGCGGCATGGCGATGCTCTAAGCGCCCCTTGCCAGCCGCGTTCCGGCGGGGCTAGGGCGCGGAGCGAACCTAACAGGGAACACACCATGAGCGAGACTGCCGACCGCGTGAAGAAGATCGTCGTCGAACATCTGGGCGTCGAGGCCGAGAAGGTGACGGACGAGGCGAGCTTCATCGACGACCTGGGCGCGGACAGCCTGGACATCGTCGAGCTGGTGATGGCGTTCGAGGAAGAGTTCGGGGTGGAGATTCCGGAGGACGACGCGGAGAAGATTACCACGGTGAACGACGCGATCGAATATATCGACAACCACAAGAGCTGAGGGCGCTCCTCCCCTCTCTCCTTCAGGGAAGAGGAGCGAGACTTAGGTTTGCGAAGCAGGCCTTAGTCGCAGCGGAGAGGGGCTGCTACGGTCGTATTGAGGACCGAACTTGCAGCTCGGCCCCTCTCTCAACCTGCAGCGGCCGGAGAGCCGGCCACTGCGGTCCTGTAGGGGAGAGGGCTTTCGGTTTACCAACGGCTCCTCCGCCCCTAGAGCGCGGGGGAGCCGTTTAGTTGTGCAAGGAGCCGGGCCATGCGCCGCGTGGTGGTGACGGGATTGGGGCTGGTGACGCCGGTCGGGGCCGACGTGGAGACCAGCTGGAGGAACATCTTGGCGGGCCGCAGCGGCGCGGGGCGGATCACGCGGTTCGACCCGACCGATTTCGCCTGCCGGATCGCCTGCGAGATCAAGCCGCCCGAGCACGAGTTCGGCTTCGACCCGGGCAAGCGCGTCGACCACAAGGTGCAGCGCCAGGTTGATCCCTTCATCATCTACGGCATCGACGCGGCGGGCCAGGCGCTGGAGGACGCGGGCCTGACCGACATGAGCGAGGAGGACCGCTACCGCGCGGGCGTCTCCATCGGCTCGGGGATCGGCGGGTTGCCGGGCATCGAGAAGGAAGCGCTGGTCCTCCACGAGAAGGGGCCGCGCCGCGTGTCGCCGCACTTCGTCCACGGCCGGTTGATCAACCTCGTCTCCGGCCAAGTGTCGATCAAGCACGGGCTGATGGGGCCGAACCACGCGGTGGTGACCGCCTGCTCGACCGGCGCGCATTCCATCGGCGACGCGGCGCGGATGATCGCGCTCGATGACGCGGACGTGATGCTCGCGGGGGGCGCGGAGTCGGCACTGTCGCCGCTCGGCATCGCGGGCTTCAGCCAAGCCAAGGCGCTGTCCACCCGCAACGACGAGCCCGAGCGCGCATCGCGCCCCTACGACCGCGACCGCGACGGTTTCGTCATGGGCGAAGGCGCGGGCGTGGTGGTGCTGGAGGAATATGAGCGCGCAAAGCGTCGCGGCGCGACCATCTACGGCGAGCTGATCGGCTACGGCATGTCCGGCGACGCCTACCACGTCACCGCGCCGCACCCGGAGGGCGCGGGCGGCTACCGCGCGATGGCCAATGCAATGAAGCGCAGCGGGCTGGCCCTGGAGGACATTGACTACATAAACGCGCATGGCACCTCCACGCCAATGGGCGACGAACTGGAGCTCGGGGCCGTCCGCCGCCTGTTCGGCGACGCGGTGGGCAGGCTGTCGATGAGCTCGACCAAGTCAGCGATCGGCCATCTGCTCGGCGGGGCCGGCGCGGTGGAGGCGATCTTCTGCCTGCTCGCGATGCGCGATGGGGTGGTGCCGCCGACGCTCAACCTCGACAACCCGAGCGAGGGCACGGCGGGGGTGGACCTTGTACCGCACGTCGCCAAGGAGCGGCGGGTCAAGGCCGTGGTCAACAACAGCTTCGGTTTCGGTGGGACTAACGCCAGCTTGGTGATGCGGGCGGTTTGACCGTCCGGAGCGGGCAGTCGTTCATCAGCGAACGTCGCCATCCCGTACTTGACCCGGGACCCACCTTTCTTCTTGCACCGGCGGAGAAGGGGAAGGTGGGCCCCGGCTCGAGGCCGGGGTGACGAGGTGTTCAGATGAAGCGTAAGCTACCCATCCTGCTCGGCGGGCTCGCGCTCCTCGCCGCCCTGCTGCTCGGCGGCGTGCTCTACGCCTGGAACGGCCCCGGCCCGGCCGAGCGTCCGGTCGCGGTGGTCGTGCCCGAAGGGTCGAGCCTCGGCCGCGCCGCGCTCGAGTTGGAGCGCGTAGGCGCGATCGGTTCCGCGTCGCGCTTCCGCCTTCTCGCGCGGCTGTTCGGCGGCGGGTCGATCCAGGCGGGCGAGTTCGAGATCCCGGTGCGGGCGAGCGCGGCGGAGGTGCTGGACGTCCTCCGGACCGGCAAGACGCTGCAGCGCTTCGTTGCGGTTCCGGAAGGCACGCCCTCTGTGCTTGTCCACGAGCGGCTGATGCGCGCGCCGCACCTCGTCGGGACCGTGCCGGTGCCGGCGGAGGGCTCCGTGCTCCCCGACAGCTACTCTTACCGCCGCGGCGAGAGCAGGGCCGCGGTGCTCGCGCGCATGCAGGAGGCGATGACGAAGGAGCTCGCCCGGCTCTGGCCGACGCGTAAGCCCGGCAGCGTCGTGAAAACGCCGCAGGAAGCGCTGACGCTCGCCTCCATCGTCGAAAAGGAGACGGGCAAGCCGTCGGAGCGCCGCATGGTGGCGGGCGTCTACTCTAACCGAGTGCGGATCGGCATGAAGCTCGACGCCGATCCGACGGTGATCTACCCGATCACTAGAGGCCGCCCGCTCGGCCGCCGCATTCTGCGGTCGGAGCTGCAGGCGGTGAACGGCTACAACACTTATTCCTCCCCCGGCCTGCCGTTCGGTCCCATCGCCAACCCGGGGCGCGAGAGCATCGCCGCCGTGCTCGATCCGGCGCCGACGAAGGCGCTCTACTTCGTCGCGGACGGCACGGGCGGGCACGTCTTCGCCGACACCTTGGCGCAGCACAACGCGAACGTGGCGAAGTGGTATGCGCTGCGCCGCGCGCGGGGCGAGATGTAGGCCCTAGAGCCGCAACCCCGCCGTCTCCTCCAGCCCGGCCATCAGGTTCAGGCTCTGCACCGCCGCTCCGGCCGCGCCCTTGCCGAGATTGTCGAGCGCGGCGATCAGACGGAGCTGGCGCGTCGCGGGGTCCCCGAAGGCGAACAGTTCGAGCCGATCCGTCCCGGCGCAGCGTTCGACCGCGAGCAGATCGCCGTCGACCTTGGGCAGCGAAACGAGCGCCGAGCCGGCGTAGGCGGCGCGGAGCGCGTCGCGCACCTCGTCCAGCGGCGGCGCACGGTCGCCGAGGTCGAGCGGCACCTCCACCAACATGCCGCGGAACGTCGCGACGACGGCGGGCGTGAACAGCGGCGGGTGGAGCAGCCCGGCGTGCTCCTGCATTTCGGCGACGTGCTTGTGCCCCAAGCCGAGCGCGTAGGCACGGTAGGCGGGACGCTGCGGCGCGTCCGGAGCTTCGAACTCGGCGATCATCGCCTTGCCCCCGCCCGAATAGCCGGACACGGCGTGGACGCCGAGAGCCGCGCCGGCGGGCAACAACCCGGCGCGGACGAGGGGCGCGACGAGCGCGAGGAAGCCGGTCGGGTAGCAGCCGGGGTTGGACACCCGCCGCGCGGCGGCGACCCGCTCGCGGCCGACCAGCTCGGGGAAGCCGTAGGTCCAGGCGGGATCGGTGCGGTGCGCGGTGGAGGCGTCGATCGCGCGCGCGCCACCCGCCGGATCGAGCAGCGCGACCGCCTCCCGCGCCGCCGCGTCGGGCAGGCAGAGGATCGCGACGTCGGCGGCATTGAGGGCGTCGCGCCGCGCGCCCGCGTTCTTGCGGCGCTCGTCGGGCAGCCGGATCAGCTCGAGGTCGGCGCGTCCCTCCAAGCGATCGGCAATCTCCAGCCCCGTCGTCCCCGCTGCGCCGTCGATGAAGACGCGGGTGGTCACCCGTCGAGCGCGTCGGCGGACAGGTAGCCGACGCGGTGGTCGCGCTCGCGCCAGCCCCATGCCCAGCCGCCCGCGCATTCAAGCAACTGGAACCGCTCGCCGGGCAGGAGCGCGCCCACGACCTCGCCGCCGATCGACGCCAGCAGCTGCGCTTCCGCCGCGCACGTGCGCGCCACCGGCGCAGCGTAATGGGAGGCGAGCGCGGTGCCCGCGAGCGCTACGTCCGCCAGGTCGCGCCGCCAGGCCTGGTAAGCCAGGTCCAGCGCGCGCGAAGGACCCGTCAGCGCGAAGCGGCTAACGGCCGGCGATAAAGGCGGGCTCGCGGCGGGCGACGCGGCGCTCGTCGTCGGCGGGAGCGGCGGCGACTGCGGGGCGTCGCGCGCCGTCGTCGAGGGTTTCGCTGAAGCCTTCAAGGAATTGCGCGCCGCTTTCCGTTTTGGTGATGAACACGTTGCGGCGGTCCGCATTGTCGCGCTCGCGACGCAGATAGCCCAGCGCGCCGAGCGTGTTCAAGGCGCGGGTGACGACCGGCTTCGATACGCCGAGGATGCGCGCCAGCCCACGCACCGTGTGCGGACCAGGCGACAGGTAGACGATCAGGAGCAGCGCCATCTGCCGGTTGGTGAGGTCGGGCTTGCCCGATCGCACATAGCCGACGAGCGTCTGCATCCAGCCCGCGAGGCCGAGATTACCCATCGCGCTCTTCTCCCGTGCGATGTTCCAGTTGGTTAACGATAACCGGCGGCTGCGGCATTCGTTGCGCATCATAGGATGCGTAAACCCGCGCCAGTCAGAGACTTAAGCGGCGTAGCGCGCTTCGAGCATGGCGAAGGCGGCGCGCAGGCCGAGCGCCTCACCGCCGGCGGGGCGGCCGGGTTTGGCCGACTGCCGCCAGGCGAAGATGTCCAGGTGCGCCCAGGACGTCGCGTCCGCCACGAAGCGTTGCAGGAACAGGGCGGCGGTGATCGCGCCGGCGAAGGAACCATCGCCGGCGCTGGCGAAGTCTGCGACCTCCGACTTGAGCATGTCCGCGTAGGGTGCCCAGAGCGGCATGCGCCACAGCGGGTCCGTCTCGCGCTCGGCCGCGGCGAGGAGATCGGCGGCGAGCGCCTCGTCGTTGCTGAACAGGGGCGGCAGGTCAGGGCCGAGCGCGACGCGGGCGGCGCCGGTGAGCGTGGCGAAGTCGAGCAGGAGCTCGGGACTTTCTTCCCCCGCTTTCGTGAGTGCGTCGGCCAAGATCAGCCGCCCTTCGGCGTCCGTGTTGCCGATCTCCACCGTCCTGCCCGCCCGGCTGCGCAGCACGTCGCCGGGGCGGAAGGCGTTCCCGTTGATTGCGTTTTCCACGATGGGGAGCAGGACGTGCAACCGCACGGGCAGCCGCGCGCCGATTACCAGCCGCGCCAGCGCCAGCGCGTGCGCCGCGCCGCCCATGTCCTTCTTCATGTGCCGCATGCCCGATGCCGGCTTGATGTTCAGCCCGCCGGAGTCGAAGCACACGCCCTTGCCGACGACTGCGACGCGGGCATGCGCCGGATTGCCCCAGCGCAGCTCGACGAGCCGCGGCTCGCGGCCCGGCCCGGCCGCGCGGCCGACAGCGTGGATCATCGGGAAGCCTCGCTCGAGCGCTTCGCCGCGCGTCTCCTCCGCCTCCGCCCCGAGCGCGCGCGCCTGCTCCAGCGCGGCGGCTGCCAACTCGGCCGGGCCGAGGTCGCTCGCCGGCGTGTCGACCAGGTCGCGGACGAGCGCGGTGACCTCAGCCAGCATCACCGCGCGGTGGACCTCCGCCGGCGCGCCGCTGAGCATCACGCGCGGGCCTCCGGCCGCCTTGTTCTCCCGGTAGCGCGCGAAGCGGTGCTGCGCGAGCAGCCAGCCCAGCGCCGCCTGTCCCGGCGCGGTGTCCGCCAGCCGGTACGCGCCCGCCGGCAGTGCCCCCGCCGCCTTGGCGAGCGACCAGGGGGCGGGCTCGCCCGCGTCCACCCCGAGCGCGGCGGACCAGTCCGCCGGGCCGTCGCCGGGCAGGATCGCCAGCGAGTCCGCCGCGCCCTTGAACCCCTGCGCCGCCACCGCGACCCGCGCGCGCTCGGGTCGCGACGCAAGCCAAGCGTCGAAACCGTTCTTCGTCACGAGTTGGAGGGAAACGGCGGGCTGCCCGCGGTCGGGCTGCAGGAGGGAGGCAAAATCGGTCATGCGCGCGGGCCTAGCCGAGCGCGGTCGCGCTCACCAGCTGAGCGTCACGCCGGCACCCCGTATAAGTCGTGCTCGTCCGCGTCCTCCACCAGCACACGCAATACGTCGCCGGGCGCAGTGGAGAGCGGCGCATCGCGAAGGTGGACCTCGCCGTCGATCTCCGGCGCGTCGGCCTTCGACCGGCCGGACGCACCGCCCTCGCCGTCGGCCTCGTCGACGATCACGTCGATCGTGCGGCCGATCTTGGCCTGGAGCTTGGCCGCAGAGATCACGGCGGTGCGCTGCATCAGCCTCTGGTAGCGTTCTTCCTTGACCTCTTCCGACACCGCGCCGGGGAGCGCGTTGGCGGCCGCGCCCTTGACCGGCTCGAAGCGGAATGCGCCGACGCGGTCGAGTTGCGCTTCGTCCAGCCACTGGAGCAGGTAGTCGAAGTCGGCCTCCGTCTCGCCGGGGAAACCGACGACGAAGGAGGAGCGGATGGCGATGTCAGGGCAGATCTCCCGCCAGGCGCGGAGCCGCTCGAGTACCTTAGCCTCGTTCGCCGGGCGGCGCATCGCGCGCAACACGCTCGGCGAGGCGTGCTGGAAGGGGATGTCGAGGTAGGGCAGGATAAGCCCGTCGGCCATCAGCGGGATCAGGCCGTCGACGTGCGGGTAAGGGTAGACGTAGTGGAGCCGCACCCAGACGCCGAGCTTGCCCAGCTCGCGCGCGAGGTCGGTGACGTGGGCGCGGACGGGGGTGCCGCGCCACGCCCACTCCTGCCGCTTCAGGTCGACGCCGTAGGCCGACGTGTCCTGACTGATCACCAGTAGCTCGCGCGTGCCCGCCGCGACCAGCTTCTCGGCCTCGCGCAGGATCGCGTCGGGGCGGCGGCTCTGAAGGTCACCGCGGATCGACGGAATGATGCAGAAGGAGCAGCGGTGGTTGCAGCCTTCGCTGATCTTCAGATAACCATAGTGGCGGGGCGTTAACTTGAGGTCGGCGTCCTCCACCGCGCCGCCGCGCACCAGATCGAGATAGGGCGAGCGCGCGATCGGCGCGGCTTCGTGCACCGCGGTGAGCACCTGCTCGTATTGATGCGCGCCCGTGACCGCGAGGACCTGCGGAAACTTGGCGCGGATGACTTCGGCTTCCCGGCCCATACAACCGGTGACGATCACCCGGCCATTCTCCGTGATCGCCTCGCCGATCGCCTGGAGCGACTCCTCTTTGGCGCTGTCGAGGAAGCCGCAGGTGTTCACCAGCACCACGTCTGCACCTTGGTAGTCGGCAGACATGGCGTAGCCGTCGACGCGCAAGCGGGTCAGGATGCGTTCGCTGTCCACCAGGTTCTTGGGGCAGCCGAGCGACACCATGCCCACTTTTGGGGGTAGGGGAAGCGTGGTCGTCATGGAAGGCGCGCGACATAGGACCGGCGCGCGCCGAGCGCCAGACCCCCGGACGGGTAACACGGCCCGTACTGCACACCGTTGCTGCGCAGCAACGCCGTTCACGAATCGGTAAGCCCTTGTTCTCTAACGCTGCCGTGCTGCCCCTGCTCCGCTTGTGCGAGATGCGCGCGAGGAGTAAAGGCAGCGCGTGAGCGGACCGGGGCGGGTTTGCGAGCGCGGGCAGTTGAGAGCCGGATCGATCCGGCCGAGCTGAGAGGGCAAAAGGCATGGCGACGGCGTTGACCGACGATTGGCGCACCGCGTCCGGCGGGCTTCTAGCGGCGAACGACCTCCGCGAGGAGTATCGGCCGAGCGCGGACGAGGAGTTCATGAGCGCGCGGCAGCTCGCTTATTTCCGCATTAAGCTGCTCGATTGGAAGGAAGCCATCCTGCGTGAAGCGCAGGGCACGCTGCTCCAGCTCGCCAGCGACTCACTGCGCGAGCCCGACCTCACCGACCGCGCGTCGAGCGAGACCGACTGGTCGATCGAACTCCGCACTCGCGACCGTCAGCGCAAGCTCATCAACAAGATCGACGCGGCGCTGCGCCGCATCGACGAGGGCGAGTACGGCTGGTGCGAGGTGACGGGCGAGCCGATCTCGCTTGCCCGGCTCGAGGCTCGGCCGATCGCCACCATGACGGTGGAAGCGCAGGAGAAGCACGAGCGCAACGAGCGCGTTTCGCGCGACGATTGATGCCCGTGCGACCGGCCGCTTAACGGTTCGGCAACCGTCGTCGTCCTAGCGTCCCGCCCGGGAACGAGGGACCGAAACGGTGGAACACAGGCCGCTGACCAGCAGCACGGACGCCGCGCAGCGCCGCGCGGCGCGCAACAGCTTCTTCCTCCAGGCGCAGGTGACAGTGGTCGCCAACGGGCGGAGCTTCGCCGTGCGCGTGCGCAACCTGTCGCCCGGCGGAATGATGGCCGACTGCAACCGGCCGCTCGCGGTCGGCGACCGGGTCGAGGTGGAGGTGCGCGGGGTCGAGCGCGTCGGCGGCGCCGTGGCCTGGGTCGGCTCCGGCAAGTTCGGCGCCCACTTCGACGCGATGGTCGACCCGGCGGCTGCGCGCAAGCCGGTGAGCAAGGCTCCGCCGCCGGGCGAGCGCCCGGCGAGCCACGTTGCCGGGCTGTTCAACAGCAAGCTCGAGGTGCGCTAGGGCCGGCCGCGGGGAAGGCGACCAACCGGCGACGTCGGCCGCGCCCGGCGCTCAGCTTTTGCCGAACTCTTCTTTCAAGCGCAGCTTCTGCTTCTTCCACTCGGCGATCAGGCCCGTATCGGGACGGGGACGGCCCGCCTCCGCGGCGATGCGCGCTTCGAGATCGGCGTGGCGCGCCTGCAACGTCGTCGGGTGGGCTTTGTTCATCGATCGGGCCTCCATGGACTAGGGAAGGGGTGTCGAATAAACCACCGGGGACGGCATTCGTCACGGGCCGATGCGACGAGGCGAGCCGCCTTGCGCCGGGCCGTGTCGGTGGGGGGCCGCGGAGACGGGAAGGACTTCGGCTTGGAGGAAGACGAGCTCCGCGAGCGGCTCGAGCGGCTGCGTTGCGAGCACCGCGACCTAGACGCCGCGATTGACGCGCTGCTCGCGCGGCAAGGCGTCGATCAGCTTCAGGTGGCGCGCATGAAGCGGCGCAAGCTGCTGCTCAAGGACGAGATCGCGCAGGTCGGGGACCAGCTAATCCCCGACATCATCGCCTGAAACGAAGGGCGCGGGAGGACGATGGCCCCCCGCGCCCCAACGCGGGTCGGCGTCGGCCGGCGTTACGCGGCCTGCGCGCGCTCCGCGCGGTGCTCGACGACCTGCGGCGCGGCTTCGGTCGCGGCGCCCTCGCGGATGGCGACGCGGCGCGGCTTCTTGTGCTCGGGGATCTCTCGCTGGAGCGAGATCACGAGCAGGCCGTCCCGGTAATCGGCGCCCGTCACCTTGATCGTGTCGGCGAGCTGGAAGCGGCGCTCGAAGGCGCGCTTGGCAATGCCGCGGTGCAGGAACTCGCGGCCGCGGCCCTCGTCCTCGTTGGCGCGGCCCGTCACCAACAGCACGTTGTCCTGGACGACGAGGTCGAGCTCGTCGCGGCGGAAGCCGGCCACCGCCATGGCGATGGCGTAGCAGTCCTCGCCCGTCTTCTCGATGTTGTAGGGCGGGAAGCTGTCGCCCTCGCCGCGCGTGGCCAGATCGACCAATCGGTTGAGGTTCTCAAAACCGATGGACGAGCGCAGCAGTGGCGCGAAATCATAAGTACGCATATCCGATCCTCCTCAGAAGCAATCGCTAGGTTGAACGGCCCGCGCGACCCCGCGCCGGACCCGTCGACCGCGCCCCGAATGGCGACACCGTCGACGCGGGACGACGTGGGTTCGGCGTCGCCGTTATTCAAGTGGCCGGGGTTGTTTTCTTCGAAGGGCGGATGGCATGGGAGCGGCGATGGAGCAGCCCACCTCCGGATCGGACCTGACGCCGCGGCTGGTGGAGCAGCTCTACGCCGAGGCGCTGCTGCTCGCCGACGAAGCGCGGGGTTATTTTGACGGCGACGGCCGCGACGACCGCGACGAGCTAGGCGCGGGCGGCGGCGTCACCTTCGCCTGCGAGTCGCTGAAAGCCACGTCGCGGCTGATGCACGTCCTCGCCTGGCTGCTCGCCCGGCGCGCCCACGGCGGCGACGCCGACGCGGCGACCGCGCGCGAGCCCGCGCGACGGCTGGGCGAGGAGGCGGGGAGCGGGGCCGAGGACGTGGCCGGACTGCCGCTGCGCGCCCGCCTGCTGATTGCCCGGTCGCAGGAGCTGTACGCGCGGGTGGCGCGGCTGGACGGGGAGGGCGCGCGGCAAGGGGAGGTCGCCAGCCCCGCGCGCTCCTTGCAGGGGCGGCTGGAGCAGTCGTTCTGAGCTACACCAATTCTGTCAGCCCTGAGCTTGTCGAAGGGCGGGCCACGCGGACCACCGATGGTCCGTGTCACCCGCCCTTCGACAAGCTCAGGGCTGACAGTAAGAGCTAAGGTGTCGCGCTCGCGGCTACGCCGCCAGGAGAGCTCCCTTCGCCGCTTGGTACTCGCGCGTTAGCCGCGCGACGTACTCGCCCGTCGGCCGCACCTCCTTCACCGCGCCGACGCCTTGCCCCGCGCCCCAGATGTCTCGCCACGCCTTGGCCTCGCGGCTGCCGCCGAAATCCATCGTCTTCAGGTCTCCCTTGGGCAGGTCGTCGGGGTCGAGCCCGGCGGCGGTGATGGAGCCTCGCAAGTAGTTGCCGTGAACGCCGGTGAAGAGGTCGGAGTAGACGATGTCGGACGCGCCGGCCTCGACGATGCCCTGCTTGTAGCGCGGGTCGGCGTTCGCCTCCTCCGTCGCGATGAACGGAGACCCGATATAGGCGAGGTCCGCCCCCATCGCCTGCGCAGCCAAGACGGCCCGGCCGTTGGCGATAGAGCCGGAGAGCGCTAGCGGCCCGTCGAACCAGGCGCGGATCTCCTGCACCAGCGCGAAGGGGGACAAGGTGCCCGCGTGCCCGCCCGCGCCGGCGGCGACCGCGATCAGCCCGTCGGCGCCCTTTTCCACCGCCTTGCGCGCGAAGCGGTCGTTGATGATGTCGTGCAGCGTGATGCCGCCCCACCCGTGGACCGCGACGTTCAGGTCCTCGCGCGCGCCGAGCGACGTAATGACGATCGGCACCCGGTGCTTGGCGCAGACGGCGAGGTCCTCCTCGAGCCGCCCGTTCGATTTGTGGACGATCTGGTTCACCGCGTAAGGCGCGGACGGCGCGTCTGGGTGCGCGCGGTCATGCGCCGCCAGTTCCGACGTGATCCGGTCGAGCCATTCGTCGAGCAACGACGCCGGGCGCGCGTTGAGCGCCGGGAAGCTGCCGACGATCCCCGCCTTGCACTGGGCGATGACGAGGTCGGGGTTGGAGATGATGAACAGCGGCGAGCCGATGACGGGCAGCACCAAGCGGTCGAACAGGGGAGGAAGAGTCACGGAGCCTAAATCCTTTCGATCGCGAGGGAGACGCCCTGGCCGACGCCGACGCAGAGCGTGACGAGCGCGCGCCGTCCGCCGCTCCGCTCCAGCGCGCGCAGGGCGGTGCCGGCGAGCCGCGCGCCGGACGCGCCGAGTGGATGGCCCAAGGCTATCGCCCCGCCGTGCGGGTTGACGTGCGGCGCGTCGTCGGGGAGCCCCAGCCCGCGCAGCACCGCCAAGGCTTGCGCGGCGAAGGCTTCGTTGAGCTCGATCACGTCGAAATCGCGTATGCTCAAGCCGAGCCGATCGCACAGCTTGGCGGTCGCCGGCACGGGCCCGATGCCCATCACGCGCGGCGGCACGCCGGCGGTGGCCATGCCGAGCACGCGGGCGCGGGGCGTCAGGCCGTGCTTCTCCGCCGCCCGCTCCGAGGCGAGCAGCAGCGCCGCCGCGCCGTCGTTGACCCCCGAGCTGTTGCCGGCGGTGATGCTGCCTTGCGCCTGGATGGGCTTGAGCTTGGCGAGCGCTTCCGGCTGGGTGTCGGGCCGGGGATGCTCGTCCGCGTCCACCAGCGTCGCCGCGCCGCGCTGGCCCACCACCTCTACGACCGCGATCTCGCCCGCGAAGAAGCCGTCGGCCTGTGCGGCGCCCGCCCGCCGCTGGCTGCGCAGCGCGAAGGCGTCCTGGTCCTCGCGCGCGATCCGGTGCTCGGTGGCAAGGTTCTGCGCCGTGTCCGGCATGGAGTCGACGCCGTGGGCAGCCTCCATTCTCGCATTGACGAAGCGCCAGCCGATAGTGGTGTCCTCCACCTGCGCCGTGCGCTGGAACGGCGAAGCCGCCTTGGCCATGACGAAGGGCGCGCGCGTCATGTTCTCCACGCCGCCGGCGATCGCCACCTCCGCCTCGCCCAGCGCGATCGCCCGCGCGGCGCTGCCCACCGCGTCGAGGCCCGACGCACACAGTCGGTTGATCGTAGCGCCCGGCACCGTTTCGGGCAGCCCGGCGAGCAGCGCCGACATGCGCGCGACGTTGCGGTTGTCCTCGCCCGCCTGGTTGGCGCAGCCGAGCAGCACTTCGTCGATCGCCGCCGGGTCAAGGCCACTGCGCTCGATCAACGCCCGGATCGGGATCGCCGCCAGATCGTCGGCGCGGACGGTTGCCAACGCCCCGCCGAAGCGGCCGATAGGCGTGCGGACGTAGTCGCAGATCAAGGCTTTCATCGAGCGTCCTTGTGGCGGGCAGCGGGGGGCGCGACAAGGGCCGGCAGCGCTTCTATATGGCCCCCATGCTGCAGACACGGACCGCCGCTCCCGCGCTCGATTGGGACGCGCTCGACGCCCTCAAGTTCACGCCGGAGCGGGACATCCTGCGCGACCTGCTCGCCGCGCGGCCGCTCGACGGCGCTGCCCGGCAGCGCGTCCGCGCCGAAGCGATCAAGCTCGTCCGCGCGTCGCGCGCGACCAAGCGCGGCAAGGGGACGGTGGAAGCGTTCCTGCAGCAGTTCTCGCTCGGCACGTCGGAAGGGCTCGCCCTCATGTGCCTGGCCGAAGCGCTGCTCCGCACGCCGGACGCCGACACGCGCGACCGGCTGATCGCCGAGCGGATTTCCTCCGCCGATTGGGACAAGCACGCCGGCCGGTCGGACAGCATGTTTGTCAACGTTTCGACCTGGGGGCTGATGCTCACGGGCAAGATCGTCGACGTCGCGCCGGAAGCGCGGCGTGACTTCGCGGGCTACCTGCGCGGCATGGTACAGCGCGTCGGCGAGCCGGTGATCCGTCAGGCCGTCGTCGCCGCCGTCCGCATGATGGGCGAGCAGTTCGTGCTCGCGCCCACCATCGACGGGGCTATCGCGCGGGCGAGGAAGGAAGGGGTGATGTGCTCCTTCGACATGCTCGGCGAAGGCGCGCGCACCCGGGCGGACGCCGCGCGTTACGAGCAACTCTACGCCGACGCGATCGAGCGGGTGGGCGCGGCGCGCGAGGCGGGCGCGACGCCCGAGACGGGCAACGGCTGCTCGGTGAAGCTGTCCGCGCTTTACCCGCGCTACGAGGCGACGCACGAGGCGGACGTCCTCGAGCACCTCTACCCGCGCCTGCTGCGCCTGGCGGTGATCGCCGCAAGCCACGACCTCAACTTCGCGATCGACGCGGAGGAGGCGGACCGCTTGGCTCTCTCCCTCAAGCTCCTCGACCGGCTCGCGCGGGACCCGGCGCTGGGCGACTGGGAGGGGCTGGGCGTCGTCGTCCAAGCCTACAGCAAGCGCGCCCCGGCGCTTATCGAGCGGCTGGGCGAGCTGTCGCGGGGGGCATCCCGCCGCATCATGGTGCGGCTCGTGAAGGGCGCCTATTGGGACAGTGAAATTAAGCGGTCGCAGGTCAACGGCCACCCCGACTATCCGGTATTCACCACCAAGCCCGCGACCGACCTCTGCTACCTCCACTGCGCCCGCCTGCTGATCGGGCAGGCGCCCGCGCTCTACCCGCAGTTCGCCACCCACAACGCCCACACGCTCGCCGCCGTGCGCGAGATGGCGGCGGAGGCCGGCGTGGTGATCGAGCACCAGCGCCTCCACGGTATGGGCGAGGCGCTCTACGCCGCGGCCGCCGAGCGCTGGGGCGACTACCGCCTACGCGCCTACGCGCCGGTCGGCGGGCACGAGGACCTGCTGCCCTATCTTGTCCGCCGGCTGCTGGAGAACGGCGCTAATAGCAGCTTCGTGCACGCGCTGCTCGACCCGATGGTGCCACCGGAGAAGGTTGTCAACGATCCCATTGGGGAGGTCGAGGCGTGGCCCGATAAGCATCCGCGCATCCCGCTGCCGCAGGACATCTACGGCGAAGCGCGGCCGAACAGCCTCGGGCGCGATCTGTCGCAGCGCGCGGTTCGCGAGGGCTTCGCACGCGCGGTCGCCACGGCCGACGCACGGCGCTACGAGGCGCGGGCGGAGGGGACTCGCTCGACTGGTGCGCCGGTCACCAGCCCGGCCGACCGCTCCCGCGTCCTCGGCCACGTCTTCGACGCCGACGAAGCGGCGGTAGACCGCGCGGTCGCCGCCGCGCGCACCGCGCAGCCCGGCTGGGACAAGCTCGGCGGGCGAGGCAGGGCGGCGATCCTACGGCGCATGGGCGACGCGCTCGAAGCCGAGCTGGAGCCGCTGGTCGCGCTGCTCGCGCGCGAGGCAGGCAAGACACTGCCCGACGGCGTCGCCGAGGTGCGCGAGGCCGCCGACTTCTGTCGCTATTACGCGCACCTGGCCGAGACGCAGTTCGGGGGACCTTTGGTCCTCGGCGGGCCGGCGGGGGAGACCAACCATTACGAGCTCGGCGGGCGCGGCGTGTTCGCCTGCATCTCGCCTTGGAACTTCCCGCTGGCGATCTTCACCGGTCAGCTGACGGCGGCGTTGGCTTCGGGCAACGCGGTGTGCGCCAAGCCCGCCGAGCAGACGCCGCTCGTCGCCGCCGAAGCCGTGCGCCTGTTCCGCGCGGCGGGGCTGCCGGCGGGCGTCCTCCACCTCATACCCGGCCCGGGTGAGTTGGTCGGCGCGGCGCTGGTCAAGCATCCGGGGATCAACGGCGTGTCGCTCACCGGCGGGACCGACACAGCGCGCGCGATCAACAGGGCGCTAGCCCTGCGCGACGGCCCGATCATTCCCTTCATCGCCGAGACCGGCGGGCTCAACGCGATGTTCGTCGACACCACCGCGCTCCACGAGCAGGTGATCGACGACGCGCTCCAGTCCGCTTTCGGCTCGGCCGGCCAGCGCTGCTCCGCGCTCCGCATGCTGTTCCTGCCCGCAGAGACCGCCCCCGCGCTGATCGAGCGGCTGGCGGGCGCGATGGAGTGCTGGCGGCTCGGCGACCCAACCGACCCCGCGACTGACCTCGGCCCAGTGATCGACGACGCCGCACTCGACGGTCTGCGGGCGCACCGCGCGCGGCTGGAGCGCGAGGCCAAGGTGATCCGCGCCCTTGACGTCGACGGGCTTGGGGCCAAGGGCTCCTACTTCGCCCCCGTGCTCGCTGAGGTCGACCGCCCCGACTTTCTCGAGCGCGAGGTGTTCGGCCCTATCCTCCACGTGTACCGCTACAAGCGCCGCGAGCTGCCGCAGGTGGCCCGCGCGCTGGCCGCCCGCGGCTACGGCCTGACGCTCGGCGTCCATACCCGCGTCGACGCCTTCGCGCGCGAGGTGCGCGAGATGGTCCCCGCCGGCAACGTCTACGTGAACCGCTCCATCATCGGCGCGGTGGTGGGCGTGCAACCGTTTGGCGGCGAAGGGCTTTCCGGCACGGGCCCCAAGGCGGGCGGTCCTTACTCGCTCCTCCGCTACGCCACCGAGCGCGCGATCAGCGTCAACATCACCGCGCAGGGGGGCGACCCGCAGCTGATGAACCTAGAGCACGGGATGGAGGTGGGGTGAAGCTGGTTTCCGCCCGCCGGCTAAGGCTTCGGCTCGGGCGGGGGCGGGAATAGCGCGCGGATCGCGCGGGTCGTGGCCGGGTGGTAGATGGTAGAGTGCTTTCCTTCCGGCATCGGCGCGTGGGTGAGGGTGACGCCCCCGCGCGGGGGCGCGCGGACCGCAGCGACCACCCGGTCCACGCCTTCCTGCATCGCCCCGCCCTCGTCCGCAATCGTCAGCCACAGCGCGCGTAGCTTCGGGCCGCGGCGAGCAGCGTGGCGGCGGCCTTGGCCAGCGCCTGCCCGCTCCACCACAGGCTGGGGCTGACCGCGACATAACGATCGAAGCCTCCGTCGGGGCGGAGCGCCGCATCCACCGCGAACAGTCCTGCTAGGCTCTCGCCCATCAGCGCGGGCGTGCCGTCCCTGCTACTAGCTGCGTCGATCGCGGGCCGGAGAGCGGACGAGGAAGCGTCGGAAGCGTTCGGCCTGCCCGTGCGTCGGGAAGTCCTTCCTCTCTTTCGGGTCCGACGACGGCTGGGTAAATTCCGCCCGACGGTCCTCGCTTTCCACGCCGACAAGAATAAACGGAGCGTTGATGCACCACGGGCTGCCTAAGTGGACTCGCCCGGCGAAATGTTTGAAGTCCCGCCGCTCCGCCCCACCATCGAGCAGGTAGAGCACGGGGTCAGCGGGTGGTCGCCTGCTTCGGGTCACCGTAGCCGGGTGGCACCATGAAACTTACCCGTCGCGCGTCGCTCAGGACCCTTGATGGAAAATCATAGCCCTGGCCGATCACCACCGGCGCGCCCGGGCCGGCGAAAGGCGCCTGCGTGGCGGCAGGCGCGGCGAGCACGAGAGCCATGAAGGCGAGTGAATAACGCGTGGACGCAATGTTGGTCGGCCCATGTTCAACCGTCACCCCGGGCCGAGCCCCGGATAACGGCTTTTCCTTCAGAAGTCCGGGCTTCCTAGAACCGCACCCGCGCGCTCACCCGCACGTCGCGCCCCGCGAGCGGCGCGAGATCCTTTAACAGGCTCGCGTGGCGGCGAGCGTCGACATCGAAGATGTTGTTGGCGCTGAGCAGCAGGGTCGTCCCGTTCTCCCGGCCGAAGGGCGCAAAGCTCAAGGAGGCATTGACCAGCGTGAACCCGCGCGTCTCCGTCTCAGACGCCGCATTGCGGTCCTGCCGAGCGACGTGCTCCGCCTCCAGCCGCGCGGCGACCCCGTCGGCTTGCGCTTCAACCCCGCCGAGCACGCGGAGCGGCGGGATGCGGGGCGCTGGGCCCTGGCCCTTGATCGTCGCGCGGGTGTAGTCGGCGACCGCGTCGGCGACGATCGCCACCCCGCCGAACCGGCCGAGCCGCGCCGAGGCTTCTGCCTCGAACCCGTAATAGCGCGCGTCAGCCTGGGCGTAGCGGAGCACGGGCAGCCCGTCGATCGGCTCCTCGTCGCCGAACGACTCGTAGATGAAATCGTGGAAGTCGTTGAGGTAGGCGTTGAGCGCCAGCGCAATGCCGGAGCGCTCGCCGCGCAGGCTCGCCTCCAATCCCCAGCTCTTCTCCTTGACGAAACCGGGGTCGCCGATCTCGAACGTCTGGGTACCGGCGTGCGGGCCGTTGGCGAACAACTCCTCCGCGGACGGCGCGCGCTCGCTCCGCGAGCCGATCACGCCCAACCGCACGCCCTCGGCTAGTCCCACGCTCGCGCCGAGGCTCCCGCTCAGCGCGGTGAACGTGCGCCGGGCGGCGTCTGTCCCCAGCGCCTCGTCCGCTTGCGCGCTCAGGTAGGCGCGCTCGAGCCGCGCGCCGCCCTCCACCCGAAGCGCGCCGAGATCGACCTCCTGCAACGTGAAGATGCCATACTGCTGCGTTTCGTTGGTCGGCAGGAATTTTTCCTCGCCGACGATGTTCAGGTCGCGCAGGAAGAACTGACCGCCGATTGCGCCGCGCCAATTGCCGCGCTCGCGCTGGACGAACTCGGCGCGCCCTTCGTAGCCCGATGAGAAAAAGCGGGTGCCGACCTCGCCAGTCTCCTCCAGCTCGGCGTGTTGGTAGTCCGCGGCGCCGGCGCGGAGGCGTACGCGGTCGAACAAGGAGCCGCCGGTCGCGATTTCGCCGCGCAGGTCCACCCGCGTTTGCTTCGCGTCGATGCGCACCGCCTCCGCTTCTCCGCCGGGCTCTAGCGAATAGCGGACGGGGATGGCGAACAGGTTGTCGAGTCGGTTCACTGAGAAGCCGACGTGGCTGTCGCCGACCACGGCGGAAGCACCGCCTGCGACTTCCCACAGCCGGTTGCCGCTGTTGGGCAGGCGGTCGCGCAAGGTCGCGAGCGAGCGCACGCCCGCGTCGTCGCGCGCGGCCGCCTGCGCGCGCAGCTCCGGCGACAGCACGAAACCGGCGATGCGCAGGTCGTTCGTATTGAGGTACGTCCCGTCGGCGTGGAGCACGAGGCGGCCGACCGGCAGGTCGACCTTGCCGGACGCGGAGCGCTCGCGCGCAGCGGAGCCGAGCGTACCCAGCGCCTCGACGTGGATCGGCTCGTTCGGCAGGCGGCGCGGGATGCGCGCGTCCAGCACGTTCACCACGCCGCCGATCGCGGAGGAGCCGAAAAGCAAAGCCGACGGCCCGCGCAGCACCTCGATCCGCTCGGCGGTGAGCGGGTTGATCGCCACCGGATGGTCGACCGACGTGTTGGACACGTCGAAGCTGCCGATGCCGTCGGTGAGCACGCGGATCCGCTCGCCCTGGAAACCGCGCAGCACGGGCCGCGAGGCGTTGGGGCCGAAGCTGGTGGCCGACACACCCGGCTGCCGCGCCAGCGTCTCGCCGATGGTAGGCCGCAGCTCGCGCACCAGTTCCTCGCCGGTGACGACGGATACGCCGGACAGCAGGTCTTCCTGCTCTCGCTCGAACGGGGCGGTGACGACGATGGAGGCGTCGGCCTCCTCGTGATGATCGCCCGCCGTCGGCGCGGTCCCGCCCGAGCGGGCGGGCGCGGCCGTTTGCGCGGCGAGCGGCGAGGTGGACAGGAGGGCGAGCAGGGCGAAGCGAAGCATGAAGCGGTCACCGATCGAATGGAAAGTTGCCGGGCGGCTACGGTGAGCGCGACATTATATCAACACGGTGTTTTGCCTCTGCGGCGAGACGCGGCGGGCGCGGGGCGAGCCGAACGCCCGGCCCGCGCCGCAAGTCAGCCCTCCAGCGTGACCACCACCTTGCCGATCGCCGCGCGCGCGGCGAGATGCGCGATCGCCTCGCCGCCGCGCTCGAGCGGGAAGCGCTCGGAGACGAGCGGTTTCACCTTGCCTTCACCGTAGAGCTCGAGCAGCTCCATGTTGTTGCGCCGGTTGAGCTCCGGGTCACGCGTCATCGCCGCACCCCAGAATACGCCCACGATCGACGAGCTCTTGAGAAGCGTGAGGTTGAGCGGCGGGCGCGGGATGCCGCCGGTGAAGCCGATCACCAAATAGCGGCCGTCCCAGGCGAGGCTGCGCAGCGCGGGCTCAGTATGGTCGCCGCCGATCGGATCGTAGATCACGTCGGCGCCCTTGGGCAGCACCTCCTTGTACAGCGCAGTGAGCGCGCGGCCGTCCGTCACCTCGCGCGGGTATACGAACACCTCGTCCGCCCCCGCGCGGCGCACCGCCTCCGCCTTTTTCTCCGAGGACACGCCGCCCACCACCCGCGCGCCCATCGCCTTGCCGAGCTCAACGGCGGCGATGCCGACGCCGCCCGCCGCGCCGAGCACGAGGAGCGTCTCGCCGGAGCGGAGCATCCCTCGGTCCTTCAGCGCGTAATAGGAGGTGCCATAGGTCATGTTGAACGCCGCCGCCTCGTCGAACGGCATCGCGTCCGGCAGGGGCACGCAGCGGTTCGCGGCCGCGGCGACATAATCGGCGAGGCCGCCGTGGCCGGTGAGCGCCATCACCCGGTCGCCCGCTGCAATGCCGGCCGAGCCGTCGCCGACTGCCTCCACCGTCCCGCTCACCTCCGCGCCCGGCGCGAAGGGGCGGGGCGGTTTGAATTGGTACTTGTCCTCGATCATGAGAACGTCGGGGAAATTGAGTCCGCAGGCGGCGACGCGGATCAGCACCTCGCCAGGCTTGGGCTCGGGGCGCGGCAGGTCGCCGAGGGTCAGGGTCTCCGGGCCACCGACGGCCGTGCTGAGCAGTGCGCGCATTCTGATAGTCTCCCCTGAGAACCGCCGACATCCCCTAAACCGTTCGGGCTGAGCTTGTCGAAGCCCTTTCCCTTTCTTCGGCGGCGGGCTGTCCCGGAAAGCGAAGAAGTGCCCACCCCTGGCCCCTCCCAAGAAGCCGGGAAGGGGAACACCGTCGCGCCGCGGCTGTGCCATCCCCCTCCCGCCTTTGCGGGAGGGGTTAGGGGTGGGTACTTCTGTTGTTTCCTACCCCGCCGCGGTTCAGCCGAAGTCATAAGGCGTCGCCGGCCGCGCGAACTCATCGACGCGCAGGCTGCGACCCGCCGGCGGCGCGGCGCGCTGCGGGCAGCGGCGGCGCTCGCAGAGCGTGCAGCCGGGGCCGACCGGCTGCGCCCTCGGGTTCTGCAGGTCGAGTCCGCGCGCGTAGGCCAGCCGCCCGGCGTAGCGCAGGTCGCAGCCGAGCCCGACGGCCAGCTCGCGCTCCTCTTCGCCCGCGATCGGCGCGGGGCGCGCGACGCGCCGGGCGAAGGCGAAGAAGCGCTCGCCGTCGGGCATCTCGATCACCTGGGTGACGACGCCCGCGGTGCGGAACGCGCCGTGGACGTTCCACCGTGGGCACAGCCCGGCGAAGCGCGAAAAGGGCGCGCCGCCGCCGGCGAAGCGCTTGGACAGGTTGCCCGCAGCGTCCGTGCGAACCATGAAGAAGGGCACGCCGCGCGCGCCCGGCCGGTTAAGCGACGAAAGCCGCTGCGCCGCCTGCTCGAAGCTCGCGCCGAAGCGCCGCGCGAGCGGCTCGACGTCGTAGGCGAGCGCCTCGGCCGCGGCGTGGAACGCCTCGTAGGGCATCATCAGCGCGGCTGCCGCGTAGTTGGCGAGCGCCACGCGGAGCAGGCGGCGACTCGTCGGGTCCGGCGGGCCGGCACGGGAGGCGAGCGCGTCGATCAGCTCACCGAACTCGAGCAGCGCGAGCTGATAGGCGACGGCGAAGCTGCGGCCGGGCGTGGAGAGCAGGACGGAGATTTGCAGGCGGCGGCGGTGGTAGTCGTAATGACTGAAGGCGTTCTCCAGTACGTCCTCCGGCACGATCCGCACCGCGACCCCTTGCTCGCCCGCCAGCCGCCCGAGCAGTCCGCCGATGCTCTCCGACTCCGCCCCGCGCAGCTCGTCGGCGAGCGCCTCGGCCGCCTCGTCGAGCTCGGGGAAGTGGTTGCGCTGGCTATTCAGATGTTCGCCGACCCAGTCGGCCGGGTCGATCTGCGGCCGCGCGACGTGCGCCGGCAGCGCGCCGGGCTCGGCCGGGCGCTGCTGCTGGAAGCTGCGGTACAGCCGCACGATTGCCTCCGCGACCGCCGGCGCGTGGTCGGCCGCCTCCGTCAGTTCCGCGCGCGGGATGGATAGGTCGCCGAAGAAGGGGTCGGCGAAGACCTGCGCCAGATCGTTGGCCGACGCGCCCTCCTGCTCCTCCGTGAGCGCGCGCACGTCGACGTCGTATGTGCGCGTGATGCGCACTAGCACCTGCGCGGTGAGCGGGCGCTGGTTGCGCTCGAGATGGTTGAGGTAGGAGGGCGACACGCCGAGCTCTTCGGCCATGCGCGTCTGACTCAACCCTAGTTCGCGGCGCAACCGCTTCAGCCGTGCGCCGAGGTAGAGCTTGCGTCCGTCGAGCACCGGCCTTCTCCCGTCACATCTTCACAATTTACAACAGACGTGAGCTGAAGCTGTGTCACTTATCGCTCTTTCCGGCAAGTCGATCCTCCTGCACTGTAGCGGCAGAAATATATCAGGGAGTGATAGGCAGATGGCGAGCTTCGAACAGCTGATCCCGAACGCGCCGCAGGGCCGCTTCGACGGCATCAACCGCACTTACTCGGCGGTGGACGTCGAGAAGCTGCGCGGGTCGGTAGCGATCGAGCACACGCTTGCGAAGCGCGGCGCGAACAAGCTTTGGGAGCTGCTAAAGACCGAGCCGTATATAAATGCGCTCGGCGCGCTCAGCGGCAACCAGGCGATGCAGATGGTCCGCGCAGGGCTGAAGGCGATCTACCTGTCCGGTTGGCAGGTCGCCGCCGACGCCAACACCGCGGGGCAGATGTACCCCGACCAGTCGCTCTACCCGGCCAACGCGGGGCCGGAGCTGTGCCGCAAGATCAACAAGACGCTGCAGCGTGCCGACCAGATTGAACATTCCGAAGGCAACGTCACGCGCGACTGGTTCGCGCCGATCGTCGCCGATGCGGAGGCCGGCTTCGGCGGGCCGCTCAACTGCTTCGAGATTATGAAGGCCTATATCGAGGCGGGCGCCGCCGGCGTGCACTTCGAGGACCAACTCGCCTCCGAGAAGAAGTGCGGGCACCTAGGGGGCAAGGTGCTGATTCCGACCCAGGCGCACATCCGCAACCTCAACGCGGCACGGCTCGCCGCCGACGTATGCGGCGTGGCGACGGTGCTCGTCGCGCGCACCGACGCGGAGTCGGCCAAGCTGATCACCTCGGACGTCGACGAGCGCGACCACGAGTTCCTCACCGGCGAGCGTACGCCGGAGGGCTTCTTCCGGCTCAAGGACGGCACGGGCGTCGACCACTGCATCAAGCGCGGCATCGCCTTCGCGGAGCATGCTGATCTCCTGTGGTGGGAGACGAGCCACCCGAACCTGGACGACGCCAGGCGCTTCGCCGAAGCAGTGCAGCGCGAGCACCCGGGCAAGATGATGGCGTACAACTGCTCGCCGTCGTTCAACTGGGAAGCCAAGCTCGACAAGAACACCATCGCCAGGTTCCAGCGCGAGCTGGGCGCGATGGGCTACAAGTTCCAGTTCGTGACGCTGGCCGGCTTCCACCAGCTCAACCTGGGCATGTTCGAGCTGGCGTCCGGCTACCGCGACCGCGGCATGGCGGCCTATTCCGAGCTCCAGCAGGCCGAGTTCGCGCGTGAGGTCGACGGCTACACCGCGACGCGCCACCAGCGCGAGGTGGGCACCGGCTATTTCGACCTGGTGGCGACCGCCGTGTCCGGCGGCCAGGCGAGCACCACCGCGCTCGCCGAGAGCACGGAAGCCGAGCAGTTCAAGGTGGCGGCGGAGTAGGACGTTCTCCCTCTCCCGCTCGCGGGAGAGGGCTGGGGTGAGGGTACGCCCCATCAACATCAACCGCCGTTAACGATCAACGGCGTGCCCTCACCCAACTCTCTCGCAAGCGGGAGAGGGCTTTTGTGTTGCTCCCTACGCAGTTAAGGCCGACACTGAAGAGGATACGGCGAGCACGCCCAGCCCAGGAGCAGGACCGATGGATTTCACCCTCACCGAGCGCCAGACGCACTTCCGCGACCGGGTCAAAGCCTTCATCGACCAACATATCCGCCCGCGGAACGACGAGTACCATCATCAGGTCGGGGAGGGCGGCAACCGCTGGAAAGTCGTCCCCGTGATCGAGGAGCTGAAGCCGATCGCGCGCCGCGAGGGCCTGTGGAATTTCTTCATGCCCCCGCACTCCGGGCAGAGCCACGTCGACGACAGCTTCGAGTTCGAGGGTACCCAGCTCACCAACCTCGAATATTCGCTCTGCGCGGAGGAGATGGGTAAGCTCGGCTGGTCGTCGGAGGTGTTCAACTGCTCCGCCCCCGACACGGGCAACATGGAGGTACTACACCGCTACGGCTCCCGCGCGCAGAAGGATCGGTGGCTCAAGCCGCTGATGAACGGCGAGATCCGCTCCGCCTTCCTGATGACGGAGCCGGACGTGGCGTCGTCGGACGCAACCAACATCCAGACTTCCATGGTCCGCGACGGCGACCACTATGTGATCAACGGGCGCAAATGGTGGTCGTCGGGCGTCGGCGACCCGCGCTGCGCGGTGGCGATCGTGATGGGCAAGACCAACCCGGGCAACGCCCGGCACCAGCAGCAGAGCCAGATTCTCGTGCCGCTGGACGCCAAGGGCGTGCGGATCGAGCGGATGCTGTCCGTCTACGGCTACGACCACGCGCCGCACGGCCACGGCGAGGTGGTGCTGGAGGACGTGCGCGTGCCGATGGAGAACGTGCTCCTCGGCGAGGGCCGCGGCTTCGAGATCGCGCAAGGCCGCCTCGGGCCGGGCCGCATCCACCACTGCATGCGCACCATCGGCGTCGCGGAAATGGCGCTGGAGGCGATGTGCAAGCGGCTGCTGAGCAGGGTCGCCTTCGGCAAACGCATTGCCGACCATTCGATCTGGGAGCAGCGCGTGGCCAAGGCTCGCATCGAGCTCGAGATGGCGCGCCTCCTCTGCCTCAAGGCCGCGCACGTGATGGATGTCGCCGGCAACAAGGCGGCGCGGGGCGAGATCGCGATGATCAAGGTTTTCGCGCCCACCATGGCACTCAACATCATCGACGACGCGATCCAGGCGCACGGCGGCGGCGGCGTGTCGGGCGACAGCTTCCTCGCCCACGCCTGGGCCAACATCCGCACGCTCCGCTTCGCCGACGGCCCGGACGAGGTCCACAACCGCGCGATCGCGCGCGACGAGTTCGGCAAATACGCCGACTATAAGGCCGAGCTGCCGGTCCGCCAGAGCTTCGCCCAGGCCGCCGAGTGAAGGCTGCCGTCCTTCGCGCGCCGAAGCAGCCGATGGCGGTCGAGGACGTCCAGGTGGCGTCCCCCGGTCCGCGCGAGGTGCTGATCCGTACCGCGGCGGTGGGCGTGTGCCGTTCCGACCTCCACTTCGTCGACGGCACCTATCCCACCGCGCTGCCTACTGTGCCCGGGCACGAGGCGGCGGGGATCGTCGAGGCGGTGGGTTCGGAGGTCCACCGCGTGCGCGTCGGCGACCCGGTGATCACCTGCCTGTCCGCCTTCTGCGGCCAGTGCGAGTTCTGCGTCACCGGACGACTGTCGCTCTGCGTGGACGAGAGCACCAAGCGCCGCTCGACGGAGCCGCCGCGGCTCTCGCTCGCGGCCGGGGGCGACCCCGTCCACCAGTACCTCAACCTGTCCGCCTTCGCGGAAACGATGCTCGTCCACGAGCATGCCTGCCAGAGCATCGACCCAGCGATGCCACTCGACCGCGCGGCGCTGATCGGCTGCGCGGTGCTCACCGGCGCGGGCACCGTGTGGAACGCGGCCAAGGTCCAGCCGGGCGAGACGGTGGCGGTGATCGGCTGCGGCGGCGTCGGCTTGGCCGCGATCAATGCCGCGGCGATCACCGGCGCGGGCCGCATCGTCGCGGTGGACCCCGTGCCGGAGAAGCTCGAGCTCGCGCGCAAGCTCGGCGCGACGGACACGGTCCAGTCGGGCGAGCACACGGCGGAGGAGCTGCTGCAGCTCACCCGCGGCGGCGTCGATCACGCGCTCGAATGCGTCGGCCGCACGAGCACCGCCGAACTCGCCTTCCACGCGCTCAAGCGCGGCGGCACCGCCACCGTGGTCGGCATGATCCCGCCCGGCGAGGAGGTGAAGCTGCCCGGCTGGCATTTCCTGGCGGAGAAGAAGATCCAGGGCTCGCTGCTCGGCTCCAACCGCTTCCCCGTCGACATCCCGCGGCTGGTGGACTTCTACTTGCGCGGTAAGCTCGACCTCGACAGCCTGGTCGCCGAGCGGATCGGGCTGGGGCAGGTCAACGAGGCGATGGGCAAGCTGCGCTCCGGTGACAGCGTGCGGTCGGTGATCACGTTCGGGTAGGCCTACCCGCCCCCAGAACTCCGTTCGCACTGAGCTTGTCGAAGCGCCTTCCTGGACGGCCTGCCGTCGAAGAGAAAGGAAGAGCTTCGACAGGCTCAGTCCGATCGGGGTAGGGGTGGGATGGGCACATCAGCAGGAGCAGCCGATCCATGAACGTGATGAGCAAGCTCGGCCTTGACGCCGCCGCCCGCCACGGCTTCGACCCCGACCGCCTCGGGCGCATCGCGCCCTTCCTCCAGTCTCGCTACCTAGACACCGGCAAGCTCCACAACGCCCAGCTGCTGGTCGCGCGCGACGAGGCTCCGGTCTACACCGCCACGCTCGGCGTCGCGCGCGAGGACGGGGCGCCGCTCGCCGAAGACGCGCTGTTCCGCATCGCCTCCATGACCAAGCCGGTCACCTCCGTCGCGTTCATGATGCTGTTGGAGGAGGGGGCAGTGGCCCTCGATACCCCCGTCCACCACGTCCTGCCGGAGCTCAAAGGCGTCGCCGTGTACGACGGCGGCGGCGCCGGCGAGCCGTTCCGCACCCGCCCGACCGCCGCGCCGATGCGGATGGTCGATCTGCTCCGCCACACCGCCGGGCTCACCTACCACATCCAGCAGGACGGCCCGGTCGACGCAGCCTATCGCGAGCGCCGCATCGACCCGTTCAACCGGGCGATGGACAGCGATGGCTTCGTCGCGGCCTTAGCTGGTGTGCCACTGCTCTTCTCGCCCGGCGAGGCGTGGAACTACTCGGTCGCCACCGACGTGCTCGGCGCGGTGGTCGAGCGGCTGTCGGGGCTGAGCCTGGGCGAGTTCTTCCGCCAGCGCATCTTCGACCCGCTGGGCATGGTCGACAGCTTCTTCACCGTGCCCGCCGACAAGGCGCACCGGCTCGGTGATTGCTGGATGATCCACGAGGACCGCGGCGTGCAGCTGATGGAGCATGGGCACACGAGCGCCTGGCTCCGCCCGCGCACGTTCCAGTCCGGCGGCGGCGGGCTCGTCTCCACTACGCGCGACTACGACCGCTTCTGCCGCATGTTGCTGCGCGGCGGCGAACTCGACGGGACGCGCATCCTGTCGCCCAAGACGCTCTGGCTGATGACGCGCAACCACCTGCCCGGCGGGCAGACGCTCACCCAGATGTCGCGCTCGATGTTCAGTGAAGCGCAGAATGCGGGCGTCGGCTTCGGCCTCGGCTTCGCGGTGAACGAGGAGGTGGTGCCTTCCATGAACCTCGGCACCGTCGGCGAATATTACTGGGGCGGGATGTATTCGACCGCCTTCTTCGTCGACCCCGTCGAGCGGTTGACGATGGTGTTCATGACGCAGCTGATGCCGTCGAGCGCCTACCCGATCCGCCGCGAGCTGAAGGCACTGATCTACGCGGCGATGACAGAGTCGCGGGTGGGGTGAGGACGACTAAGCCCTTCCCCTTCAGGGGAGGGGTTGGGGTAGGGCTGTCCAACAAACTCACCTTCCGACGTTGGTGAACGTTGACATGTCTCCACGCCAACCTTTCCCCTGAAGGGGAAAGGCTTAGGACCGCTCCTTCACCCGCCGCCTGAACTCGTGCAGCAGCGGCTCCGTATAGCCGTTCGGCTGCGCCACCCCCTCGAACACCAGCGCCCGCGCCGCCCGGAAGGCGATGCTCCGCTCGAAGTTCGCCGCCATCGGCCGGTACGCCGGGTCGCCCGCGTTCTGCGCGTCCACCTTCGCCGCCATCCGCCGCAGCGCCCCGTCGGCCTCTTGCCCCGAGGCGACCCCGTGCAGCAGCCAGTTCGCCATGTGCTGCGAGGAAATGCGCAAGGTCGCCCGGTCCTCCATCAGCCCCACGTCGTGGATGTCGGGCACCTTGGAGCAGCCGACCCCCTGATCGACCCAGCGCACGACGTAGCCGAGAATGCCCTGCGCGTTGTTCTCCAGCTCCTCCGTCACTTCCGCGTCCGACCAGTTGGCCTGGTCGGCGAGCGGCACGGCGAGCAGCGCGTCGAGCGGGGGCGTCAACTCGGCCCGCAGCTCCTCTTGCCGCGCGAACACGTCGACCTGGTGGTAGTGAAGCGCGTGCAGGGTCGCCGCGGTCGGGCTCGGCACCCAGGCGGTGTTGGCCCCGCTCCGCGGGTGGCCGATCTTCTGCGCGACCATGTCCGCCATCAGGTCGGGCGCGGCCCACATGCCCTTGCCGATCTGCGCCCGGCCGGAGAAGCCGCAGGCGAGCCCGATCTGGACGTTGCGGGCCTCGTAGGCCTTGATCCACCCCGAGTCCTTCATCGCCGCCTTGCGGATCATTGGCCCGGCCTGCATCGCCGTGTGCATCTCGTCGCCGGTGCGGTCGAGGAAGCCGGTGTTGATGAACACGATGCGGTCCCGCACCGCGCCGATGCACGCGGCGAGGTTGGCGGAGGTGCGCCGCTCCTCGTCCATCACGCCAACCTTGAGCACGTGGCGGTCCAGCCCGAGCAGGCCCTCGACCGCGTCGAACATCCGGTCCGTGAACGCGACCTCGTCCGGGCCGTGCATCTTCGGCTTGACGATATAGACTGATCCGGCGCGGCTGTTCCGGTGGCGCCCGAGCCCGCGCAAGTCGTGCAGCGCACACAGGCCTGTGACCACCGCGTCCATGATGCCCTCGGGCGCCTCGGACCTGTCCGCCAGCAAGACGGCGGGGGTCGTCATGAGATGGCCGACGTTGCGAACGAAGAGCAGGCTGCGCCCCGGCAGGGCGAACAGCGTCCCGTCCGGCGCGACGTACTCCCGGTCGGGCTCGAGCGTGCGGGTCAGCGTGCGCCCGCCTTTCTCGAACGACGCTTCCAGGTCGCCCCGGATCACGCCCAGCCAATTGGCGTAGGCCGCGACCTTGTCTTCGGCGTCCACCGCCGCGACCGAGTCCTCGAGGTCGACGATGGTGGTGAGCGCGGCCTCGAGGATCACATCCGCGAGGCCCGCCGGGTCGTCGCGGCCGACCGGATGCGCGCGGTCAATGGAGAGCTCGACGTGCAGCCCGTGGTGGCGGAGCAGCACGGCCGAGGGCGCGGCCGGGTCGCCGCGGTAGCCGACGAAGGCCGCCGGGTCGGCGAGAGTGGGGAGCAGCGCGCCGCCCTCGACCCGGTAGCCGGTGGCGTCGGCGTGGGAGCCCTGCGCCAGCGGCACCGCTTCGTCGAGGAAGGCCTTGGCCCGCGCGACCACCCGCGCGCCGCGCGCTTGGTCGTAAGCGCCGGGCGGGGGCAGGTCGCCCAGCGCGTCCGTGCCGTACAGCGCGTCGTACAGGCTGCCCCAGCGCGCGTTGGCGGCGTTGAGCAGAAAGCGCGCGTTAAGCACGGGAACCACGAGCTGCGGCCCGGCGAGCCGCGCGACCTCGTTGTCCACGTTCGCCGTGCCGATCACGAAGGGCTCCGGCTCGGGGACGAGGTAGCCGATTTCGCGCAGGAACGCCTGATACTCGGCTTGATCGAGCGGACGGCCGCGCCGCGCGCGGTGCCAGTCGTCGATCCGCGCCTGGAGGTCGTCGCGAACGGCGAGCAGCGCGCGGTTCTCCGGGGCGAGGCGGTCGAGGATGGCGGAGAAGCCGCGCCAGAAGGCGTCCGGCTCCAGCCCCGTTCCGGGCAGCGCGCGTTCCTCGATAAAGGCGGCGAGCTCGGGGGCAACCTGGATGGTGCCGCGGGTCTGATAGTCTTGCATGTCGGCTCTTCCCCATCCCCGTCAGCCCTGGCCCTGTCGAAGGGCGGGCCGCACTCACCAACGTCAGTCCTCGCGGCCCGCCCTTCGACAAGCTCAGGTTTCGCTCAGGTTTTTCCGGCGTTCGCCATCAGCTTCTGCAGCTGCGCCACCGCCATCATGCCCTGCTCGGCCCCGGACTTCGGCACCGCCTCGCCCGTCCGGTCGACGATTCGCTCCCACGCCTCGGCCACCGCTTCCGGCGTGCGCCGGTCGGGCGGAAAGGCGACGCCGGGCGTCAGCGTGACGTAGGACGCCGCTACCACGCCTGCGCCCGCGCCGACGATCGCGTTGGTCGGCGCGTCCTCCGACACGAGGAAGAGCGCGGCGGGCACGACGTTTTCCGGGCTAAATGCCTGGAACATCTCCGGCGGCATCAGATCCTCCGTCATCCGCGTTCCCGCGGTGGGGGCGAGCGTGTTCACCCGGATGCCGTACTTCGCGCCTTCGAGATACAGCGTCTTGGTGAGCCCCATCAGCCCCGCCTTCGCCGCGCCGTAGTTTGCCTGGCCGAAATTGCCGAACAAGCCGGTCGACGACGCCGTCATCAGGATCCGGCCGTAGCCCTGCTCGCGCATCCCGGCCCACACCGCCTTTGTGCAATTGGCCGAGCCGACAAGGTGAACGTCCACCACGAGCCGGAAGTCCTCCACGCTCATGTTGGCGAAGCTTTTGTCGCGCAGGATACCCGCGTTGTTGATCAGGACGTGAACGCCGCCGAAGCGCGCCCGCGCTTCCTCGACCATTGCCGTGACCTGCTCGAAATTGGTGACGCTCGCGCCGTTGGCGATCGCCTCGCCGCCCGCCGCGCGAATCTCGTCGGCGACGCGCTCCGCCGCGTCCGACTCGCCCGAACCGTCGCGCGCGCCGCCGAGGTCGTTGACCACCAGCTTCGCCCCGCGCCGCGCGAGCTCCAGCGCGTAGGCGCGGCCGAGGCCGCCGCCTGCGCCGGTGACGATCGCGACGCGGTTGTCGAAACGAATGGTCATGCGGTGACTCCGACTGCGGATGGGAATGCGCCCGCGTCGTAACTCAAGCGCCCCGGCGCGCAAGGAAAAGGGCGCCTGCGCTCGCGCGCAGACGCCCCGATCTGCTCAGCGATGCCGCTTCAGCAGCAGGGCAGGCCGCAGGCCTTGGCGAGCGCGTGCATGGCTTCCGGCGCGGCGGCGTAGGCGGCGGAACCGGAGAACAATAGCGCCGCGGCGCCGACCATCAACTTCTTCACGGCGAGCTCCTTCTCGATCGACCGATAGTGGGCGCGCGGCCCGAGCGATACAACCGCGGCTAGACCTTGCCCTCGTTGTCGAGCGCGTAGCCCGCCGAGCGCACGGTGCGGATCACGTCGGGCGCGTCACCCTCGTTGATTGCTTTGCGCAGGCGGCGGATGTGAACGTCCACCGTGCGCGCGTCGATGCTGCTGTCGTGGCCCCACACCGCGTCAAGCAGCCGCTCGCGCGAGAAGACGCGGCCCGGGTGCTCGAGGAAGTGGCGCAGCAGCCGGAACTCGGTAGGGCCGAGGGCCACCGCCCGCCCGCCGCGCCGCACCTTGTGCTGGACGAGGTCCATCTCGATGTCCGCGTAGCTCAGGCCCTCGCCGGCCAGCGCCGGCCGCACGCGGCGCAGCACCGCGCCCACCCGCGCCACCAGCTCGCGCGGGGAAAAGGGCTTGGTAACGTAGTCGTCCGCCCCCGTCTCCAGCCCGCGGATGCGGTCGGCCTCCTCGCCCCTGGCGGTGAGCATGATGATCGGCACGTTGGCGGTGGCGGGAAGGCGGCGCAGGCGGCGGCACACTTCGATGCCGGACGTGCCCTCGATCATCCAGTCGAGCAGCACGATGTCCGGCGGGTTCTCCGCGGCGAGCAGCAGCGCTTCCTCGCCGTCGCCCGTGCACTCCACCGCGAACGCCTCGCGCTCGAAATGCCAGGCCACCAGCTCGGCGAGCGCCGGATCGTCCTCCACCAAGAGCAGTCGAACGTTCGCCATGCCCGTCGCCTTCCGCCGAATAAGTTACGGCCGCGTGACAACGCCCCGCTCAGCGCGGGGGCGACCCCGCGTCGCCGCCGCGCGGGCGCTCGCTCATCCGCTCGCCCGTCGCGGCGTAATAGACCATCTCGGCGACGTTGGTCGCATGGTCGCCGATCCGCTCGATGTTCTTGGCAACGAACAGCAGGTGCGCGGCTTGGGTAATGGTGTGCGGGTTCTCCATCATGTGGGTGAGCAGCGTGCGGAAGATGCTGTTGTAGAAATCGTCCACCGCCTTGTCGCGCTGGCAAACCTCCACCGCCTTGTCCGGATCGCGCGCGGCGAAGGCGTCGAGCACGAGATGAACCATCTCGCCCGCGATGCGCCCCATCTCCGGCAGCAAGGACAGCGGTTCGATGTCGCCGCCGCGCTCCAGCGCGGGAACGCGCTTTGCAATGTTCTTGGCGTAGTCGCCGATCCGCTCCACCACGCTGGCGATCTTGAGCGCGGCGACCGCCTCGCGCAGGTCGTCGGCGAGCGGCGCGCGCAGCGCGATCAGCTGCACCACCGCGTTCTCGACTTCCAGCTCGAGCAGGTCGATCCGATTGTCGTTCTCCACTACGCGCATGGCGGCCTCCGCGTCGCGGTGGCGCAGCGCGCGCAGCGCCTCGGCCAAGCCCTGCTCGGCGAGCCCGCCCATCTCCGCGATGATGGCGCGGAGTTGGCGGACGTCCTCGTCGAAGGCTTTAACGGTGTGGGCGGCGGGAGCGGGCATGATGGGGCGGTGCTTTCTTATCCGTAGCGGCCGGTGATGTAGTCCTTGGTCCGCTCTTGCTTCGGATTGGTGAAGATGGCGCGAGTGTCGCCGTATTCCACCAGGTGGCCGAGGTGGAAGAAGGCGGTGCGCTGCGAGACCCTGGCCGCTTGCTGCATGTTATGGGTGACGATCACGATCGCGTAGCGGCCGCGCAGCTCGTGGATCAGCTCCTCAATCCGCGCGGTGGCGATGGGATCGAGCGCGCTGGCCGGCTCGTCCATCAGGATCACCTCCGGATCGACGGCGATCGCGCGGGCGATGCACAAGCGCTGCTGCTGCCCGCCGGAGAGCGCGGTGCCGCTCTCGTTGAGGCGATCCTTCACCTCCTCCCACAGCCCCGCGCGACGCAAGGATTTCTCCACGACCTCCTCGAGCTCGGCGCGGCCGCTCGCCAGCCCGTGAATGCGCGGGCCGTAGGCGACGTTCTCGAAAATCGATTTGGGGAAGGGGTTGGGCTTCTGGAACACCATGCCGACGCGCGCGCGCAGCTGCACCACGTCCATATCCGACGAGTAGATGTCCTTGCCGTCGAGCGTAATGCTGCCTTCCACCCGCGCGTTGGGGATGGTGTCGTTCATCCGGTTGAACGACCGCAGGAAAGTCGACTTGCCGCAGCCGGACGGGCCGATGAAGGCGGTGACATGGTCCTGGTCGATGTCGATCGACACGGCGTCGATCGCCTTCTTCGCGCCGTAGAAGACGGACACGTCGCGGGCGACAATCTTGGTGGAGGATGCGGCGTCGGCCGCTTGCGTCGTCATCTGCCCTACCACCGCTTCTCGAACCGGTTGCGCAGATAGATGGCGATCCCGTTCATGGCGAGCAGGAACACGAGCAGCACGATGATCGCCGCCGAGGTCTTCTCCACGAAGCCGCGGCTCACCTCGTCCGACCAGAGGAAGATCTGCACTGGCAGCACCGTCGCCGGCTGCGTCAGCCCCTCTGGCGGCGAGGAGATGAAGGCGCGCATGCCGATCATCAGGAGTGGGGCCGTCTCGCCCAGCGCGCGCGCCATGCCGATGATCGTGCCGGTCAGGATGCCGGGAAGTGCTAACGGCAAGACGTGGTGGAACACCACCTGCACCGGCGACGCGCCGACGCCCAGGGCGGCGTCGCGGATAGAGGGCGGCACCGCCTTGATCGCGTTGCGGCCGGCGATGACGATCACGGGCATGGTCATCAGCGCGAGCGTGAGCCCGCCGACGATAGGGGCCGAGCGCGGCAGGTTCATCACGTTGAGGAAGATGGCGAGGCCGAGCAGCCCGAAGATGATGGAGGGCACCGCCGCCAGATTGTTGATCGACACCTCGATGATGTCCGTCCAGCGGTTCCGCGGCGCGTATTCCTCCAGATACACCGCCGACAGCACGCCGATTGGAAAGGCGAGCGCGAGGGTGACCAGCATGGTCAGCAGCGAGCCCTTGAACGCGCCCCAGATGCCGACGGCGGTCGGGTCCGTCGCGTCCGCGCCCGTCAGGAACTGACCGTTGAAGCCGGTGGACAGCAGCCCTCGCTCGCGCAGCCGCGCGACTTGGACCTCAGCGTCCGCCGCGCCGTCGCCCTTGGCCGCGACGTCGATCGCCGCGGCAGCGGGCAGCTCGAAGCGGTGGACGCCGGACAGGATCGCCGGATCTTCGAGGATCGCGCGGCGCACCTCCACCCAGGCGCCGTCCGACAGCAGCGCCGCCCCGCCCGGCCCCAGCCGCGCGTTCGCCGCGGCGGCGACCACGCCCTGGAGGTCCGCGCCCGCCAGCCCCTGCTCGCCGAAGCGCTGCACCGCGGTTTGATCGACGATCAACGTCGAGCGGGGGAAGTCGATGTCGAGCGCCACCTCCGTCCGCGTGAAGCCGCGCAACCCGTTGGCGAACATGGTGACGAGCAGGAAAGCGAGGAACGCCGCGGCGAGCACCACCGCGCCCGCGCCGATCAGGCGGAAGCGACGCTCGGCCGCGTAGCGGCGTCGGATGCGCCCCTGCATGGAGCCGGTGCGCCAGTCGGTGGGCTTGCGCGCGACTGGCTCGTGTGCGTCGACGCCGACGATCGGCAGCTGCGGCACCAGGCTGGCGTTCAGTTCACTCATAAGCTTCCCGGAACCGCTTCACCACGCGCAGCGCGATGACGTTGAGGAGCAGCGTGACGAGGAACAGCACCAAGCCGAGCGCGAAGGCGGCGAGCGTCTTCGGGCTGTCGAACTCTTGGTCGCCGGTGAGTAGCTGGACGATCTGCGTGGTCACGGTGGTGACGGAGGCGAAGGGATTGGCGGAAAGGTTGGCCGCGAGCCCGGCGGCCATCACCACAATCATTGTTTCGCCGATCGCGCGGCTGACCGCCAGCAACGCCCCGCCCACCACGCCGGGCAGCGCGGCGGGAACGAGGACGCGGCGGATCGTCTCCGAAGTTGTCGCGCCCATAGCCAGCGAACCGTCGCGCATCGCCTGCGGCACGGCAGCGAGCGAGTCGTCGGCCATGGAGGACACGAAGGGGATGATCATGACCCCCATAACCAGCCCGGCGGCGAGCGCCGATTCGGAAGACGCGCCGCCGATGCCGAGGGTCAGCCCCAGGTCGCGCACCAGCGGCGCGAGCGTGAGCGCGGCGAAATAGCCGTACACCACCGTCGGGATGCCGGCGAGAATCTCCAGGAGGGGCTTCATCCAGCGCCGAGTCGAGGCGCGCGCATATTGCGTCAGATAGATCGCGCTCATCAGCCCGAGCGGGATGGCCACCGTCATGGCGATGATCACGCCGATAAAGATCGTGCCCCAGAACAAGGGCACCGCGCCGAACGCGCCGGAGGAGCCAGCCTGGTCGGCGCGCAGCGCGGTCTGCGGCGACCAGTGCGTGCCGAACAGGAACTCGGCGGGCGACACTTGGGCGAAGAAGCGGAACGCCTCTACCACCAGCGAAGCGACGATGCCGAAGGTGGTGAGCACGGCGATTAAGGAAGCGAGTAGCAACATTCCCATCACGATCCGCTCGACCCGCGTGCGCGCGCGGAAATCGGGGCGGAGGCGCAGAAAGGCGAAAGCGCCGCCCGCGAAGGCCAGCAGCGCCGCTGCGACCAGCCCGAGCAGCCCGTAGCGGGAGGAGGCGTCGGCGTAGGCCGGGGCGAGCGCCTCCGCTTGGGGGTTGAACGCCGCCTGGACGCGCCCGGCGGCAAGGTCGCGCGCTTCCGCCAGGATGGGCCCGCGCAGCGTCGGGTCAGCAGGCAGGGCGGCCGCGCGCGGGTCGGCGAGTACGGCGTTCGTCACCAGCGCGGGTGAGGTCGCCTGCCACACCGCGAGGAAGAGGAGCGCGGGCGCGACCGCCCACAGCGCGGCGTACCAGCCGTGGTAGTTCGGTAGGCTGTGCGCGCGCTCGCGCCCGCTTCCCGCGAAGGCGGCGGCGCGCGTGCGCCCGGCGAACCAGGCGACCGCGCCTAGCCCGAGAATCAGCAGGAGGAGGGCGGTGATGGACATGGTGATCCGTTCAGGGCCGCGCGGGGCGGCGCCGCGCCGACTCGGCCCTTACAGCCATCGCCGCCCGGCGGTCGAGCCGCGCCGGGCTCAGCTCAGCCCTTGCGCGTTGATCGGCGTCAGCTGCGTCGCGGCCTGCGTCGCCTTGGCCGCGACGTCGGCGGGCGAGACGATCAGCCCGTGCTGCGTCAGGTAGCCGCCCTGCGCCATCGCACGACCATATTCCGCCATGAACTCGCGCAGGCCCGGGATCACCTGCGCGTGCTCGCCCTTGACGTAGACGAATAACGGCCGCGCTCCCGGGTATTGGTAGGAGGCGATCGTCTGGTAGGTCGGCAGAACCCCATCGATCGCGACCGGCTGCACCGCGCCCTGGTTTTCCTCAAGGAAGGCGAAGCCGAGCACGCCCACCGCGCCAGGGTTGCCCGACACCTTCTGCACCAGCAGGTTGTCGTTCTCGCCCGCTTCGATGAACGCGCCGTCCTCGCGCACCTTGGTGCAGATCGCCTTGTACTCGTCCTCGTTGGACTCCTTGAGAGCCTTCATCGCCGGGTCGCTCTGGCAGCCCTTCTCCAGCATCAACTCGACCAGCGCATCGCGCGTGCCGCTGGTCGTCGGCGGGCCGAACACCTGGATCGGCGTGGCGGGCAGCGCCGGATTCACGTCGCGCCACGTCTTGGCAGTCTGCGGCTGGCCGAACGGCCGCGCGGCGAGCGCCTTGTAGACGTCGGCGAGCGCCAGGCGCAGCGGCTGGGGCGCGTTCCTCGCCTGGATTAGGGTGAGCCCGTCGATGCCGATCTGCACTTCGGCGATCTGGCGCACGCCGTTCTTCTGGCAATCGGCGAACTCGGACGCCTTGATGCGGCGTGACGCATTGGCGACGTCGGGGAACTGCGCACCCACGCCGCCACAGAACAGCTTCATACCGCCGCCGGTGCCGGTCGACTCGAGGACTGGCGCGCGGAACGACGGGTTCGCGCGGGCGAAGCTCTCCACCACCGCCTTGGTGAACGGGTAGACGGTCGACGAGCCGACGATCGTCAGGTGCTGCCGCGCGCCGCCCGCGCCGCCCCCCGCGCCGCCGGTCGAGGCGGCGTCCTGGCAGCCGGCGAGCGCCGTGCTCGCGAGGACGAGGCACGCCCAAAGCTTCTTCATTCCGTGAACTCCCCGAAGCGTCGCCCGGCCGATCCGTCGTCGGGGGACGCGGGCTCTCCTGCGAAATTTCCGTGACTCTTTCGTGACAGCGGGCGCGGCAGCTGCAGCGTCACGGTCGTGCCCTCGCCGGGGGCGCTCTCGATCAGCAGGCGGCCGCGGTGCCGTTCGGCGACGTGCTTGACGATGGCGAGCCCTAGTCCCGTGCCGCCGAGCGCGCGGCTGCGGCCCGGGTCGACCCGGTAGAAGCGTTCGGTCAACCGCGGCAGGTGCTCGGGCGCGATGCCCTCGCCGCGGTCGCGCACCGCGACCGCGACGTGGCCATCCGTGATTCGCCCCGTGACCTCGATCGCGCCGCCGGGCGGGCCGTATTTGATCGCATTGTCGAGCAGGTTGCGCAGCGCCTGCACGAGCTGGCCGCGATCGCCCGCGACCTCCGCCCCTTGATCTACCCGCACCTCCGCCGTCGCGCCCCGCGCTTCCAGCGCCCGGGCAACGTCCGCCACCGCTTCGGCGACCAGGGGCGCGAGCGGGAGAGGCGTGTCCGGCACGGAGAAGCGGTCGGCCTCAATCCGGGACAAGGAAAGGAGATCGTCGACCAGCCGCCGCATCCGCCGCGCCTCGTCCCCCATGATCGCCAGGAAGCGCGCGCGCGTCGCCGGGTTCCCGCCCGCCGCCGGGTCCTCTAGCGTTTCAACGAAGCCGCTCAGGGTCGCCAGCGGGGTGCGCAGCTCGTGGCTCGCATTGGCGACGAAATCCGTCCGCATCCGCTCGGCCGCGGCGCGGTCGGACACGTCAAGCAGCCGCACGAGCCGCAGCCCGCCGGGGAGCCGGCTCACCGTCATGCGCCAGCGCCGGTCGTGCTGGCCGAGGCCGACGAGCTCGGCGTCGGCGGGCGCCGCGCCGGCGCGGTCGAGCACCTCGGCGGCGACCGGGTGGCGGATCGCCAGCCGGATGTCCTCGCCGGCGATGTGCGGGCCGAGCAGCGCGCGCGCGGCGGCGTTGGCCAGCGCCACCCTGCGCTCGCGGACGAGAAGCACGGGGTCGCCCATCGCCTCTAGCAGCTCGGGCGCGACAGCAATCTCCTCCGCCCGGCGCGGCGAGCGCGGCCCGGTGCGGCGCGGGCGGACCGGCTCCGCGTCTCGCGCGAGCAACGCCAGCGCGATTCCCGCGACCGCGCCGCCGGTCAGAGCGGGCAGGGTGCCGCCGAGCAGCAGGGCGGCGGCGACCGCGCCGATCATTAGGAGGAGCAGGAGCGGGCGGGGCACGGCGGGAGGTTGGCCCCGCGTCACTGGAAAGTCGAGGCCGCGCGTGGCAGAGCGCCGCGTCTCCGTAGCCGTCGCAGGAACCCTACCCATGCCGTCTCAGCCGCTCGCCGCCGTGATCCTCGCCGCCGGCAAGGGCACCCGGATGCGCTCGGACACGCACAAGGTGCTCCACCCGATCGCCGGGCGGGCGATGCTCCACCACCTGCTCGACGCTGTGGACGCGCTGGGGGCGGAGAAGCGGGTGATGGTGGTGGGCTCACACCGCGACCAGGTGGAGGCGGCGGTCGCCGGGCGCGGCGTCGCCTTGGCGGTGCAGGACCCGCAGCTCGGCACGGCCCACGCGGTGCAACAGGCGGAGGACGCCCTGCGCGGCTTCGACGGCGACGTGGTGATCCTGGCCGGCGACGTGCCGCTGGTGCCCGCCGCGACGCTCCGCCGGATGCTTGACCGGCTGCACGGGGAGGACGCGCCGACGGTCGTCGTGCTCGCCTCGCGCCCGGCGGATCCGCGCAGTTACGGCCGGATCATCGCCACGCCGGAAGGGATCATCGAGAAGATGATCGAATACAAGGACGCCAACAGCGAGGAGCGCCGCGTCGACCTGTGCAATTCCGCGCTGATGGCGGTGCGCGCCCGCGACCTGTGGCCGCTGCTCGCGCGGGTGGGCAACGACAACGTGCAGGGCGAATATTACCTGCCGGACGTCGTTATGCTCGCCCTCGCCGACGGCCGCCGCTCGGCGGTGGTGGAGACGGCGGCGTGGGAGGTCGAAGGCGTCAACAGCCGCGCCGAGCTCGCGGTGATGGAGGCCGACTGGCAGGGTCGCCGCCGCTCGGCGGCGATGGACGCGGGCGCGACGCTGGTCGCGCCGGAGACCGTGTGGTTCGCCCACGACACCGAGCTCGGCCGCGACGTGCTGGTGGAGCCCAACGTTTTCTTCGGTCCCGGCGTCCGCGTCGCCGACGGCGCGACGATCCGCGCCTTTTGCCACCTGGAGGGCGCGAGCCTCGCCGCGGGCGTCGAGGTCGGCCCCTACGCGCGGCTCCGCCCCGGGACGGAGCTGGGCGAGAACGCCAAGGTCGGCAATTTCGTGGAGACCAAGAAGGCGCGGCTGGGGCCGGCCGCCAAAGCCAACCACCTGACCTACCTCGGCGACGCAGACGTGGGCGCGGGCGCCAACGTCGGCGCGGGCACCATCACCTGCAATTACGACGGCTTCTTCAAGCACCGCACGACGATCGGCGCCGGCGCGTTCATCGGCTCCAACAGCGCATTGGTCGCGCCGGTGACGGTCGGCGACGGGGCGATGGTGGGCGCGGGCTCCGTGGTGACGGCGGACGTCGAGCCGGGCGCGCTGGCGCTCGCCCGCGGGCGGCAGGAGGCGCGGCCGGGCTGGGCCGAGCGGTTCCGCGCGGCGATGAAGGCGCGCAAGGCGGGCTGAGCCGCCGACCTTCGACTCACCAGGAGATGTTGAGGCTGGTGAAGGCGATGTGATTCACCGCGTCCTCGCGGCCGCCTCGGATGTCCCACTGATTGAGGTAGCCCAGCTCCGCGCGCAGCTTGGGCGCGACGGGGAAAGTCAACCCGGCGAAGTTGCGCATCCGGACGTAGCCGGACTCTTGGAAATCGGTGGCGTTCAGCGCGAGGAAGCTTTCGTGGCTGACGGCGAGCGAAGTTTTGGTCTTCGCGCCGAGCGCGCGGACGTAGCGGAGCTGCGGGCGCAGCCGCCAGCCCGTCTCGCCGCCGCGGATGCGCTGCTCCGCCCGGAGCCGGGCGGACAGCTGACCGCCGAGCACCCGGCCGAGCGCCGCGCCGAGCTGGACGCGTGGGCGGTCCTCCACCGACAAGCGCCGCCCGTCGGCGTAGCGCTGCACGCGGACATAGCCGAGCTGCAGGGTCACGTCTTCGGCGACCTCCGTACCGACGAAGCCGCCGGCCTGGAACTCGTACAAACCTTCGTCGTCGTCGCTGAAACGGATCTGCGTCTCCAGGCTGCCCGTTACCTTGCCCGCGATCGGGCCGGACGCGCCCAGCGTCACCCACAGTTCGCGGTCGTCGTCGGCCGCCAGCGCGGGGCTGGCGGAAAGGGGAAGCGCGACGAGTGGCGCGAGGAACTTGGCAAGCTTCATGTGCGGCCTTGTGTGACGTTGGCGTGGCATTTTTATGACACCGCCCGGAGCGGCCGCGCGCGGCCGGGTTATGGCCAGCTCTCGCCAGGGTGCCTATAAGCGATCGCGCGAGCTGGAGTGGAGCGGGTAGTATGTGCGGCATCGTCGGCATCTTGGGGCAGGAAGCGGTCGCCGACCGCCTGATGGAGGGCCTGCGACGCCTCGAGTACCGCGGCTACGACTCCGCCGGGATTTGCACCCTGGTCGACGGCGCGCTCGAGCGGCGGCGCGCGGAAGGCAAACTCGACAACCTCGCCGGCAAGCTCCGCGCCGCGCCGCTCGAAGGCACGGCAGGAATCGCTCACACGCGCTGGGCGACGCACGGCGCGCCGACTTTGCCCAACGCTCACCCCCACATCGTCGATGGCGTGGCGCTGGTCCACAACGGCATCATCGAGAACTTCCGCCCCTTGCGCGAGGAGCTGGAGGCCGAAGGCCGCGCCTTCCTGTCCGAAACGGACTCGGAGGTCGTCGCCCACCTCGTCGACCGCGAGTTGAAAAACGGCAAGCACCCGCGCGAAGCGGTCTCGGCCGTGCTGCCCCGCCTGCGCGGCGCCTTCGCCATTACCATCCTGTTCCGCGACTTCCCCGACCTGTTGATCGGCGCGCGGCTCGGCGCGCCGCTGACCGTCGGCTACGGCGACGGCGAAACCTATCTCGGCTCCGACGCGCTCGCGCTGGCAGGCCTGACGCAGCGCATCGCCTATCTGGAGGAGGGCGACTGGGCGGTGGTCACGCGCGACGGCGCGACCATCTTTGACCGGGAGAACCGGGAGGTGACCCGCCCGGTGGTCCACTCGGGCGCGTCGGCCGCGCGCATCGAGAAGGGCAACCACCGCCACTTCATGCGGAAGGAGATCTTCGAACAGCCGCTGGTCGTGGCGCAGACGCTCCAGTCCTACCTGCGGCCGTTCGAGGCGCAGGTCGCGTTGCCGGACATGGACTTCGACCTGAGCCGGGTGGAGCGCGTGTCGGCGGTGGCCTGCGGCACCGCGTCCTACGTCGGCATGATTGGCAAATACTGGATCGAGCAGTTCGCGCGCGTGCCGGTCGAGGTCGATGTCGCCTCCGAGTTCCGCTACCGCGAGCCGGTGCTGGGCGGCGGCGCGGAGCATTTGGCGCTCTTCATCAGCCAGTCGGGCGAGACCGCCGACACACTCGCCGCGCTACGCCACTGCCGCGAGCGCGGAGTGACCACCGCCGGCATCATCAACGTGCCGACCTCCTCCATGGCGCGCGAGGTCGACCTCCTGCTCCCAACCCATGCCGGGCCGGAGATCGGTGTCGCCTCAACCAAGGCGTTCACCTGCCAGCTGGCGGTGATGGCGGCGCTCGCCACCCGGCTCGCGCGCGCTAAGGGGCAGCTCACCGCCGACGAGGAGCGCGAGATCGTTGAGCACCTGTCCGAAGCGCCGGTGGCGATGAACGCCGCGCTCGGCCACGACGAGGAGATCGCTCGCATGGCGCCCTTGATCGCGCGCGCCCGCGACGTGCTCTACCTCGGCCGCGGGCCGGAATATCCGATGGCGCTGGAGGGCGCGCTGAAGCTCAAGGAGATCAGCTACATCCATGCCGAAGGCTACGCCGCCGGCGAGATGAAGCACGGCCCGATCGCGCTGATCGACGAGGACGTGCCGGTAATCGTCCTCGCCCCCTCCGGTCCGACCTTCGAAAAGACCGTATCTAACATGCAGGAAGTGCAGGCGCGCGGCGGCCGGGTGGTTCTAATCTCTGACGCCGAGGGGCTGGCGGAGGCGGGCCACAACTGCCTCGCCACCATCGAGATGCCGCGCGTCCACCCGCTGATCGCGCCGCTCGTCTACGCGGTCCCGGTCCAGATGCTCGCCTACCATGTCGCAGTAGCCAAGGGCACGGACGTCGACCAGCCGCGCAACTTGGCGAAGTCGGTCACGGTGGAATGAGTTTCTTAGCCCTCCCCTTCAGGGGTAGAGGGGCCGAGCCGACAAAGCTCGGTCCTTAGTGACTTCCCGCACAGCCCCTCTCCGCTGCGACTAAGCCTTCGCCGCAGCGAAAGCTAAGTCTCGCTCCTCTCCCCTGAAAGGGGCGAGGGAAGATGTCCTTCCGAAGTTGCCCCTCACGCCGCCATGCTCGGCCCGTCCGCCTGCAGTAGTCCGTCGATCGTGTGCGCCTGCACTACGAACTCGAGTTCGTCGACCAGCCGATAGGTGAGGTGTTCCAGCACTTCCGCCGGCAGCGTCGCCGCGTACCCCCGCGTTACCTGGAGATCGTGGTGGTGCGCGTTGGTCGCGTCCGGCGCGTCCACGCCCACCACCAGCACCGGGCGCGAAACCGCCGACCGGTTGGCCGTGCCGCGGTGGATGGTGAGCGCGGAACGGGCGGAGATGTCGCCCATTCGCGGCAGCTTGCGCTGGGCGCGAGCCTGGTAGCGCGGAAACAGCTCGCGCGGTGGGAACATGCCGTTGGGGTATGCCGACAAGTCGTCCCACTGCGTCCCGGGCGCGACCTCGAACGGCCCCATCTCCTCCGTGGTGTCGACCGCGGTGAAATTGAAGGCGAGGCTGTTCAGCCGGCGCCCCTTCGTCGTCGCCTCCGGCGCGGCGAAGTCGCGGTGCCACGGCTGGTCTTGCGCGCCGGGGCCGGGCACGTCGAAGCCGACCTCGACGATGCGGTAGTCGGGACCGAGCACCGCGCGGCAAACCGCGACGAACCACGGATGGGTGGCGATGTCGACGAAGCCGCGCACCCGCTCCGGGTGCACCTCGACGTAGAAGCGCTCCGGCCCGCGCGGCAGCGCGCCGCCAGGCGTCGCTTTGGCTTCGGCGAACAGCGCATCGATGTCCTCGCGCATCCGCGCCGCCCAGTTGCGGTCGAAGGCGCCGGGTAAACCGATGATGCCGTCGCCGTACAGGCCGCGCATGATCGCGGCGGTGTCCCAGCCCGAGGCTTCCAGCTCGAACGACTGTTTCATCACGAACCTTCCGAATGGCCCGCGCACAGCATAGCAGCGCACGGGCGAAGGTGAAGCGGGACGCCTCCATTATGATTCAGGCGAAATCGCTCGCTTCCCAACCGCGCCCGGCGTGCTAAGTCGTCGTTATGAAGCAGCGACGCCTGGCCGCGACGATCCTCCGCCGCGCCGGTTCACCACCCATCCACTCGTTCATGGTTCAAGGATTGCGCGGCCACGGCTGAGGCCCGGTCGATACGCACTCCGTTCCGGGAGGCAGGCTTGACGAAACACGCGACGCGCACGGTGCTGGTGGTTGAGGATGAGCCCTTGGTGCGCGAACTGATCGTCGCCGAATTCGAGGACGCCGGCTTTCGCGTCCGCGAGGCGGAGGACGGCGAAGGCGCGATGAGCGCGCTGGACGAGCAGGGGGCGGACATCCACCTCCTCTTCACCGACATCCGCCTGCCCGGCGACATGGACGGCTGGGGCATCGCCCAGGAAGCGCGCCGCCGCCGCCCGGACCTGCCGGTGATCTACGCCACCGGCTATTCGGTCGACGCCCCGCGGCTGGTGCCCGGCGGCTGCCTGCTCACCAAGCCGTACCGGCCGGCGGCGATCATCGAAACGGCGCGCGCGCTAGGGGTGTTCGCGAGCGCGGCGTGAGCCGGCCCGCGCCCGGCACTCCGCCCGCCCTCGACGCCCCGCCCCTGACCCCATAGAACGAAGCGCGAGAGGGAAAGGCAGGGGAACGCATGGCCACCATCGCCGCGCCGGTGCGCGCGCAAGTTTCGCGCAAGGACATCCGCACGGTGATCGCCGCATCGTCGCTCGGCACCGTGTTCGAATGGTACGACTTCTTCATCTACGGCACGCTCGCAGCGATTATCGGCCGCACCTTTTTTCCTGCCGACAGCGAAGTGGCGCAGCTGCTCCTCGCCCTCGCGGGCTTCGCCGTCGGCTTCGGCGTGCGGCCCCTGGGCGCGGTGCTGTTCGGCTGGTTCGGCGACCGGCTGGGGCGCAAATACACCTTCCTCGCCACCATCATCCTGATGGGCGTGGCGACCGCCGGGGTCGGGCTTGTGCCTTCCGCCGCGAGCATCGGCGCTTGGGCGCCGGGGATCATCCTGTTCCTGCGCGTGTTGCAGGGACTGGCGCTGGGCGGCGAGTACGGCGGCGCGGCAATCTACGTCGCCGAGCACGCCCCTGACGGGAAGCGCGGCTTCTACACCAGCTTCATCCAGGCGAGCGTGGTCGGCGGCTTCATCCTGAGCCTGGCGGTCGTTCTGGGCACGCAGGCGCTGATGAGCGCGGACGATTGGCAGGCTTGGGGCTGGCGCATCCCCTTCCTCTTCTCGCTCGTCCTGCTCGCCGTTTCCGTGTGGATGCGGCTCAAGCTCAGCGAAAGTCCCGTGTTCAAGGCGATGAAGGAAGCGGGCGAGGTCGCCAAGAACCCGCTCAAGGAGAGCTTCACCTACCCCGGCAACGTCCGCCGCATCCTGGTCGCGCTGTTCGGCATCGCCGCCGGGCTCACCGTGATCTGGTACACGGCAATGTTCCAGGTGCTCTACTTCCTCCAGAACGCGCTCCGCGTGGAGGATCAAACGGCGCAGTTGCTCGTCGGCGTCGGTGCGACCTCCGGGCTCGTATGGTTCATCCTGTTCGGCTGGCTGTCGGACAAGGTGGGCCGGAAACCGCCAATCGTGCTCGGCTACCTGGCGACGCTGCTGCTGCTCTTTCCCATCTTCAAGATGATGGGCGCGGCGGCGAATCCAGGGCTGGCGGAGGCCTCCGCCCGCGCGCCGGTGGTGGTGGCGGGCCCGGCCTGCACCTACGACCCCTTTGCCAAGACGCAGGGGAGCCCGTGCGGCCGACTGCTCGACCAGTTGTCGAAGAAGGGGCTGCACTATGAGACGCGCGATGCCGCGACATTGTCGCTGACGATCGCCGGCGCGCCGCTCCCCGACCTGTCGCCCCCGTCCGTCGACGTGGCGCTGAGCCGGGCCGGCTACAGCTTCGACAAGGTGCGGCCGACCGGGACCGCGGTGCTGGTAGTGCTTCTCGGCATCCTGATGCTCGGCGCCTTGTCCGGCGCGACCTACGGCTCGGTCGCGGCGCTCCTCACCGAGCTGTTCCCGCCGCGCATCCGCTACTCGTCGATGTCCATCCCCTACCACATCGGCACCGGCTACTTCGGTGGTTTCCTGCCGCTCATCAGCCAGTACATGGTCGCGCGCAGCGGCGATCCCTACCAAGGGCTGTGGTACACGATCGCGGTGGTCGCGATGGCGCTGGTCGTCACCTTATTCTTCCTCCCCGAGACGCGCGGGCGCGAAGCGCGCTGAGGCGCGAACGCCCGCGAATAACCATGGCCGCTTCCGCCCCCCTGCGCTTGCTGATCGACGGCGGCGCGCTCGTCGCGAACTGGCGCTGGATGGCTGCGCGGAGCGCGCCCGCCGCCTGCGGCGCGGCGGTCAAGGCCGACGGCTACGGCCTGGGCGCGGCGGAGGTGGTGCGGCGCCTGCGCGCGGCGGGCTGCCACGACTTCTTCGTCGCCACCTGGGCCGAGGCGGAGGTAATCGCGCCGCACCTGGACGGCGCGGATCTATCGGTGCTGCACGGCGTCGGCGCCGAGGACTTACCCACGGCGCTGGCGACCCCCGCGAAGCCGGTGCTCAACACCCCCGAACAGGCGCGCCGCTGGCGGGCGGCGGGAAACGGGCGTCCGTGCGACGTGATGGTCGACACCGGTATGAACCGGCTCGGCCTGTCGGCGAAAGAAGCGGCGTCCGGGTTGCTCGACGGCTTGGCCGTCGAAACCCTGATGAGCCACCTCGCCCGCGCTGACGAGGACCACGCCCTAAACGCGCGCCAGGCAGCGGCGCTGCGCGAGGTCGGTGCGCGGGTCGGGGCGCAGCGACTGAGCCTCGCCAACTCGGCGGGAGTGTTGCTCGGGCCGGACTACCGCTTCGATCTCACCCGGCCGGGGCTCGCGCTCTACGGCGGCTTTCCCCGACCCGAGGCGGCCGGCTCGGTTCGGCAAGTAGTGCGGCCGCAGGCGCGCGTGCTCCAGCGGCGCCGGCTACCCGCGGGGGAGGGCATCGGCTACAACCATCTTCACGTCGCGGCCGAGGACCGCGAGGTGGCGATCCTCAATATCGGCTACGCCGACGGCTACCTGCGCGGCTTTACGAACCGCGGCGCCGCGCTCGCCGGCGAGCGCCGCTGTCCGGTTCTTGGCCGCGTATCGATGGACCTTACCGCCGTCGACGTGACGGGGGCGGAGGTGGGCGAAGGCGACTGGCTCCCCATCGACTTCGACCTGCCCCGCGCCGCCAAACAGTCCGGCTTGTCGCAATACGAGCTGCTGACCGGACTTGGCGCTCGTTACACGCGCGTCTGGAGATGAGCCCGCAACAGGTAACATGGAGCAACAGCACAAATCAGGAACGGGAACCGGGGAGCGGCCCACGCGCTTGGCTTGGTAGAACAAAGATACCAGGCGGAAAGCATAATGGCGACCAAGTTCCCGATCGACGCCGGCTCTGGCCGCGCGTCGCAATTTCTGTCGGACAGTTTCCAGCAGGGTCTCGCCCGCTGGAATCGCGAACGACTAGAGCCGCAGTTCCCGGCCGATGATTGGCAGCGCACCTTCGAGCGCGACCAGCGGTTGCTGCGCCTGGAAGGCGCCTTCGTTGAGGAGCTGCGCGCGGAGGTCGCCGACGAAGCCGCCACAGCGCCGACGGACGTCGACGGCTTCGTCGCCTGGTTCGAGGAGCTGAAGGAGCGTGGCCCCGGCCAGCAGGACCCGCTCTTCCCTTGGCTCGCCGAGGAAGCGTCCTATGACCAGATGCGCTGGTTCCTCGAGCAGGAAGCGGCGGGCGAGGCCGGCTTCGACGACCTGGTCGCGATGACCCAGGTCAAGATGCCCGCTCGCGCCAAGCTCGAGCTCGCCCGCAACTATTGGGACGAGATGGGCCGCGGCAACATCAAGGGTATGCACGGCCTCCTCCTCGACGCGCTCGTAGAACGGCTGGAGATTGCGCCGACCATCGAGAGCACGGTGTGGGAAAGCCTCCTGCTCGCTAACGGGATGACAGCGATGGCCTCCACGCGCCGCTACGCGTGGCAGAGCGTCGGCGCGCTCGGCGTGATCGAGCTCACCGCCCCCGACCGCTCGGCCGCCACCGGCCAGGGGCTCCGCCGCCTCGGCTTCACGGAGCGCGAGCGCCGCTACTTCGACCTTCACGCCGTGCTGGACGTCAAGCACAGTGAGGACTGGAACCGCGAGGCCCTGCGGCCCCTGGTCGAGGAGGACCCGCGCCGCGCGACGGCGATCGCTGAAGGCGCGCTGATCCGGCTAAACGCGGGGGCGCGGTGCTTCGCGCGGTACCGGCGGGAGTTGTGGGGCTGAGCGCCCGCGACTAGCGCCGCGCTTGCTTCCGCGACTGTCGTGCTAGGCGAGGACAAGTGCGGAGCCGGTCGGCGAGTCGGCTATAGTCGAGCTCGTCCGACGTCGCGGCGCGGCTTCGCCGCGGCGCTCTCTGCCCCTTGCTGTCTATGACCCCGTCCTAAGGCCAGTGCTGCCACTACGCCGGACGTCACAACCCGCAGTCTCGCCGAAAGGAAAGGGCCGCCCCGAAGGACGGCCCCAAGTTTCTTGACCGTGTGGACCCTTACAGCCCCGCGCGGATGCCTACGAAGAAGCGACGGCCAAACACGTCGTAGATGCCCGAACCCGCGCCGGTGCCCGTCAGGCCGAGCGGCGGGAGCCGGTCGGTGATGTTGTCCACGCCGCCGTAGAACGTGAAATTCTCGGTCGCGTCGTAGGACAGCCGGATGTCGTGATAATAGACGTCCGGATAGTAGCGCGGGCTCGAATAATCGGGATTTTCCGGTGCGCGACCCTGCACAGTAAAGATGTCCTCGGCCGTGTTCACGACCTGCTGTTCAAGGAAGCGCAGCTCGTAGCCGAGCGTGAACTTGCCAACTTCCAGGTCGGCGTTGAAGTTTGCCGCCCACCGCGGGTCGCCCAATTCGCGCCGGACTTGATCGATGCGGGTCGGATCGTTCAAGTCTTGGAAGTTGTTCCGCTCCTTGATGTAAGTCGCGATGCCTCGCAAGTTCAGCTGACCGAACCCGATATCGCGCCGGTAGGCGACGTCAAAGTCGATGCCCTTGGCTGTCCGCCGCGCAAAGTTGAGGCTGCTCTGCAGCACGCCCGGACGTTGGAAGAAGAAGGTGCTGGGATCGCGGAAGATCAACGGGCAAAATTGGTTATCCAGCGAGGCGGCGTCGTAGCAGTTGTTGAGGATCTGCTGCGCCGTCGCGGCAGTGATCACGTTGTCGATGTCGAAATCGAAGTAGTCGACGGTGACCGACAGGCCGGGGATGAATCGCGGTTGCACGACCACGCCCAGAGTGAGCGCGTCGGACTTCTCCTCGATCAGGTTGGGGTTGCCGCCCGACCGGATCTCGATCGTCGCTGCGCGCGCTTCCAGGTTCTGGAAGTTTGCCGGGATACCCGCGGCGGCGCAGTTCGCCGCGCGATTGGCGCTGCCCGCGCCGATGTTGGTGATGTCGCAGGGAAGAGTTCACTTAGCGACGGCGCCCGGATAGCGCGCGAAAGCTGAGCGCGGAAGCGGACGTCCCGCACCGGGGCCAGCGTGCCGCCGACGTTGTAAGTGTACACGGTGCCGGTGGCGTTGTTGTAATCCGAGACGCGGCCGGCTGCTTGCAGCGACAGCTCCTCGATGAAGCTGTCGCGGATCAGCGGGATGTTGATCTCGGCGAAAGCCTCCATGACCTTCAGCTTCTGCGGCGGCTCGAAATTGGGGATGGCATTGAGGAAGGTCTGGCCGGAGCTGACGACGTCGCCAAACGTCTGGAACGCGTCCTCTTCG
>CADCVW010000038.1 GCA_902806235.1 uncultured Sphingomonadaceae bacterium | reverse complement strand
TTATGGTCGTAGCCGCGGCCGAGCCGCAGCTGCTCGTCGCCCGCGTCGCGCACCCGCGCGCCGATGGGGGTGGGAGCGCAGAAGTCGAACGGCGTCCCCGCCACCGGGCGGACCTCGCCGGTGGGGATGGCGGTGGCGTCCGTGGGGTGGAAATGCTCGGCGGGGATGGTGAGCAGGTGCCCCATCGCGCCCTCGGCCGCGCCCTCGCCGGCCAGGTTCCAGTAGGCGTGGTTGGTGAGGTTCGCGAGCGTCGGCGCGTCGGTCGCCGCGCGGTACTCGACGCGGAGCACGCCCCGGTCGAACGCGTAGCTGGCGGTGGCGGTCAGCGTTCCCGGGAAGCCCTGATCCCCGTCGGGGCTGACGTGGCCGAGGGTGACGCTCGGCGCCGGCTCGTCCGCCACCGCCAGCACCCGCCAGTTCGCCTTGTCGAAGCCCGCCGGCCCGCCGTGCAGCGCGTTCGGCCCGTCGTTGGGCGGCACCCGGTGCTCGCGCCCGTCGAGCCGGAAGCGCCCGCCCGCGATCCGGTTGGCGACGCGCCCGACGGTGGAGCCGAAGAACTGCGGTTTAGCTAGGTACTCTTCCAGCGTCGCGTGGCCGAGCGCGACGTCGGCGAAGCGGCCGGCCGCGTCGGGTACGATCACGGCCTGGATTGATGCGCCGTAGGTGATGACGGTGGCCGACGCTCCCGTTCCGTCGGCCAGCGTGATCGCCTCCACCTTTTCCCCGCTCGGCAGCCGGCCGAAGGGCGCGCGCGCCGCGCCGCGCCGGGTGGAGGTGGTCTGGTCGCTCATGCTCGTCTCCGCCGGTTCCCGCCGCCCGTCCGGCCCGTTATGCTGGCGCGGGAAGGCTGGCAACGCGCCGGCTCAGCCGTCGTTCAGCGCCCGCCCCCCACCGCGGGCGGAGTTCGCGAGGAGTAGGAGTGCCGATGGCGATGCGGGCCGCGTTCTCGTTCCTGGCCGCCGCGCTGCTCGCGCCGGCCGCCGCCCAATCACTGATGCCGTCGCCGCCGCGCCACGTCCCCGTGCTGCGCGAGAACTTCCCCGACCCGTTCGTGCTCAACGTCGGCGGGCAGTTCATCGCTTATTCGACCAACCACGCGAACCGCAACCTGCCGGTCGCCGCGTCGCGCGACCTGGTGCGCTGGCGGATGCTCGGCGAGCCGAAGAACCCGGCGCAGCTCCGCGACGCCTTCCCCACCTTGCCGCGCTGGGCGCAGGCGGGCTTCACCTGGGCGCCCGAGGTGCTGGCGCTCGGCGACCGCTACCTCCTCTACTTCACCGCGCGCCACCGCGCGAGCGGCCGCCAGTGCGTCGGCGTCGCGGAAGCGAAGAACCCGCTCGGCCCGTTCCGCAGCTCGGCACCCGAGCCGCTGGTCTGCCAGCTGGACGAGGGCGGCACGATCGACGCCAGCCCCTTCCGCGACCGCGACGGCGAGCTCTATTTCTACTATAAAAACGACGGCAACAATCCCGCGGTCGCCAAGCCCACTTTCATCTACGGCCAGCGCCTGTCCGCCGACGGGCTGCGGCTGGAGGGCGCTCCCGTCCGCCTGCTGCGGAACGACACGCATTGGGAGTGGCGCGTGGTGGAGGCCCCGGCGATGGTCCGCGGTTCCGGCCCGGGCGGCGGCTACGCCATGTTCTTCTCCGGCAACCACTTCGGCTGGGAGGCGGACCAGCGCTTGTCCAACTACTCGATCGGCTACGCGACCTGCCGCGGCCCGCTCGGGCCTTGCCAGGACGCGGCCGAGAACCCGATCCTGCACGCCTACAACGACGCGCGCGGCTGCCTCAGCGGCCCCGGCCACGCCAACGTTTTCGAGGCGGGCGGGCGGCCGTTCGTTGCCTTCCACGCGTGGGACAGCAAGGGCGATTGCCGCAAGGGCGAGCACGCGCGCCACCTGTACGTCGCGCCCTTGGTCGAGCGCGGGGGCAAGTGGGCGATCGGGCCGAGCCTGCGAGCGGCGAAATGAGGAGCCCCTCCCGCGAGAGCGGGAGGGGAAAAGGGCGGCCCCCGCTACAGCCGGAACCGCAGCCCCAAGGACACCGTCGACTCCTCGTAGCGCAGGAATCGCACGTATTCCGCCCGCGTCGCCCCGGCGCGCGCGGAGGAGAAGTTCACGCGGAACGGGTCTTGCAGAATGTTGGTCCAATCGAAGAAGAGCGTCGCGTTCTCGTTGACCGTTAAGTTGGTCGACAGATCGAGCCGCCCCGCCGGATCGGCGATCTCGCGGTAGAAGCCGCCTTCCTCGTCGTCGCGCACGTCGCGCCGGTCGAGGTAGTTCGACCGCTGGTTGTAGCTCACCCGCACCGACAAGGGCCCGCCTTCGTACAAGCCGACGAGGTTGTAGGTGTGCTTGGACACGCCGCCCGTGTCCGGGTCGCCCGACGAGGTAATCCGGTCACGGACGAAGCTGCCCGGGTTCAGAGGGTCGGCGATCTCGATCTCGCCGTCGAGGTAGGTGTAGTTCGCCTGCACGCCGAAGTTGCGCAGGAAGCTCGGTACGCCGGGAAAGTCGAAGAAGGTCGACAGCTGGAACTCGGCTCCGTCGATCCGCCCCCGCCGCGTGTTCTGCGGCTGGGTCACCTCAATCAGGCCGAAGGTCGGGTCGGTGAAACGGGTGGTCGCGTCTTGGATGAACCCGCGGAGGTCGCGCCGGAAGATCGCGGCGGAGGCGAAGCCCGTGCGCGAGAAGTAGTATTCGAGCGACGCGTCGTAGTTGTCGGCCTTCAGCGGCTCGAGGAACGGATTGCCGATGTTGCCGAAGCGGATCGTCGCGCCGCCCGAGGTGGTCTGGGGCGCGCCGAGCGTGCCGGCGGGGTTGAGCTGGGCGAAGAGGGGGCGCGTCCGCGTCCGCGTCGCCGATAGGCGGAGCTGGAGGTCGTCCGTGAAGCGAATGCGGGCGCTGGCGTTGGGCAGATAGTCGGTAAAGCTGTTCTCCCGCACGATCGGCGTGTTGAGCCCGTTCAGGTTGACGGTGCCCGCGATGGAGCCCTCCGTGCGCACCACGCGGATGCCGCCGATCAGCTCCACCGCCTCGCCAAGGCCGAAGTTGGCTTGAGCGTAGCCGGCGTAGGTCTTCTCGGCGGCCTCGAACAGCGTGTTCCGCTCCACGGGCGCCAGCGTGTAGTTGGTCGCGCCCAGCCCGATCACGAAGGCGCGGAGCTGGTCGCGGTTCTCGCGGATGGAGCGATAGGTGGGCGAAGCGAAGTTCTCGAACCCCGACTGGACGTCCGTGCCCCGGAAGCCGGCGCGGAACACGTCAAAGTCGACGGGGATGGACGTGCCGGGGATGTTGCGCCCGCGCGCGCCGAAGAAGCGGTTGCCGAACTCGCGCCGCGCGTCGCGGTCCGAGAAGCGCGCGCCGAGTTGGAAGGAACGGAGGAAGGCCGTCTCGCTGACGTCATATTCGGCGTCGAGCCGCGCCTGATAGTCGTCGCCGCGCGACAACTGGTTTTCTTCGTAAAGCCCGTCGAAGAAGAAGTTGGCCGGGTCGTTGTAGTCGAGCCCGGTTACGCTGAACTGCGGCGTCGTCAGATCGAAATCGACCCGGGTGGTCGCCTGGCCGCGGAAGATGCGGTCCACCGACTCGGTCGAGCCGCGGAAGCGGCTGGTGGTGCGGGCGAGGTCCGCCGACACGCGCAGCGGCCCGGATTCGTAGATACCGCCCACCGCGAACTGGAAGGTGTCTGTCTTGTTGAACGTACCGCCCTGAAAGGTGAAGATCGGGTCGGCCAGACCCGTAATCGTGCCGCTGTCGAGCAGGTTGGTGCCGGAGCGAAGGACAAGGTTGCTGTACGCGCCGCCGCCGTAGAGCGGCACGGCCGCCAGCCGGTCGGAGATCTTGTTGCGGAAGCCCTGGTACAGGCCCTCCGCGTAGAACTCGAACTCGTCGCTCGGGCGGAACTGGAAGGACGCGTTGACCGACGGGCGCACGCGGTTGCCCGAACGGTAGAAGAGCCGCTGGATGTCCGGAAAGCGCACGCGCTGCCCGTTGATCGTCGGGTCGGCGATGAAATCGGTGTTGGACGGCTCCGAGTCGAGAAACTGGAGTTCGGTGCGCGACACGTTGATGAGCAGGCCCATCTCGCCCGCGTCCGTGTCCCAGCGTTCGGTGAACAGCAGGTTGGCGTTGGGCGTCACCTTGCCCGCCTGGTTGGTGTAGAGGCCCCAGATCGAGCCCGCGAACTCGCCGTCGCGGAAGTCGAATGGGCGGCGCGAGCGGACGTTGACGAGGCCGGCGAGCCCGGGCTCGACGAGGTTGGCGGTGCTCGACTTGAACACCTCCAAGGCGGCGATGTTCGCCGACGGGAAGTCCTGCAACGCCACCACGCGCGTTTCCGCCGTAAAGATCTCGCGACCGTTGTAGGTCGTGGCGAAGTCGGGCAGGCCGCGGATCAGCACGCGGGCCGCCTCGCCGCCCTCCCGGACCACCTGCACGCCCGGGATGCGCGCGGCAGTGTCGGACACGGATAAGTCGGGGAGCTTGCCGATGTCCTCCGCGACGATGGTGTCGACAATCTGCTCCGAATTGCGTTTGATGTTGCGGGTGGAGGTCAGCGACTCGCGGAAGCCGGTGACGATGATCTCCTCGCTGGCCGCCGGGTCCTCGACGCCGGACGCGCCCTGCGCCGGATCGTCCGTCTGCGGCGCGCCCGCTTCCGGGTCGCCGGGGGCTTCCTGCGCCTGCACCGCCGGATCGTTGCCGAGCGGCGGATCGGCCTGCTGCGCCTGGGCCTGCGCCGGAACCGCCAGTAGCGCGAGCATGGCGAAGGACGTCGTCGACAAGATGAGGGACTTCAGGCGCATCTCGTTCCTCCCCGGACCGGCCGTTCGGCCGTTTGTTCGTAATGTTTTGTTCATATTCTCGCGGCTTCCGCACCACAATGAGCGGGGTATTTTCCGCCAACACTGTGGCTTCCGCGCCGCAGCCCCGCACGACGAGGGAGCACCGGCGTTAGCGATGTGTTAACAATCATAGGCCAAGCATCACCGCTCTGCGCTGGTCGGAAGCCGTTCGAACAACATGACCGCCCGTGTCGCCCCGCTCCAGTCCGCCGCGATCGCCCTACTGGGCGTCGCGCTCCTCGCCGGCTGCGCTTCGTCGCCCAAGCCGGTCGCGACCGTCGAGGTCGGCCCGGCCGAGCCCGCGCCGCCCGGCGGCGACTGGCGCACCATCGCCAGCGAGGCCGACCGCGTCCGGCTCGACGGCTTGGCCGGGCTGTGGGACGAGGCTCTCGCCGCCGCCCGCGCCGGCGGCTTCGCCCGGAAACTCCGCGAGGAAGGCGACCTGCTCCGTCCGGACGCCGCGCTCGCTGCGCCCGCGCCCACGCCGGGCTCCTACCGTTGTCGGGTCGTCAAGGTGGGCGGCGCGCCCAAGCGCGCGTTCGGCGCCTTTCCGTCCTTCTTCTGCTACGTTGACGCGGACGGCGCGCTGCTCACCTTCGTCAAGCAAACGGGGAGCCAGCGCCCGGCCGGGCGGATGTGGGCGCAAGGCGACCGCCAGCTCGTTTTCCTCGGCGCGCTTCCCGCCAGTGAGGGCGACGCGCCCGCCTACGGCGACAGCCCGGAGCAGAGCGTGGTGGGCGTGGTGGAGCGCATCGCTCCGTTCCGCTGGCGCATGGTGCTCCCCGCCGCCGACGCGCCCGCGCGACTTGACGTGCTGGAGCTCACTCCGGTGGTGGAGGAAACGGCCGCGGGTTAACGGCCCGCGCGGAACGCAGCGCGTCGGCGGCGTAGATCGCGCAGGCGAGCCAGATCGCGCCGAAGGCCAGCGCGTGGGCGCGCGTCACCGCCTCGCCGAACAGCGTCGCCGCCAGCACGAACTGGATGGTAGGGCCGAGGAACTGGACGATGCCCAGCGTCGAATAGCGCAGGCCCCGCGCCGCCGCGTTGAACAGGAACAAGGGCGCCACCGTTACCGCGCCCGACAGTGCCAGGCCGACGGACAGCCACGGGGAGCTCCCGAACGCCGTGCTGCCCGCGCCGCCCAGCCACAGCAGGTAGCCGGCCGCGACCGGGGCGAGCACCGCCGTCTCGACCGCCAGCCCTTCCAGCGCCGCCGCGGGGGTCAGCTTGCGGAGGAGACCGTAGAGCCCGAAGCTCAGCGCGAGCGTCACGCTGACCCAGAACTCGGCGCTGCCGGCCGCGAGCACGGCGACGCCGCCCGCGGCGATCAGCGTGGCGAGGACCTGGCCCCGCCGCAGCCGCTCGCGCAGCACCGCCACGCCGAGCACCACGCTGAGCAGGGGATTGAGGTAGTAGCCGAGGCTCGCCTCCAGCACGTGGCCGCGCGACACCGCCCAGACGTAGACCAGCCAGTTCACCGCGATCAGCACGGAGGACGCGGCCAACGCCACGAGCGTGCCCGGGGCAAGCGCGGCGCGCAGCGCAGCGCCCCGCTTCAGCCAGGTCACGAGGACGCCGAGCAGCGCCAGCGACCACAGCACCCGGTGCGCCACCAGCTCCAGCGGCGGGGCCGCGCCCACCGCCCGGATGTAGAGCGGCATCAGCCCCCAAAGGGAGTAGGCCCCCACCGCCTGCGCGAAGGCGCGCCTCCCGTCCGTCGCGGCCTCGTGCATCGGGGGCGCTTAGGCCCGCCCGCGCCCTTCCGCCACCCGCGCGTCCGCGCTAACCTGCGCGCATGAGCTGGCCCGCGCTCGCCGACGTGGACCTGGTCCGCGCCCACCTCGTCGGCGCGGCGCGCGCGCGCACGGCGCTGACCTATGCCGAGCTGATCAACGCGCTCGGCTACCCCTTCTCGCGGCCCAAAGTGCGCCAGCTCCGCGCCACGCTGACCGCCATCGACGAGGACGCGGCGGCGACGGGCGAGCCGGGGCTGGCCGTGCTGGTGGTTCGCGCGAGCGACGGGGTGCCCGGCCAGGGCTGGTGGACGGGCAACGCGCGGCGGCTCGGCTACGGCGGGCCGTGGGAAGGGCCGGAGGCGGCGGCCGTGGTCGCGGCGGAGCAGGCGCGCGCCTTCGACCGCTACGCCGCTCGGTAGCGCCGCGCGCGTCCTTGCCTTAAGGCTCGGCGCCATGACCGACGCCGTCCGCACCTTCTCCGTCGGCCCCGACGACGACGGCATCCGCCTTGACCGCTGGTTCAAGCGCCACCTGCCCGACGTATCCTTCAACCTCGTGTCGCGCTGGGCGCGCACCGGCCAGCTCCGGGTGGACGGTGCGCGCGCGACGCCCGGCGACCGGGTCGCGAGCGGCCAATCGATCCGCGTCCCACCCGCCGAGCCCGCCCCGGCGCAAACGTCGCGCCCTGCCCCGCGCCCCCGTGTCGAGCTGTCGCCCGACGAGGTCGCCTTCGTCCGCGAGCTGGTGATCCGCGAGGACCGCTCCGCGATCGTCGTCAACAAGCCCCCCGGGCTGGCGACGCAGGGCGGGACCAAGACCGACCAGCACCTCGACCGGCTGCTCGACGGCCTGAGCGACCCACGGCCCAAGCTCGTCCACCGGCTCGACAAGGACACGTCGGGCGCCCTCCTCCTCGCCCGCAACGCGCGGGCCGCCGCCTATTTCGGCAAGAGCTTCGCCAGCCGGACGGCCCGCAAGGTCTACTGGGCGCTCGTCGTCGGCGTGCCGGACGTCGAGGACGGGCTCGTCGACCTGCCGCTCGCCAAGCAGCCCGGCACCGGTGGCGAGAAGATGCACGTGGAGGAAGGCGAGGGCGGGCTGCCGGCGCGCACCCGCTACCGCGTGCTCGACCGCGCGGGCAACCGCGCCGCCTGGGTGCAGCTGCTCCCCTTCACCGGGCGCACCCACCAACTGCGCGTGCACATGGCGGCGATCGGCCACCCGATCGTCGGCGACGCGAAATACGGCGGGTCCGAAGCGTTCCTGACCGGCGGGGTGAGCCGCAAGATGCACCTCCACGCGCGCCGCATCCGCATCGACCACCCCGACGGCGGCCGGCTGGACGCCACCGCCGAACTGCCGTCCCATTTCGCGGAGACCATGGCGACGCTGGGCTTCGATCCCGCAGACGGCGACCTCCCCCTCGACGACGAGCTGCCGCCCGATCCGGACGCTGAGCGCCGCCGGGCGCTCCACGTCGCTCGAGACCGGCGGCGCGAGCGCAAGGGGGAGCGGCGGGGCAGGGGGCGGGGCTGATGCACCCGAACCGCGCCTTCGCGTGGGAGGACGAAGCCGAGGCGCGGGCCTTCGTCGCGACCGTCGCCTTCGCCCACCTGTTCGCGCCGACCCGCGCCGGGCCGATGGTCGCCCATGTGCCGCTCCTGCCCGCGCCGGACGGCGGCTTCCATTTCCACCTCGCCCGCGCCAATCGCATCTTCCCGCACCTTGTTGGCGCGGCGGTCCTCGCCAGCGTCGGCGGACCGGACGCCTACGTCAGCCCCGATTGGTACGCCCGGCCAACGGATCAAGTGCCGACCTGGAACTACGTGGCAGTCGAGGTGGAGGGCGTCGCCCGCCGCCTTCCCGATGAAAGATTGATCGCCCATCTGAAGGCGCTCGCCGCGGCGCATGAGGCGAGGCTCGCGCCCAAGCGCCCCTGGACGTTCGGCAAGGTCGCGCCCGAGCGCGTCCGCGCCATGCTCGACGCCATCGCCCTGTTCGAGCTGACCCCGACCGCCTTCCGCGGGACGCGCAAGCTCAGCCAGAACAAGAACGAAGCCGACCGCTCGGGCGTAGCCGCCGCGCTCGGCGAGACCTCGCCCGCCATGGCCGCGTTGCTGCGTCCGTGAACCGGCTCGTCGTCTTCGACTGCGACGGCACGCTGGTCGACAGTCAGGCGAACATCTGCCGCGCGATGGACGAGTGCTTCACCCGTGCAGAGCTTCCCCCGCCCGACCCCGCGCGCACGCGCCGCGTCGTCGGCCTGAGCCTGGTCGAGGCGATGGAGGCGATGCTGCCCGACGGTTCGCCCGAACTCCACCGGACGCTGGCGGAGGATTACAAGACCGCGTTCCAGCGCCTGCGCGGGCGCGGCGGGCTGGCGGACGAGCCGCTGTTCCCCGGCGTGGCCGAGCTGCTCGCCGACCTTGACGCGGCGGGCTGGCTGCTCGGCGTCGCCACCGGCAAGTCGGACCGGGGGCTGCTGCTGTGTCTAGACCACCACGGGTTGCGGCCCCGCTTCGTCACCTTGCAGACCGCCGACCGGCACCCGTCCAAGCCGCACCCGGCGATGGTCGAGCTAGCCATGGCGGAGGCCGGCGCCGCGCCGGAGACCACGGCCGTGATCGGCGACACGAGCTTCGATATGGCAATGGCCCGGAACGCCGGCGCGCTCGCCGTGGGCATCGCCTGGGGCTACCATCCGCCCGGGGAACTCCGCGCGGCGGGCGCGGATTACGTCGCGGAGACCGCCGACGAAGTGCGAAACATATTGGAGCGTCACCCGTGGCCGACGTGAAGGACCCGGCCGCGCGGCGGTTCGCCCTGTTGAGCCTTTCCCGCATCGCCGGGGTCGCCGTGGCGGTCGGCGGGCTGGTGCTGCTCGGCCGGACGAGCGATCGCGAGCAGGGCGTTGTCGGCATCCTCCTCGTGCTGATCGGCGTGCTGTCCTCCGAGCTCGCGCCCCGCGCGCTGTCGCGCCGCTGGCGCACGGCGGACCGAGAAGGCGGGCCGCCCGGGCCATGAGGCGCTTCTGGCGGGAGGTCGCCGCGGCGCCGGCGGAAGGCGGTTGGGAGGTGCGGCTCGACGCGCGCCCCGTCCGCACCCCCGCGCGCGCGGCCCTGCTGCTGCCGGCCGAAATCCTGGCCGAAGCAGTCGCAAACGAGTGGCGCGCGGTGGGGGAGACGGTGGACCCGCGCGCGATGCCGCTCACCGGGCTCGCCAACGCCGCCATCGACCGCGTGACGCCCGACCCGGCCGCTTTCGCCGCGGGGCTCGCCGCCTATGCCGGCAACGACCTCCTCTGCTACCGCGCGGAAGGGCCGGCGAGCCTCGTCGCGCGCGAGGCGGAAGCATGGGACCCGCCACTCGCCTGGGCCCGCGCGCGCTATGACGTGGCTCTCCAGGTGACGACGGGGGTCGTCCACGTTCCCCAATCCGCCACCGCACTAGCTCGCCTCCGCGAGGCGACCGCGGCGCGCTCCGCCTTCGCGCTGGCCGGCCTGTCGCCGCTCGTCACCGTGTCTGCCTCGCTCGTCCTCGCGCTCGCCGTGGCGGAAGGCGCGCTGGGCGCGGCCGAGGCGTTCGCGGCGGCGACGGTGGACGAGGCCTACCAAGCCGAGTGGTGGGGCGAGGACGAACTAGCGGTGCAGGCGCGCGAGGCGCGACGGGCGGATTTTCTGGCGGGGGCGCGGTTCCTGGAATTGCTGGCGGAGGCGAACGGCGGGGAACAGCCGTCGTGCCGGCCTTGAGCCAGGACCCGCCTCGCCTATCCACCGTCGCGAAAGGTAGATGGGTCCCGGGTCGAGCCCGGGATGACGGAAGATTAGGAGCGATGGGCCGCTTCTTCCGGCCCCGCTCCTACCCCGCCATCCGCCGCACGAACTCGACCAGCCCCACGCGCCGGCTCGCCTTCAGCCGTTCTGCCTTCAGGATCGCGTGGACGTGCTCCGCGCACGCTGCCGCGTCCTCGTTGATGAGCACGTAGTCGTACTCGGCCCAGTGGCTGATCTCGTTCGCCGCGCGCGCCATGCGGCCGGCGATCACCTCGTCGCTGTCCGTCGCGCGCCGCCGCAGCCGCCGTTCGAGTTCGGCCATCGACGGCGGCAGCACGAACACGCGCACGATGTCCGGATCGACCGCCTTGAGCTTCTGGGTACCCTGCCAGTCGATATCGAGCAGCACGTCGCGGCCGGCGGCGAGCTTCGCCTTTACCTCCGCGCGGAGCGTGCCGTAGCGCCGGCCGAAGACGTGCGCCCATTCGAGAAAGGCGTCCTCGGTGACGAGCCGGTCGAACGCCGCGTCGTCCACGAAATGATAATGGATTCCGTCGACCTCGCCCGGCCGCTTCGGCCGCGTGGTCGCCGACACGCTATGCGCGATGCCCCCGTCCGCTTCCACCAACATCCGCGCGATCGTTGACTTGCCCGCGCCGGAAGGCGAGGACAGCACGAACAGCAATCCGCGGCGCTGGTGGGCGATGGGGTCGGCCATGACCGGCCTTGGCGCGGGCGGGGGAAAGCCGTCAAGCGCGGAGCGCGCCTTTCCCCTCCCGGCTTCGCGGGAGGGGATGAGCGGTCCGCCTAGTAGCGGTAGGTGGTCCCCGTCCGCGTGGCCTTGCGCCGGTCTAGCGCCTTTTTCGCGACATAAGCCCCGCCGAGCGCGAGCCCGAGCGGCCCCATGCGCCGGAGCGCGCCCGCCGCCATGTAGCCGCCCAGCGCACCCTTCACGCCGCCGCGCCCGTCGCGCCGATCAATCTCGCGGCCCACCAGGGCACCGATTACTTTGCCGATCATTACCATTCCTCCATGCCTATGGTCGGGGAAGAAACGCACGGCAGGGGGCGTAGGGTTCCAGACGGGGCGGGATGGCTGATCGGCATGGCGCGCCGCCGCGTCGCCCGACCGCGCCCGCTCCGCCGCTAACCTGGATCAGATGGCGGAACACGTCGCGAGCCTTCGGGTTGGTGGGGCGAACGAGTAGCACCCGGGAGTTCCTCATGACGCGTTCCGCCCTGCTCGCCGCCGCCGCGGCCTTGTCGCTTTCTGCTTGCGCCGCCACCGTGGACGAGGGCGGCGACGGGTCCTCGGCTTCCGCCTCCGCCGCGGCTGGCGATATGACGCCGGAGACGGCGAGCGCCTTCGTGCCTATGGCCGCTTCTTCTGACACGTTCGAGATCAACTCGTCGCAGCTCGCGCTGCAGCGGGCGACCGGGGCGGACACCCGCGCCTACGCGCAGATGATGATCCGAGACCACAGTAACACCACCCAGCAGCTGTCGGCCGCCGCGCGGACGTCGGGCATCGAGCCGCCGCCACCCGGCACCATGCTGCCGATGCATCAGGCGCTGTTCGAACAACTGCAGAACGCGGGAACCGGCGCCGCGTTCGACCGCACCTATTGGACGCTGCAGGCGCAGAGCCACCAGATGGCGCTCGACCTTCACAGTAACTACGCCCGGAACGGCGACCAGCCGGCGCTCCGCCAGGTCGCCCAGACCGCGACGCCCATCGTCCGCATGCACTTGGAAGAAGCGCGCCAGAAAGCGCGCTGAGCCGCTACCGTCGCACCGGCCCGCCCGCGAAGGTGACGAGGCTTTCCTCGCCGCGCGTGCCCAGCGCCGCCACCCCAAACAGGTTATTGTCGATGTTGACGTTGGGGAGCGTCACGCTCGTCGCCCCGACGCCAACGTCGCGCTGCTCGCTCCAGTCTGCGGCGTCGGCCCGCCGCCAGCGCACCCGGTAGCCCGCCGCGCCCGGGACGGCTGCCCAAGTCAGCGTCGTGTCCGCGCTCACCGCGCCCGAGATCTCCGCCCGTTCCGGCGCGCCCGGCGCGTCCGCCAGCGCGCGGGCGGTAGCCATGTTGAGCGCCGTCACCCGCGCGAGGTAGGGGAAGTCGATCCCGTCCAACGTGTCGCCGAAGCGGCGGCCGTCTTCCGTCCGCACGTTCTGGTGCTGCCGATCGTAGTTCTCGGCGGTCTCGCTGAAGCGCACCGCCGGGTGCCCGTCCTCCAGGAACGGCGTTTGATCCCCGCCGCGGCCGAAGCGGTCGGGCCGCCGGATCGCCAGCACCTCCAGCGCGCCTGGGATGCCCCGCGCCAGCCGGTCGACGTATTTGGCGAGCGCGCGGCTCGGCCCGTCGTCCTCGCCCCCGCTGCCGCGCCGGGCGCGCTCGGCGGGGTCGTCGGGGAGTTCGGCGAGGCGGATGCCTTCGGAGAAGACGCGCACGGTGCCGGAGGCCACGTCACCGCCTTGGCCGCGCGTGTTGCCCACAATGTCGTTGTTGAGGACGGCCGCAACTTTCCACCCGCGCACCTTGGCGAGGTCTGCCAGCAGCCGCCCGCCCCACAGGCCCTGCTCCTCGCCGGACAGCAGCGCGTAGACGATCGTCCCCGCGTGCTTCTCGCGGCTCAGCAGCCGCGCCGCTTCCAGCACCAAGGCGCTGCCCGATCCGTCGTCGTTCGCGCCGGGCGCGTCGGAGGCGAAGTCCATCACGTCCGTTACGCGGCTGTCGATGTGCGCTTGGACGATCACCACGCGGTTCGGGTCGCCCGTCCCCCGCTGCACGGCGAAGACGTTCTCGACCATCACTCCGTTCGGCGCGCGCGGCCCCTCGAACCGCCGCGCGTCCGTTTCGACCGCCAGGCACCCGCCGCAGGCCCGGCCGTAGGCCTCGAAGCGCGACTTGGCCCAGCGCCGCGCCGCGCCGATCCCGCGCGTCGGGTGCGTGGCGGAGGAGAGCGTGTGCCGCGTGCCGAAGCCGACGAGGCGCTGGACGGAGGCCCGCAGCTCCGCCTCGCTCGGCCGGGAGGAGGGCTGGGCGGCGGCGGGTTGGGCGAGGAGCAGCGGCAGGGCGAGGAGGAAATTCATGGGGCGGAGCTTAGACTCGCGCCCGGGCGCGCCGCAAGCTTGGTCGCCGCTCGTTGCGGCGCGACGACAGTGTCGTACATACGCGTCAATCAGGAAGCTGATCGGGGATCGCTGGCGCGATCCCCTTCTCAGTCTCGGGCGTTCGGCCTCAGCCTTCGTCCCCCATCCTGAGTGCCGCGATGAAGGCCTCCTGCGGGATCTGCACGGAACCGTACTCGCGCATCCGCTTCTTGCCCTCCTTCTGTTTGTCGAGCAGCTTCTTCTTGCGGCTGATGTCGCCGCCGTAGCACTTAGCCGTGACGTCCTTCCTGAGCGCCGCGATCGTCTCGCGGGCGATCACCTTGCCGCCGATCGCGGCCTGAATCGGCACCTTGAACATGTGGCGCGGGATCAGGTCCTTCAGCCGCTCGCACATATGGCGGCCGCGCGCCTCGGCGGCGGCGCGGTGGACGATCATGGACAGGGCGTCCACGGCCTCGTTGTTGACCAGGATGTTCATCTTCACGAGGTCGCCCTCGCGATATTCGAGAGGGGCGTAGTCGAAGCTCGCGTAGCCGCGGCTGATCGACTTGATCCGATCGTAGAAGTCGAACACTACCTCGTTTAGCGGCAGCTCGTAGCGGAGCTGCGCGCGGCCCGCGACGTAGGTGAGGTCGCGCTGGATGCCGCGGCGGTCCTGGCACAGCTTCAGGATGGGGCCGAGGTACTCGTCGGGAACGTAGATGGTGGCGTCGATCCACGGCTCCTCGATCCGCTCGATGCGGTTCGGGTCGGGCATGTCGGCGGGGTTGTGGAGCTCGATAGAGCCTGCGCCGTGCGTGAGCTCGATCTTGTACACCACGCTCGGCGCGGTGGTGATGAGGTCGAGGTCGTACTCGCGCGTCAGCCGTTCCTGGATGATCTCCAGGTGGAGGAGGCCGAGGAAGCCGCAGCGGAAGCCGAAGCCGAGCGCCGCCGAGGTCTCCATTTCGAAGGAGAAGCTCGCGTCGTTCAAGCGGAGCTTGCCGATCGACTCGCGCAGCTTCTCGAAGTCGTTGGCGTCCGTCGGGAACAGGCCGCAGAACACCACGGGCTGCACCTCGCGGAAGCCGGGCAGGGGCTCGGCGGCCGGGTGGCGCGCATCGGTGATCGTGTCGCCGACGCGGGTCTGCGCGACTTCCTTGATCTGCGCGGTGACGAAGCCGATCTCGCCCGTCGCCAGCTCGGGCAGGTTGTCGATCTTCGGCCGGAACGCGCCCACCCGATCGATGAGGTGGGTGGTGCCCGCCTGCATGAACTTGACCTGCGCGCCCTTCCGCAGCGTGCCGTCGATCACCCGGACGAGGATCACGACGCCGAGGTAGGGGTCGTACCAGCTGTCAACGAGCATCGCCTTGAGCGGGGCGGCCGGGTCGCCCTTGGGCGGGGGGATGCGCTTGACGATCGCCTCCAGCGTCTCCGCGATGCCGATGCCCGCCTTGGCCGACGCCAGCACCGCGTCCGACGCATCGAGCCCGATAACCTCCTCGATCTCCGCGCGCACCTTCTCCGGCTCGGCGGCGGGCAGGTCGATCTTGTTGATCACCGGCACGATCTCGTGGTCGTGCTCGATCGACTGATAGACGTTGGCGAGTGTCTGCGCTTCCACCCCCTGCGCGGCGTCCACGACGAGCAGCGCGCCCTCGCAGGCGGCGAGGCTGCGGCTGACTTCGTAGGCGAAGTCGACGTGGCCGGGCGTGTCCATCAGGTTGAGGACGTAGTCGAGCCCGTCCGCCGCGTGGTAGTCGAGGCGCACGGTCTGCGCCTTGATGGTGATCCCGCGCTCCTTCTCGATGTCCATGTTGTCGAGCACCTGCGCGGACATCTCGCGTTCGGACAGCCCGCCGCAGGTCTGGATCAACCGGTCGGCGAGCGTCGACTTGCCGTGGTCGATGTGGGCGATGATGGAGAAGTTGCGAATGCGATCTTGGGGCGTCGCCACGGGCGTCTTTCAATAGGTCAGCTGTTGCAGGGACTGGACGCCCCTTTGCCGTCCGAACCCCATTTGCGATAGCCCTTGCTGTCCAAGTGAAACCGCGTGCCCTGATAGAAGCCGAGGCCGACGTCGGCCGGCGCGCCGAACCGCGCGTGCTGCGCGCATACCCGGCGGATCAGGTCGTGCCGCGCGATGCCGGAGCGAGGCTGGAGGTCGAGCGCGAAGAACAAGCGGTGGGCGGAGCGCGGCGCGCCGCCCGAGCAGCCGTTGAGGTACACGTTGCGGTAGGAGGACACCGCCTCCAGCGGGCCCACCGTCGGCACCACCGCGTCGCGCGCGAAGCGGAGCGTGCGGACGATGTTGGGCCATAAGACGCGCGGCGCGACCTCGAAGCCGGGCGCGCTGCAGCGCTCATGGTCGGACGCGGTGCGGACCAGCTGCCAGGCGGGGATGACGTTGGCGACGCCCGCGCTCCGCAGGAAGCTCGCGAACGCCCGGAACTCCGCGCCGCGGATGCCCGACCTCGCGAGCCACGACAGGAACTGCCGCTGCGACTGGGCGGGGGTGGGACTGGCGGCGGGGGAGGGAGTCGCGAGCAGCAGGGACGCTGCAACGGCGGCGGCGATACGCATATCGCCCAAGATAGCTCGCGCAGGCGCAGGGCCAAGCCTTGCGGTCACGGCTCCTCCCGCTAAGCTCCCGTCCTGACGAGAGGAGCCGCCATGAGCCACGTCGCGCCCGTCCATGTTGCGATCGTTGGGTCCGGCCCGGCCGGCTATTACGCGGCGGAGGCGCTGGGCAAGGCGCTGCCCGGCCGGGTCCGGATCGACCTCGTCGACAAGCTCCCTGTCCCCTACGGGCTGATCCGCACGGGCGTCGCGCCCGATCACCAGTCGATCAAGGCGGTGAGCAAGCGCTATGAGGCGGTGTCGCTCTCGGACGGCGTCCGCTTCGTCGGCAACGTGGAGGTCGGCCGCGACGTCGCGGTGGATGAGCTCACCAATTTCTACGACGCCGTGGTGCTCGCCACCGGCGCGCCCCGGGACAGGCCCTTGGGCGTGCCCGGCGAAGACTTGCCCGGTGTGGTCGGCTCCGCGGCCTTCGTCGGCTGGTACAACGGCCACCCGGAGTTCGCCGACCTCGATCCGCCGCTCGATGCGCCGGGCGCGGCTGTTATCGGCGCGGGCAACGTCGCCTTGGACGCGGCGCGCATCCTCGCCAAGACCGAAGCGGAGTTCGCCGGCTCCGACATCGTCGGCCACGCGCTGGACGCGCTGCGAACCTCCGCCGTGCGCGAGGTGACGATCGTCGGTCGCCGCGGCCCGCACCAGATCGCCATGACGCCCAAGGAGCTGGGCGAGCTCGGCCGGCTCGAGCGCGCCGCGCCGGAGGTGGACGCCGCCGACCTCCCAGACCCAAAAGCGGACGCTGCGCTCGAACCCGGCCTGCGCAAGTCGGTGGCGCACCTGCGCGAGTTCGCCGCGCGCCTGCCGGACGGCGCAAAGCTTGCGCGCATTCGCTTCGACTTTTTCTCGCGGCCCGTGCGTGTGGAGGGCGAGGGGCGGGTAGAGCGCTTGATCGTCGAGCGCACTGCCCTCGACGCGAGCGGCGAGGCGCACGGCACCGGCGAGGAGTACGCCATTTCCTGCGGCTTGGTGGTGAGCTGCATCGGCTACCGCACCCCGCCCATCCCGGGCGTACCTTACGACGAGGCGCGCGGCCGCTTTCCCAGCGAGGAGGGCCGCATCGCCCCGGGCCTATACTGTGTCGGCTGGGCGCGGCGGGGGCCGAGCGGCACCATCGGCACCAACAAGCCCGACGGCTATCTCGTCGCCGAGCGCATCGTCGCCGACGTAGGCGGCGGGGCCGGCCGCCCCGGTGGAGCGGGGCTCGACGCGTTGCTGGCGGAGCGCGGCGTCGAACCGGTAAGCTTCGCCGACTGGCGACGGATCGAGGCGGCGGAGGTTTCCCGCGCCCGCGCCGGCTCCCCGCGCGAGAAGTTCGTCGACGTCGCCGCGATGATCGCCGCGCGCAGCGCGTGAGCGGTCGCCGGGGCTTGCCTCCCGCGCGCCCTGCGGCTACAGACCCGGCCGTTCCCGTCGGGGGTCCAGCGGATCGCCGGCTCGGTCGGGGAATAGCTCAGCCTGGTAGAGCACTGTCTTCGGGAGGCAGGGGCCGGAGGTTCGAATCCTCTTTCCCCGACCAACATCTCCGCCGTTTTCGGCGAGCGGCGCGGAGAGCGCGCCCGAGAAACGCCCGAGTAACAGCTCCGCCCAAGCTGCCGACACTTGAGCCGCGGAAACCGAAACGGGGCACATAAGCGCCTGCGGCGGAAAGGACCCACAAGCCGCCATTCCAGACCGCTCTCTCGCTCCGAACTTCGGCCATTTGTTCAGCCTCCACTCGACATAATCGAAGCGCGGCATGGGCCGTTGGATGCCGTGCTTGCATCAGGCGAGCCGTACCTAGGCGGGCATGGCCTTAATGAAGTCGATAAAGGCGCGCAGCGGGAGCGGCACCAGTCGGCGGTCGGAATAATAGAGAAAGGGACCAGAGAACGGCTGCCACCAGTCCTCGAGCAACGGCTCCAACACGCCGCTGTCGAGATGCGGACGCAACCAGTCTTCGAACAGCGAGATGATCCCGACCCCCGCGATGGCGGCGTCAACGGCGAGATCGGTCGCGCCGCCGACCTGCACGATCAGCGGCCCACGCGGCTCGACGCGGACGATCTCGCCGGCCCGCTCGAACTCCCACGGGCTCGTCAGCGCGCCGCTCGCGAACCGTCCAAGTAGGCAGGCGTGGTCGAGCAGGTCACGCGGATGGCTCGGGCGGCCTCGGCGATCGAGATAGGCTGGCGCGGCGGCGGTGGCTATGCGCTGGATGCGCGGTCCAATCGGCACCGCGATCATGTCCTGGTCGAGCCGCTCGTCGTAGCGGATGCCCGCGTCGCAGCCCTTGGCGAGCACGTCGACGAAGCTGTCCTCCGCGATGATCTCCAGCCTGATGTCGGGGTGGACGGTCATGAAGCTCGGGAGAATCGCGGGCAGCACAAGCCGTGCGGCGCTGACCGGTACGTTGAGCCGGAGGGTTCCCGCCAGTCCACCGCGAGAGCCGCCGACGATGGCCAGCGCCGTTTCGACCTCGCCGAGCGCCGGCGTAAGTCGCTCGATCAGCTTCGCGCCGACCTCGGTCGGCGTAACGCTTCGCGTCGTACGGTGGAGCAGGCGCACACCCAGCCGCGTCTCGAGGCGGCGCACGGCTTCGCTCAGCGTCGAGGCGCTGGTCCCGCTCGTCCGCGCAGCATCCCGGAAGCCGCGGGCCTTCGCAACAGCGAGGAAGGCGGTCAGATCTCCAAGGTCCGCGTTCATCGTCCGGTTTTCCGTACAGCCCGTACGGACCATGCGGCATTATCGCGCGCTTCGGCAACGCCTACCTGTTCGGAGAAGAGGAGAACAACATGCAGAGAATAGATCAGGCAGGCAGCTTCCGGCTCGGCGACTACGACATCAAACGGCTCGGTTATGGCGCGATGCAACTCGCCGGTCCCGGCGTGTTCGGCCCCCCGCGCGACCGCGGCGCAGCGCTGGCAGTGCTGCGTGAGGCGGCCGCGCACGGGGTGGATCACATCGACACCAGCGACTTTTATGGCCCCCACGTCACCAACCAGGTCATACGGGAGGCGCTTCACCCCTATCCCGACGGCTTGACGATCGTGACAAAGGTCGGTGCCGTTCGTGGCGACGACGGATCGTGGAACCCTGCGCAGGACGCGACGGCGCTCACGGCGGCGGTTCACGACAATCTTAGGAACCTAAGCTTGGACGTCCTGGACGTCGTCAACATGCGTTTCATGGGAGACGGCGACGGACACGGGCCGGCGGAGGGTTCGGTGGAACCGCAGCTTGCCGCGCTCGCCAGGCTTCAGGATCAGGGGCTGATCCGACACATCGGGTTGAGCAATGCGACGCCCAAGCAGGTCGAGCAGGCGCGCGGCATCGTCGAGGTCGTCTGCGTGCAGAACCAGTACAACATCGCGCACCGCGACGATGATGGGATGATTGATGCGCTGGCGGCGGACGGCATCGCCTACGTGCCTTTCTTTCCGCTCGGCGGCTTCAGCCCGCTCCAGTCGGAGACGCTGTCCGACGTGTCCGCGCGTCTGGGAGCAACGCCGATGCAGGTAGCGCTCGCCTGGTTGCTACGGCGCTCACCCAACATCCTGCTGATCCCCGGCACTTCCTCGGTCGCCCATCTTCACGAGAACCTGGCTGCGGCGTCGGTTGAGCTCTCCGACGAGGCGGTCGCGGCGCTGAACGGCATTGGAGTAACAAACGCAGAGCGCTGAGAACGGCGCCGTCGGGGTGGCGGGGCCGCTGGCATGCTGCGCCGCGGCCCTGCACGCCGGACGAGCGAACGCCGATCGTAATCAGTGGCGAAGACCCATAATCGGCCGCTCAGGTTGATAATGCCGCTCCCAGAACCGGACAGTCATTCAGCGAAGCTCACTGCGTCGATGCGCCCCTGCCGGCAATCCGGAGCTGAACGGCTGAAGGAGCGCTCAGCCCCATTCCTAGGCACGCCGGGTCCAAACTCTGCGATCCGGAAAGCGGCCAGTCGCCGGCCTATCATCGCTGGGCCAAACCACTTCATCGGCGGGATACTGGGATGGAGAGCCCAGAAAAGGGGCGGCTCGGTGAGCCGCCCCTTCTTCGTACGGATTGGTCAGGCCTGCACCTCCCCGCCGTCGACGAACAGCTCGGCGCCATTGACGAAGCTTGCCTCATCGGAGGCGAGGAACAGCGCCATGTTGGCGACCTCTTCAGGCCGGCCGAGCCGGCCCAGCGGGACCGATGCCGAAAGGCCAGCCCGCAGCTGCTTCTCCTGCTCGGCATCCGTCGCCAGCCCCAGCAGACCAGGAGTCTCGATCGGGCCGGGACTGATCACGTTCACGCGGATGCCGCGATCCTTGACGTCGAGCATCCAGCTGCGCGCGAGGTTGCGCACCGCCGCCTTTGTGGCGCTGTAGATACTGAAGGCAGCCGTCCCCTTGATGCTGGTCGAAGAGCCAGTGAGGATCACCGATCCCCCGTCCTTCAGCAGCGGCAATGCCTTCTGCACCGTGAAGATCGTGCCCTTCACATTGGTGCCGAAGGTCTTCTCATACTGTTCCTCGGTGATGGAGCCGAGCGGCGCGAAGTCGCCGCCGCCGGCGTTAGCCATTACGACGTCGATCTGGCCGTGCTTCTGCTGAACCGCATCGTAGAGCTTGTCGATGTCGGCGAGCACCGACATGTCGGCGCGAACGCCGACGGCACCGTGGCCAATGGAGCTGACCGCCGCGTCTAGCTCTGCTTGACGCCGGCCGGTGATGAACACCGAAGCGCCTTCGACCGCGAAGCGCTGCGCGACCGCGAGGCCGATCCCCGTCGTGCCGCCGGTCACCACCGCGACCTTGTTGTTGAGCCGTCCTGTCATCGTCTGTCTCCCGCATTGGCGGGCTCATGCCCGTTGCTCGGAAGATCTACTCATGAGACGCTGAGGCGAGTAGTCGGCTATGTTACTACTCTGCGTTCTATAAACAGGACGATCATGACGGCAGAGCTTGACGATTATGTGCTGTTCGCGGGGGTCGTGGAGCATGGCGGCTTCGCCCGTGCGGGCCGAGCGATGCGGCTGCCGAAGTCGAAACTCAGCCGCCGCATCGCGGGTCTGGAAGACCGATTGGGCGTACGGTTGATTGAGCGGTCCACACGCCGCTTCCGCGTCACCGAGATCGGCCAGACGCTCTACGAGCATTGCCGCACGATCGTGCTCGAACTCGAGCGCGCCCGCGCCGTCACTGCCGAGGCGCTGGGCGAGCCGCACGGACAAGTGCGCTTCAGCTGTCCCAACGGCCTCGTCGAGCCCTTGTCGACTAGCTTGCCAGCGTTCCTGAAGCGCTTCCCAAAGGTAAACCTCCAGATCGTCGCGACCGACCGCGGCGTCGACCTTATCCGCGAGCGCATCGATGTCGCGCTGCGAGTGCGCACGAGCATCGAGAGCGGC
>CADCVW010000037.1 GCA_902806235.1 uncultured Sphingomonadaceae bacterium | reverse complement strand
GCCTGCGGTTCGCCGCCGCCCGGCTGCGCCCCGAGCCGCTCGCCTGGCGGCTGCGCGACGCGCGGGAAAGCCTCGACCGGCTGTGGCGCGTCGCGCTCGCCGCCGACCCGAACCTCCCCCTCCAGCGCGGCTTCGCCCGGGTCGAGGCGGCGCACGGCGCGCTCGTCACCAGCGCGGCGGACGCGCGCGAAGCGCCGCGGCTCCGCCTCTACTTCGCCGACGGCGTCGTGCCGGTCCGCCCGCTCGTTGAACGAACGGCAGCGCGCGCCTATCCTGCGGGAAAGACCGAGCAAAGCTCGCTGTTCGGCGACTGATAAGGATCACTTCCGATGCTACGCATGACGGGCGGCCGCGAAGCCCGCCTCCACTATCTCGCCGGCACCTTTCGTGTGCTGGTGCCGGGCGACCACGTCCGCTGCGCGGTGACGGGGGCGAGCGTGCCGCTCGACCGGCTGCGCTATTGGAGCGTCCGCCGCCAGGAAGCCTACGCCACCGCCGAAGCATCGCTCCGCGCGGAACTGCAGCGCGGGTGAAGCCGCTCGCGGCGCTCGCCGCGCTTCTATTCCTCGGCGCGGCCCCGGCGGTGGAGGCCGATTTCGTTCTGTCCGGGACGCCCGTCCAAGGCGGCTTCGTTCGCGGCTTCGCCCCCGCCGGCACGCACGCGCTGTTCCTAAACGGTGCGCCAGTCGAGCTCGCCCCGGACGGCGGCTTTGTCCTCGGCTTCGGCCGCGACGCCGTCCCCGCCGCGACGCTCCGCGCCGCGGCCGCCGACGGCCGGGAAATCGTCCGCCCGCTCCTCGTCGCCCGGCGGACCTGGCGGCTCCAGCGCCTCCCCACCCTGCCGCTGAACCGCCCCCGCACGCCCGAGGCTGTCGCCCGGCGCGATGCGGAGCTCGCCCGCATCATCGCCGCCCGCTCGACCCTCCACCCGGTCGAAGGCTGGCGCCAGCCTTTCCGCTGGCCCGCGACGGGCCGGATCAGCGGCGTGTTCGGGTCCGCCCGCACCTACGCGGGGCGGGAGGTCGGCCCCTTCCACAGCGGTGCGGACGTCGCGGTCCCGACCGGCACCCCCGTCCTCGCCCCCGCCGACGGCGTGGTCACGCTGGCCGCGTCCGGCTTCTCCGTCGAAGGCGGGCTGGTGATCGTCGACCACGGCCACCGCCTATCGAGCGCCTTCCTCCATTTATCCCGAATGGCGGTCGCGCCCGGCGAAACCGTACGCCAAGGCCAACCGCTCGGCTTGTCGGGCGCGACCGGCCGCGCCACGGGCCCGCACCTTCACTGGTCCGTGGTCTGGAACGGCGAGCGGATCGACCCGGAAGCGGTGCTCGCCGCCGCGCTTCAGCCGACGCGCAACGCCCGCACCCCCGCCCGGCCGCCAACGCTCATGAAATAGCTGCCGAGTGCGGCGCGCCGGATCAGCACGCTCGCCCCCGGCCTAGGCGTGCCGCGTCCCGCTTCGGTCGTGCGCCACACCGCCCCATCCTCCAGGGTAATCGTGTAGCGGCCGTAACCGTCGCCGCGCACGCCCTTGATTACCGCCTCGATCTCCCGGACGGGCTCGTCCTTGATCCGGCCGCCGAACAAGGGCGCGTCCGGCAGGTTAAAGCCGAACAAGGACCGCCGCGTCCGCCGCACGTCCTCTCGCCCCAGCACCACCAGTTCGCCGCGCCCGCTCGCCGCGCCCAGCGCCGCCGCCGCGCGATCGAAGCAGGCGAGCCGCCTCGCCTCGCCTGTCTCCGTCCGGCAAGCGACCACTGCGTCGACCAGCGGTGAAGCGCCGCCCGTCCGTTGCGCCGCGACGGGCGTTGCCAATGCCGCTAACCCCGCCCCGCCGAGCCACCATCTGCTCATCACCATTCTCCCCACCAACGCCCAGAGCGCGCCTTCGCCTGTGCTCATAATGCCACATCTCGCAACATAAGCGCATCGCGCACCGATCGACGATTGCATCTGCAGGGGGCAGCAAAATACACAAGTGGCAATGCCGCGCGTCGCCGGGGGTGCTGCGCGTGCTGCTCGAGAGGATCAGAATGTCCAATAATAGTTTCAAGCTGGCGCTGCTGCGCTCCACCATGATCGCCGGGCTGGCCTTCGCCGCCGCGCCCGCGCTCGCGCAGGACGCCGTGGCGGACCAGGACGCGGCGCAGAACACGCAGCCGGGCGACACTGCCGACGATCTGGGCAACACCGGCCAGAACACGCCCCAAGGCGTAACCCCGCAGGAAGGCGCTCCCGCCGAGGAAGCCTCCACTGGCGAGATCGTCGTCACCGGCACGCTGATCCGCAACCCCAACCTCGAGTCGACCGCGCCCGTCACTGTGGTCGGCGAGGACGAGATTGACCTGCAGCAGGCCTCGGTCGCCGAAGAATTGCTGCGCGAGCTGCCTGGCGTCGTGCCGTCCGTCGGCTCCGCCGTGAACAACGGCAACGGCGGCGCGTCCTTCGTCAACCTGCGCGGCCTTGGCTCCAACCGCAACATCGTGTTGATCGACGGCGTCCGCCTTGTTCCGGCCGAGCTGCAGGGCCGGTTCGACCTCAACAACATCCCGGTCGCGCTGGTGGAGCGCGTCGACGTGCTCACCGGCGGCGCGTCGACCACCTACGGCGCCGACGCGGTGTCGGGCGTGGTGAACTTCATCACCCGCTCCGACTTCGCCGGCTTGGACGTTAACGCCGCCAACACCATTACCGAGCGCGGCGACGGCAACATCTTCCGCATCGACGCTACCATCGGCGCCAATTTCGAGGACGGCCGCGGCAACGTGGTGTTCTCCGTCGGTTATCAGCAGGCCGACGCGGTGTTCCAGGGCGCGCGCCGCGTGTCGGTGAACCAGATCGACAGCTTCACCGGTGGCATCGGCGGTTCGGGCACTTCCTTCCCGACGCGCTTCACCGGCGTGAACCCGACCAGGGGCGACAACGCCAACGGCACGCGCCAGATCAACGAGGCGTTCACCGCTTTCAACACCACCGCGGCGTTCACGCCGTTCAATTTTAACCCTTTCAACGTCTTCCAGACCCCGTTCGAACGTTACAACATCTATGGTGCGGGCTCCTACGAAGTCGCGGACGGGATCGAGGTCTACGCGCGCGGCCTGTTCTCCAAGAACACGGTGAGCACCGTCATTGCTCCGTCCGGCGCGTTCAACCTGCCGGTCGACATCAACCTCAACAATCCGTTCCTTACCCCTGCCGTCCGCAACGCCTTCTGCGCCGCGGACACCAACCCGGCGACCGGTGCGTACACGCCGCGCTTCGACCAAGCGACCTGCGATGCCGCGGCGGTTGCCACCGGCCCGACGGACCCGCGCTACCGCACGGTGACCTCCGGCCTGTTCCGCCGCGCGGTGGAGGCGGGTCCGCGCATCAGCGACTTCGACACCACCATCTTCGACCAGCGCGTCGGTATTCGCGGCGATATCACCGACAACCTCCAGTTTGACGTGTTCGGCGCCTATGGCGAATCGGAGAACACGCAAACGCAGCAGGGCTATTTCCTGAACTCGCGCGTCCGCCAGTCGCTGCTAGTCAATAACGTCGGCGGCGTGCCGACCTGCCAGGACCCGTCCAACGGCTGCGTCCCCGCCAACTTCTTCGGCGCTATCTCGCCGGAGGCGGTCGATTTCCTGACGGAGGATAGCACCTCGGCGACCGAGATCACGCAGGCGCTCGCCCGCGGCGTGATCTCCGGCGACTTCGGCTTTGCCTCGCCCTTCGCTGAGGACGACGACGTGATCGGCTTCGCCGTCGGCACCGAATTCCGCGAGCAGAATGCGCGGATCAGCTCCGACACGCTGTCGCAGTCGGGCGACCTCGGCGGCGCGGGCGGCGCGGCGCCGAACGTCGAGGGTGGCTTTAAGGTCTACGAAGCCTTCGCCGAGCTGATCGCCCCGCTCGTCACCGACAAGCCCTTCTTCGAGAACCTCCAGCTCGAAGCGGGCATCCGCTACTCCGACTACAAGATCGACGCGCCGGGCAACCCGTCGTTCAGCACCACCACCTACAAGGTCGGCGGCCGGTACGAGCCGGGCGGCGGGCTGCAGTTCCGCGGCTTCTACGCACGCGCGGTGCGCGCGCCCAACATCAACGAGTTGTTCAGCCCAGTGAACACGACGCTCACCAACCTGGCGGACGACCCCTGTGCCTCGCTCAACGACGCGGGCCAGCGTATCCGGCAGGCGCCGACTGGCACGTTGCGCGACGTCTGCCTAGCGCAAGGCGCGACGCAGCTCACCATCGGCGCGATCCCGCAACCGGTCTCCGGCCAGGCGAACTCTACCGGCGGCGGCAATCTCGGCGTCGGGCCGGAGAAGTCGAACAGCTACACGCTTGGCGCGGTGTTCCAGCCGGAGTTCATTCGCAACCTCGCGATCACTGTTGACTATTACAACATTAAGGTCAGCGGGGCGATCACCAACCCGGCGCCGGGCGACGTCATCGACGCCTGCTTCGCCGGCAGCAATCTGTCGCCGACCAACCCGGCCTGCTTGGCCATCCGGCGCAACCCGCTCGACGGCGGCCTGTCCGGCGACCCGTCGACCACTCCGGGCCTGCCGATCACCTTTTCGAACCTCGGCCGCCTGAAGACGGACGGCGTCGACCTGGTGATCAGCTACCGCACCGAGTTCAGCGACGACCTCGGCTACTCGGTCAGCTTCCAGGGCAACTACACCGCCAGCTCCGAATTCCAGGCGACGCCGTCGGCGATCAACCGGGATTGTGTAGGCCTGTATTCGTCCAACTGCGGCTCGATTCAGCCGAAGTACCAGTGGTCGCTCCGCAACACGCTGAGCTTCAACGACACGGACCTGTCGCTGCTGTGGCGGCACATCGACGACGTGCGCTACGAGGATGCTGCTACGGCTCCGGCGTTCACCGGGGCGGTGCCGGCGGTCGGTACCGGCACGTTCAACTTCAATCGCATCCCCGACTACGACTTCTTTGACCTGGCGGCCCGGTTCGAGGCGAACGAGAATTTCACGTTCACCTTCTTGATCGAGAACCTGCTGGACAAGGGACCGCCGCTGGTCGGGAACAACATCGGCTCGACCGCCTTCAACAGCGGCAACACCTACCCGTCGACCTACGACACGCTGGGCCGCACCTACACGGCGAGCGCGCGCATCCGCTTCTAAGCGGGCCCGCACCCACCGGAGCCTTCGAGGGCGGGTCGAAAGACCCGCCCTTTCTTTTCGCCCTCGCTCGCGGGAGAGGGCTAAACCAGCAACGGCGCGGGCAGCCGCAGCGGCACCCCCGCCCCCTCCGCCACTCGCTCGCCCCACGCCGCCACCAGCCGGATCTCGTTCGCGTGCGCCGCCTCTTCCGCCCGCTCGGCCTCGCGTGCCGCGACGTCGAAGCGCCGTCCGCTCCCCTTGCTGTGCCGCGTGAACGCCGGCCCTCGTGCGACCGCCGCCGCCTTCTTCTCGTCCAGTCCCAGCCCGAACAGGTTGGACAGCCGCGTCATGGCCTCGGCCGGCCGCGCCAACAGCGCCTCGCTGTCCAGCGTCCGCACCCGATCGGGAAAGCGCGCGCAGAGCTTCGCGAACAGCGCCTGCTGCGCCAGCCACCCAGCCGCGGCGACCTGCAGGTCGGTCAGCCCGAACCAGTCGCGCGGGCCGATGCCGAGCTCGACCACCCCGTCCGCCAGCAGCTTGGCGGCCAAGTCGCGCACCCACAACCGCCCTTCCAGCCCCTTGCGCGCGACGGAGCCGAGGAAGACGGGAAGCGGCGCGTGGAGCAGCAGCGCGCGGCTTCCCGGGCTCAGGTCGAGCATCACCGGTCCCCAGGCGTTCGCCACGTTGGACGGCTTGACCACGGCCGCCCGCTCTCCCGGCCAGCGCCGTCCAAGCAGGCGCAGCGCGTCGCGCATCGCGGCGGCCGCCGCGCGCGCGTCCGCTCCACGCCGCCGCCAGCCGCTCACGTCGTTCAGGATTACCGGCTCCTTGTAGGCGGTCGCCGTCCCGTCCGCGTCCAGCGCGCGCGCGAGCAGCGTCGAGCAGCAGAAGGCCGAATGGAGGATCAGCATCGGCGCGCCGCCAGTCGCCGGGCCCTGCGCGCGCCCTGCGCCGCACATTATCCCGCGCGGCACCTCCGCCAGCTCGCCGGGCCCCAGCTCGGCGTCGGTCAGGAAGGTCGCGGCGCGCAGCGCCTCGCGCGACGTCAGCCGGAACCGGATTGCGTCCGCCTCCTCGACGTAGCGGTGCGGCAGCCAGCGCGGGTCGGCCACGATTTCGGCGGGAGTGGGCATAAGCGTCCTTGCGCGATTGCAGCGCGGCAACGCTTTCGCGTGCGCGTCTTTCCTGCTAGTTCCGCGACGGAAACGAAAGAGGTCCGCGTCATGTCCAAGTCGTCTGCCGTGCTTCTCGCCTCCTTGCTCGTTGCCGGGCCGGCGCTCGCTCAGGCCGGGACGAATGCCGGGACCGGCCTTGCCCAGCCCGAACAGCCCGCGATGGAGAAGAAGGTCTGCAAGCGGGTTAGCGAGACCGGCTCCTTCGCGCGCGTCACCAAGGTCTGCCTGACCAAGGCGGAGTGGGAAGGCTCGGCGCGCGGTCACCAAGGCTACGCGCAGGACCTGCAAAATAAGCTGCGCAACAAGCCCGGCGGGCAATGACGCCTCAGCCTCATCGGTGAGCACGTCCCAGGTTTCGCAGCTGCTGAACAGCGCCCAGGCGCACGGCCGCGCTGGACGGATGGAAGCCGCCGCGCGCGACCTGCGCGCGGCGCTCGATCTCGCGCCCAACCACCCCGCGGCGCTCAATACGCTGGGCATGATGGCGCTGAACGGCGGCGATCCCGGCGGGGCCGTCGACCTGTTCGCCCGCGCCGCCGACGCCGATCCGCGGGCCGCGCCGCTGCTGATGAACTTGGCCAGTGCACACCGCGCGCTGGGCGACGACGACGGCGAGCGCCGCGCGCTCGACCGGGTCGTCGCCCTCGACCAGCGAGATCTCGGCGCGCAGATCAGGAAGGCGCAGCTCCACCAGCGCCGCGCGGAGCACGCCGAGGCGACGCTCGCCTGGCGCGCCGCCCTGCTCTTTGCCCCGCCGCTCGAGCAGCGCGCCCCCGAACTCGACGCGCTGCTCCGCGACGCCGCCGCCTACGTCGCCGAGCGCGATCGCGACTTCGTGTCGACGGTCGACGCCCGCCTCGACCGCGAGCGCGCCGCCTTTGACGGGGCCGAGCTGCGCCGCTTCGACGCGGCGGTGGACGTCGCACTCGGCCGGCGGCGCGTGTACCAGCCCGTCTGCCACGGTGTGCATTTCCCCTTCCTGCCCGCCGACGAATTCTTCCCGCGCCATCTCTTCCCTTGGATGGACGCGCTGGAAGCGCGCGCGGACGCGATCCGCGAGGAGATCAGCGCGCTGCTCGCCGAAGCCGCCCCCGGCTTCGTCCCCTACATCTCCATGCCGAGCGGCGCGCCACCGACCATCTGGAGCGAGCTCGACAACAACCTGCAGTGGACCGCCTACCACCTGTGGCGACACGGCGAGCGGCAGGACGACGCCTGCGCTCGCTGCCCGGCGACCGCGGCCGCGCTCAACGCGATCTCCGCCCGCCCCGAGATCCCCGGCCGCACGCCCAACGCCTTCTTCTCGCTGCTCCGCCCCCGCACGCGCATTCCTCCGCACAACGGCGTCACCAACACCCGCGTCACCGTGCACCTGCCGCTGATCGTGCCGGACGGCTGCGCCATCCGCGTCGGCGGCGAAACGCGCGGCTGGACCGTCGGCGAGGCGCTCGCCTTCGACGACACGATCGAGCACGAAGCGTGGAACGACAGCGACGAACTCCGAGTCGTCCTCATCTTCGACGCCTGGAACCCGCACCTGTCACCCGCCGAGCGAGCGCTGCTCCGCCTTTTCTACGAAACGGCGGACGCGAGCGGCCACAACCCGGAAGCGCAACGGGGGATGTGAAAGCCGCGAGCTCCCCTCATGCGAAGTCGGAAAGGAGAGTCCCGCTCAGGCGGCCGCCCGCTTCTCGACAGGGGGCACCTCGCCCGCCGGCCGCAGCGTCAGCCCGCCCTCGCCCTCGTCGACGACCAGCGCGGTCCCGTCCGGCACCTCCCCGCGCAGGATCGCGTCCGCCAGCGGGTCGGCGAGGTAGCGCTGCACCGTCCGCTTCAGCGGCCGCGCGCCGTAGATCGGGTCGTAGCCGACCCGCCCCAGCCACGCCCGCGCCGCGTCCGTGAGCTCCAGGCCGATTTTGCGGTCGGCGAGCAGCTTGCCCACGCGGCCTACCTGGATGTCGACGATCGGCGCCATGTGCGCCTGGCCCAGCCGGTGGAACAGGATGATCTCGTCCAGCCGGTTCAGGAACTCGGGCCGGAAGTGGGCGCGCACCACCTCCATCACTTGGCCCTCCACCTTCTCTACCGGATCGTCCTCGCCCAAGGCGGCGAGAAACTGCGAGCCGAGGTTGGAGGTCAAGATGATGATCGTGTTGGCGAAGTCGACCGTGCGCCCCTGACCGTCGGTCAGCCGCCCGTCGTCGAGCACCTGCAGGAGCACGTTGAACACGTCGCCGTGCGCCTTCTCCACCTCGTCGAATAGCACGACCTGGTACGGCCTGCGCCGCACCGCTTCCGTCAGCACCCCGCCCTCGTCGTAGCCGACGTAGCCCGGCGGCGCACCGATCAGGCGGGACACGCTGTGCTTCTCCATGAACTCGCTCATGTCGATCCGCACCATCGCCGACGGATCGTCGAATAGGAACTCGGCCAACGCCTTGGTCAGCTCCGTCTTGCCAACACCCGTGGGGCCGAGGAACAGGAAGCTGCCTAAAGGCCTGTTCGGGTCCTGCAGGCCCGCGCGCGCGCGCCGGATCGCGCGGGACACGGCCTGCACCGCTTCTCCCTGCCCGATCACGCGCCTCCCCAGCTCCTCCTCCATGCGGAGCAGCTTGGCGCGCTCGCCCTCGACCATCCGGTCGACCGGCACGCCCGTCCAGCGCGACACGACGCCCGCGATGTCGTCGGCCGTCACCTCCTCGCGCAGCATCGCGCCCTGGGTGGCCTGCGCCGCCTCGCTAAGCTGCCGCTCGAGCTGCGGGATTGTCCCATAAGCGAGCTCGCCCGCCTTCGCGAGGTCGCCCGCCCGCTGCGCCTGCTCGAGGCTGAGCCGGGCGGCGTCGAGCTGCTCCTTCAGCTTGGCCTCGGCGTTGATCTTCTCCTTCTCCGCCTGCCAGCGCCCCGTCAGCTCCGCGCTCTGCTGCTCGAGCTGCGCCAGCTCGTGCTCGATCCGTCCCAGCCGCTCGCGCGACGCCGCATCGCTCTCGCGCCCCAGCGCCTCCCGCTCGATCTTGAGCTGGATGATCCGCCGGTCGAGCACTTCGATCTCCTCCGGCTTGCTCTCCACTTCCATGCGGATGCGGCTCGCGGCCTCGTCCATCAGATCGATCGCCTTGTCGGGCAGGAAGCGGTCAGTGATGTAGCGGTTGGACAGCGTGGCCGCCGCTACCAAGGCGCCGTCGGTGATCCGCACGCCGTGGTGCAGCTCGTACTTCTCCTTCAAGCCCCGCAGGATCGACACAGTGTCCTCCACCGTCGGCTCCCCCACGAACACCGGCTGGAACCGCCGCTGCAACGCCGGATCCTTCTCCACATGCTTGCGGTACTCATCGAGCGTGGTCGCGCCGACGCAGTGGAGCTCGCCGCGGGCGAGCGCGGGTTTCAGGAGGTTGGAGGCGTCCATCGCCCCCTCACCCTTCCCCGCGCCGATCAAGGTGTGCATCTCGTCGATGAACAGGATGATCTCGCCGCTACCAGCCTTCACCTCGTCGATGACGCTTTTCAACCGCTCCTCGAACTCGCCGCGGTACTTCGCGCCGGCTATGAGCGCTCCCATATCGAGCGCCATCAGCCGCCGGTCCTTCAGCCCGTCGGGCACGTCGCCATTGGCGATGCGGAGCGCGAGGCCCTCGACGATCGCCGTCTTGCCGACGCCCGGCTCGCCGATCAGCACCGGGTTGTTTTTGGTGCGGCGCGCAAGCACCTGCACCGTGCGCCGGATCTCCTCGTCGCGGCCGATCACCGGGTCGAGCTTGCCGTCACGCGCCGCCTCGGTCAGGTCGCGCGCGAACTTCTTCAGCGCGTCATAACGGTCCTCCGCGCTGGCGCTGTCCGCCGCGCGCCCGCCGCGCAAGCTGTTAATTGCGCCGTTCAGAGCGTCCGCCTTCACGCCCGCGTTAGCGAGCGCCTTGCCCGCCTCGGTCGTGGTGGCCAGCGCCAGCGCGAGCAGCAGCCGCTCCACAGTGACGTAGCTGTCGCCCACCTTCTGCGCGACCTGCTCGGCCTGATCGAGCACGCGCATCAGCTCCGCGTCGATGCCGGGGGCCTGGTTCGCCCCGCTGCCCGAAACCGCCGGGATCCTGGCCAACGCCGCATCAACGGCGCGCGTAGCGGTTGCAGCATCGCCCCCGGCGCGCGCGATCAGCCCGGCGGCCATGCCCTGCTCGTCCTCGAGCAGCGCCTTCAGCAGGTGCTCGGGCGCGATCCGCTGGTGACTGGAGCGGAGCGCGACGGTCTGCGCCGATTGGAGGAAACCCTTGGCGCGGTCGGTAAACTTGTCGAGATTCATAGGTGGTCCCTGTTCCTTTCGGCCAGGGATGTAGTGTTGCTATTATGCAACACAAGGGCCGCTGGCCGGGGCGTCGCGTTCATCTAAACGCCCCGGTCCGGTCCCGGTTCAGCGAGCCGCGGCGCGGCGGCCCGTCGTCCCCTTCGGCGCGAAGAAGCTGTCCGTGTTCCACTGCGGGGCTCGCGGCGCGTTCGCCACCTCCATCGCGATCCGATAGTTGATCTCCGCGAAGCGCGCGCCCGCCGCCCAGTCGATCGGCAGCTTTAGGTCGTCTGATGGCTGGTGGTAATGGGTGGCCAGGAAGTCGCGGAACCGCTGCTGCCCTTCCCCCGCGAACCCCGTCATAAGGAACACCGAAGGCACGCCCTCGCGCACGAACTTGTAATGGTCGGACCGGGTAAACAGCCCTTCCTCCGGCAGCGGATCGGGGGTCAGCGCCACCTTCATCCCCGCCGCCGCGCGCTGCACCGCCGGCCCCAGCGTGCTGTGGTTCGCGCCGAACGCGATCACATCGCTGAACGGGTAGAGCAGCACCGGCATGTCGAGGTTAACCACGCCGACCACCTTGCCCCCCCCCGGGAGCGGGTGCTTGGCGAGGTACTCGGCGCCGAGCAGCCCCTTCTCCTCCGCCGTCACCGCCGCGAACAGCACGGTACGGCGTGGGCGCGTCGGTGCCGCCGCCATCGCCCGCGCCGCCTCCAGCAGCGTGGCGATGCCCACCGCGTTGTCCATCGCCCCGTTGTAGATGCCGTCTGGCGTCTTCGCTGGGTTGGTCCCGACGTGGTCGAGGTGCCCCATCAGCAGCACCACCTCGTTCGCCACCGACGGGTCCGACCCGGGGATGCTCGCCAGCACGTTGGGGCTGGCGATCCGCCGCGTCACCGTCTCCCGCTAGAGCCGCACCGGCGCGCGCAGCGCGAAGCCGCGCGGCTTCGCGCCCGCCTTGTCCGCCTCGTCGAGCACTTGGGCGAAGGAGCGCGACGCGCCCGCAAACAACGCGTCGCCCGCCGCGACGTCGAAGGTCGCCGCCCCGCGGACGCCCGGCGCGAGGCTGAACGGCCGCCCGTCCGCGCCCACCCACGACAGCGCCGGCTCGCGCATCGCCTCCGTCCGCCGCACCCAAGGCCGCCGCGCGAGCTCGGCGCGGGTCAGCAGCGTGATCACACCGATTGCCCCCCGCTTCTCCGCCGCACGCGCCTTTTCCGCGTTGAGGTGCGCGCCGACCTCGCTCGGCGTGCCCTTGGGATAGCCGGCGAGCACCGCCACCCACTTGCCCCTGACGTCGAGCCCGCGATAATCGTCGAAGCCGGCCTGTGAAGCATCCAGCCCGTAGCCGGCGAACACCGCGGAAGCCTCCACCGCCTGCCGCGCCTCGCGAGCGTCGGGACGCACCAGCACCCCCGTCCCGTTGAGAAAGGCGCGCCCGCCCACCGTCACCCGCGCCGGGGCTTCCGCCAGCGTCGCGCTGACGAAGGGCACGGGCTGGAAGAAGCCGTCGGCACCGGCGGGCCGCAGCCCCAGCGCGGCGAACTGGCTGGCGACGTAGCGCGCCGCGATCTCGTAGCCGCGGCTCCCCGCGTCGCGCCCCTCCAGCAGGTCGTCGGCGAGGAAGGACACGTGCGCCTTCACCCGGTCCGCGCTGAATTGGGGAGCGGCGGGGGTCGCTGGCGCTTGCGCCGCCGCCCCCGTCGCCAGCAGCGCCGCCATCGTCATCGCCAAACCGCTCGCCCGCATGCCGTCCTCCGCTGTGTCCGCCCGAACCTATGGCCGCCCGCCGCCCGCGCCAACCCCGCGGAGCGCGCGCGCTGTCCTACAGTCCCGCCGATCGGGTAAATATGGCGGGTGCCGACCCTCGCCCGCCCGCGCTCCGCCACGCCGCCCGCCGCGCGGCTGCTCGAAAGTGAGACCATCCTACCTCTACGCGGCGTCAACCTTGTAACTTCGGCCCCGAACCGTCCAGAAACGCGACGAGTCGCCCCGCCGCGCGCCCGAACGCTTTTCGCAAGATCGCGCAACCGCCCGCGCCCTTGCGCGCGCCGCGCACCCGGTTATCAACCGTCGCAAATCGAAACCGGAGAGCATGATGCGCGTCCGCCTGCCCACCCTCCTGCTGCTCGCCACCGCGCTCGGCGCCGGCTCGACCACCGGCGTCGACACCGCCGCGGCACCCGGCGCCGCCGCGCCCGCTTCAGCGCAGGCGACCGCCCCCGTCGCCCCGCTGAACCGGCTCGTCTCCCAGGTCGACATCCCCTACGAAAGCTTCACGCTGCCCAACGGCCTGCGCGTCTACGTCCACGAGGACCGCAAGGCCCCCGTGGTCGCCGTGTCCATCTGGTACCACGTCGGCTCCAAGGACGAGCCCAAGGGCCGCACCGGCTTCGCCCACCTTTTCGAGCACCTGATGTTCAACGGTTCGGAGAACGCGCCGGGCGACTTCTTCGCCCCGCTCCAGGAGGTCGGCGCGACCGACTACAACGGCACCACCTGGTTCGACCGCACCAACTATTTCGAGACGGTGCCCACCCCCGCGCTCGAACGCGCGCTGTTCCTCGAATCTGATCGCATGGGATACCTGCTCGGCGCGGTGACGCAGGCGAACCTCAAGAATCAGATCGGCGTGGTGCAGAACGAGAAGCGGCAGGGCGACAACCAGCCCTACGGCCTCGTCGAGTACGCCCAACTCGAAGCGCTCTTCCCCGAAGGCCACCCGTATCGCCATTCCACCATCGGCTCGATGGCGGACTTGGACGCGGCCAGCCTGGACGACGTGAAGAACTGGTTCCGCCAGAACTACGGCCCGAACAACGCGGTTCTGGTGCTCGCCGGCGACGTCGACGTCGCCACCGCGCGCCGCCTGGTCACCCAGTATTTCGGTGCCATCCCCCGCGGCCCGGAGCCGCGCGAGGTCGAAGCGGCGGTCCCCACCCTCCCCGCGCCCAAGGCCGAGACGATGACCGACCGCGTGGCGACCACGCGGATCTATCGGATGTGGGCGGTCCCCGGCCTGCTCGACGACGAGAGCGTCGCGCTGGACGTCGCCGCCGGCGTGCTCGGCGGGCTATCGTCCTCGCGGTTGGACAACGCGCTGGTCCGCGACGAGAAGCTCGCGGTCGCCGTGTCCACCGGCAACCAGAGCTTCGAGAAGATCGGCATGTTCGAGATCAGCGCCGACGTGCGCCCAGGTGTCGATCCGGCGACCGTGGCACGCCGCATGGACGAGATCGTCGCGCAGTTCTTGGCCGAAGGGCCGACGGAGGACGAGGTGCGCCGCGTCGCCACCCAGTCGGTCGCCGGCCGCATCCGCGGACTGGAGTCGGTCGGCGGCTTCGGCGGCAAGGCGGTGACCTTGGCCGAAGGCGCGCTCTACGCGGACGATCCCGAACTTTACAAGAAGCAGCTCCGCCAGCTCGCCTCCATCCGGCCGGCGGAGGTGCGCCAGGTCGCGAGCAAGTGGCTGTCGCGCCCGGTTTACGCGCTGACCGTCGCGCCCGGCGAGCGCAAGGCCTACGAGGAAGGCCGCGGCGGCCAGGGCGGGCAGGCGAAAGCCGAGGGCACCAGCGCTCCCGCCTACTACCGCGTCCCCGCGGCCGGCGAGAAGCCGCTCGCGCCGGCGTCGAAGATCACCGTCGCGTCCGAACCCGTCCAGCTCGCCCAGGCCGCGCAGCGCCGCCCGGCGCAGGCCCAGGCACAGCCCCGGATTGCCCGCCCGCAACCACCGCTCGGGCCGGTGCAGAACGTCGACTTTCCCGACATCCAGCGCGCCCGGCTCTCCAACGGCGTGCAGGTGGTCTACGCGCAGCGCACTGCCGTGCCCGCCACCCGCGTCGCGGTGAGCTTCGACGCCGGCAACGCCGCGGACTCGCGGACCAAGCTCGGTACTCAATCTCTCATGCTCGCGCTGCTCGATGAAGGCACGACGACCCGCAACTCGCGCCAGATCGCCGAGGAGCAGGAGCGGCTCGGCGCCTCCATCGGCGCGGGCGCGACCATGGACCGCACCACCGTGTCCCTGTCGGCGCTGTCGGCCAACCTCCAGCCGTCGCTCGACCTGCTCGCCGACATCGTCCGCAACCCCGCCTTCGATCCGGCGGAGGTCGAACGGCTGCGCGCGCAGCAGCTCGCCCGCATCTCGGCCGAACTCACCCAGCCGCAGGGCCTGGCGCTGCGGGCCCTGCCGCCCGCACTGTTCGGCCGCGACCATCCCTATGGCGTGCCCTTCACCGGCACCGGCGACCCGCAGGCAGTCGCGAAAGTGACGCGAGACGACTTGGCCGCCTTTCACCAAGCCTGGTTCCGGCCTGAGCTGTCGCGCATCTACGTCGTCTCCAGCCTGCCGCTGAGCGAGGTCACGCCGCTGCTCGAGCGCAGCTTCGGCGGCTGGACTGCCCCCGCGGGCGTGCCTGCCGGGGCCAAGAACCTCGCCGCGCCCACGGCCCGGCCCAACCCCCGCATCATCCTGGTCGATCGGCCGCAATCGCCGCAGTCGGTGATCCTGGGCGGCATGATCCTGCCCTTCACCGGCCGCGACGACCTGGACACGCTCGGGCTCGCCAACGACGTGCTCGGCGGCACCTTCCTGTCGCGCCTCAACATGGACCTGCGCGAGACCAAGGGCTGGTCCTACGGCGTCAACGGCTCGATCAACCGGCTGCTGGGGCCGGTGCCCTACATCGTCTCCGCCCCCGTGCAGGCGAACCGCACCGGCGACTCGATCGTCGCGCTCCGCCAGAATATGGTCGAGTTCCTCCGCACCCGCGGCGTTCAGGCCGACGAGCGCGCCCGCTCCGTCGCCAACCGGGCGTTCAGCCTTGCCGGCCGCTTCGAGACCTCGGATGCGGTGCTCTCCGGGCTCCAGTCCATCGACCTCTACGGCTGGAGCGACGACTATTACGAGCGCCTCGCCAGCCGCTACCAAGGCATGACCGCCGCCCAGCTCGACGCCGCAGCGCGCGGCGCGCTCGACCCGAGCCGCATCACTTGGGTGGTCGTCGGCGACGCCGCCACCGTCCGCCCGCAGCTCGGCAAGCTCGGCCTACCCATCGAGCAGATCAGCGCTGCCCAGCTCGGCGCGGTGCCCGCCCCGGCGCAGGCGGGCGCGGCGACCACGGGCGACCGGTAAGGATTGGCTAAAGCCCTCTCCCCTTCAGGGGAGAGGATTGGGAGCGGGGCCGAGCTGCAAGTTCGGTCCTCAGCCGCTACCGGCGCAGCCCCTCTCCCCTGCGACTAAGGCCTGCCTTGCGGCAGGCCTTAGTCTCGCTCCTCTCCCCTGAAGGGGGAGGGTAGGTTCGGTCCTACCCCACCCAGGTCACGTGCCCCATCTTCCGCCCCGGCCGGCCCTCGCGCTTGCCGTAAAGGTGGAGGTGAGCCTGCCCGTCGGCGAGCAGCTCGGGCCAGCGCCCGGCCTCGTCCCCCAGCAGATTCTCCATCCGCGCGCCCGCGCCCCGCAACGCGGTGGAGCCCAGCGGCAGTCCGCAGATCGCCCGGACGTGGTTCTCGAACTGGGACGTCACCGCTCCCTCGATCGTCCAATGCCCGCTGTTGTGGACCCGCGGCGCCATCTCGTTGAACACGGGCCCCCCGGCGCAAGCGAAGAACTCCAGCGTCAGCACCCCGACGTGATCGAGCGCCGCCGCTACCCGCCCCGCCAGCGCCGTCGCCTCGGCCGCCTGGGCCTCGATTAGCCCGCCCGCCGGCACCTCCGACCGGTGGAGGATCCCGCCCCGGTGGACGTTGTGCGGGGCGGCCCAGGTCGCCACGGCCCCGTCTGCGCCCCGCGCCAGAATCACGGAGAACTCGGCCTCGAAGGCGACGAACGCCTCCAGCACCGCCGGCCGCCCGCCGATCGCCGCCCAGGCCGCGGCGGGATTGTCGCCGGGCGACAGGCGCACCTGCCCGTGGCCGTCGTAGCCGCCCCACCGCGTCTTGAGCACGCACGGCCCGCCCGCTTCCCCCAGCGCTGCGCGGAGCTCGCCCGCGCTCCCCACCGCCCAGTGCCGCGCGGGGGTGCCGCCCTGCCCGGCGACGAACGCCTTCTCCGCCAGCCGGTCCTGCGCCACGCGCAAGGAGCCGGGCGAGGGTCGCACCGGCGGCGCGCCCGCCCCCAGCGCCTCCAGCGGCTCCACCGGCACGTTCTCGAACTCGTAGGTGATGACGTTCACTGCCTCCGCGAAGCGGGCGAGCGCAGCACGGTCGTCGTAGGGCGCGTGGGTCCATTCGGCCGCGACCTCCGTGGCCGGCCCGCTCGCTTCGGGATGGAAGACGTGGCAGCGATAGCCCAGCCGCGCCGCCGCCATCGCCAGCATCCGGCCGAGCTGGCCACCGCCGATGATGCCGATCGTCGCCCCCGGCGCGATGCTTATCGTCACCCCGGGGGCGATCACGCGGGCTCTTCCGCCACCGCGGCCGTCTGCCGCGCGCGCCAGTCCTCCAGCGCCACGCGTACCGCCGGGTCGCTCAAACCCAGCACGGCGGCCGCGAGCAGCGCCGCGTTCACCGCCCCCGCCCGGCCGATCGCCAGCGTCCCCACCGGCACCCCCGCGGGCATCTGGACGATGGACAGGAGGCTGTCGACGCCGCGCAAGGCCGCGCTCTCCACCGGCACGCCGAGCACGGGGAGCGGCGTCATCGCCGCGCACATCCCTGGCAGGTGCGCCGCGCCGCCCGCCCCGGCGACGATCACCTGAATGCCTCGCGGCGCTGCGCTCTTGGCGTAGTGGAACAAGCGGTCGGGCGTGCGGTGCGCGGACACGACCCGCGCCTCGTGCGGCACCCCCAGCGCATCCAGCGTCTCGGCGGCGTGGCGCATCGTTTCCCAGTCGGACCGGCTGCCCATGATGATGCCGACCCGCGGCCCCGCCTCCGCCACTCGCGCCCCCGTTTCGTGGAGCGCCGCCCCTAACCGCCGCGACCGGCCGATGCAAACCGCGAACGGGCCGAACGCCGGGCCGCCTCCGCGCCGCGGCGCCTTCGTATTTGCGCTGGATCGAAGGACGGAGCATAAGGTTGCCGACGGGGAAAGCGCGGGGCGGGACGGTGCGGGGGCAGGCGGCGAAGCTGCTGGACGACGAGGCAGCGGAGGTCGCGGGCCTGCTGCGCGAGAACCGCGCGCTCCGCGCGATGCTCGAAGCCATGCGCGCGCGCCTCGCCGAGCTTGAACGCCTCGCCGACAGTGACGCGCTCACCCCGCTCGTCAACCGCCGCTGCTTCCTGCGCAGCGTGTCGCGCGCGATCAGCGACCTCGAACGCCACGCGATCCCCGGCGCGCTGCTCTACGTCGACGTCAACCGGCTGAAGTGGATCAACGACCGCCACGGCCACGCCGCGGGCGACGCGGCCCTGGTTCACATCGCGCAGCTGCTGATCGCGGGGACGCGCGGCGGCGACCTCGCCGGCCGGCTCGGCGGCGACGAGATGGCGCTGCTCCTCAACCACTTGGAGCTGGCGGCCGCGGAGGAGACTGCCGAGCGGCTCGCGGAAGCCGTCGCCGCCACCCCCCTGCTCCTCGCCGGCGAGCGGATCGAGGTCGCGGTGTCGATCGGCGTCACCGCGCTGCGCCGCGGCGACGCGGTGGAGGACGCGATCGCGCGCGCCGATCATGCGATGTACGGCGCCCGCCGCGAGCGGCGCGGCGAGACGGCGGCTTAAGCCTCCGCCGCCGCGTCGCGCGCGCCGTAACGCGCGCTGCGCTCCAGCGCGACCTTGATCGCCGCGACGATCGGGTCGGCGAGCATCAGCCCGATCAGCCCGAACAGCGCGCCGAACAGCAGCTGCGCGCCGAGCACCAGGGCGGGCGCGAGGTCCACCGTGCGCTTCGCCACCAAGGGCACGATCAGGTAGGAGTCGACGATCTGCACGATGACGTAGACGCCGAGCGCCCACAGGCCGGTCTCGAACCCCGCGCTGAAACCCACGGCGAGGATCAGCGCGCCCGAGACGATCGCCCCGATGTTGGGGATGAAGGCGAGCAGCCCGGTCAGGATGCCGAGCAGCGCCGCCAGCGGCACCCCGCCCAGCGTCAGCAGCAGCCAGGTGCCCACCCCCTCGATCGCCATGCCGAGCAGTCGCCCGAACATCAGGTGGCGGATCGTCCAAGAGATACGCTCCAGCGTTTCGTAAAAGCGCGCGCGGCCGTCCAGCGGCACCATCCAGCCCAAGCCCCGCTCGTAGAGCCGCGGCTCGGCGATGATGAACAAGCCCAGCACGAAAATGAGGAAGGCGGAGGCGATCGCGCCGAAGGCAGTGGACACGGCGGACGTCAGCCGGCCGAGCGAGCCCGTCAATTGCTGGCCTAGGTTCGCGAGCCCGCCCTGGTTCTCGAGTAGGCCATATTGCGAGGCGACCTGCCCCAACCGGTCAATCTGCGCCGCCACCGTGGAGCGGAGCGCGCTCGCCTGGTTGGCGAGCTCTACCCCCGTCAGCCAGCCAATCCAGCCGAGGAAGGCGAGCGAGGCGAGCGTGACGAGGAGGATGCGCCAGCCCCGCCCGATCGGCAGCACGCGGGCGAGGAGCCGTTGCCCGCCGTCGAGCATGGAGGCGAAGACCAGCGCGCCGACAATCAGCAGCAGCGGTTGGGCGAGGTAGCCCGTCAAAAAGATCAGCAGCGCCAGCCCGAGCCAGATGCTCGCCCGGGTGAGCTCGCGCCGGACGAAGGGGTCGCGGAACTCGGCCGGGCCGGGCTTCTCCGGCGCGTCCGCCGCCGCGTCGGCCATCCGTCCTACTCTGCTGCCCGATCGGGCAGCAGGCTCGTCCCCGCGCGGCCGCCGCGCAGCGAGCCGGGCCAGGTCAGCGGGTTCAGCAGCTTCGCCGAGCCGTCGAGCGAGAAGGTGAGGAGCTCCGCGCGCCCGCCGATGTTGGACAAGGGCACGGGCCCGCCCAGCCCTTGCTCCTCCAGCGCGAAGCGGCTGTCGGCCGAACGGTCGCGGTTGTCGCCCATCAGGAAGACGTGGCCGGCCGGCACCGTGATCGGCCCGAAATCGTCGGCAATCGAGTAGCCGACGTCGGCGGTGTCGTAGGATCGACCGTTGGGCAGGGTTTCGCGGAAGATCGGCAGGCGGCAGTAGAGGCGACCGCCCTCCTCCACCCGCACGCCGGGGAAGTCGGCGGGCGAGCAGGGCGCGTTCTCGTCGACGGGAATCATCGCGGGCGGGCGCGCCTCGCGCGGCACCGGGCGGCCATTCAGGTACACCTGCCCCCGCACCATGGCGAGCCGGTCGCCGGGCAAGCCGATCACCCGCTTGATGTAATCCGCGCGCTCGCCGGGCGGTACGGCGATCACCACGTCGCCGCGCTCGGGCGTCCGGCCGAGCAGCTTGCCCCGGCCTTCGGGCATGACGTGGAACGACGGCGACACCCAGGACCAGCCGTAGGGGTATTTGGACACCACCAGCCGATCGCCGACGAGCAAGGTCGGCATCATGGACTCGGACGGGATGTAGAAGGGCTTGGCGATGAAGGAATGGAAGCCGAGCACGGCGAGCACGAGCAGCCCGATGCTCTTGGCCTCGCCCAGCCAGTCGGTCTTCTTAGCCGGAACGGCGGGGCCGTCAGACGCCAAGATGCCGGTTTCCTTATTCATAGCCCGGCTTCCTACCTCGTGCCGCCGATGTCCGCCACCCGCGCCTCGATCACGACGAACGCCTGCGCCCAGGGGTGGTCGTCCGTCATGGTGAGGTGGACCACCGGGACGTGGCCCGGGGGCACCAGCGCGTCAAGCCTGTCCCTGGCCCCGCCGGTGAGGTGGAGGGTGGGCGCGCCCGAAGGCAGGTTCACCACGCCGATATCCCGCATGAACACGCCGCGGCGGAACCCCGTGCCCACCGCCTTGCTGAACGCCTCCTTGGCCGCGAACCGCTTGGCGTAGGTCGCGGCGCGCGTCAGCTCCCGCCGCTCGGCTTTCGCCCTCTCCACTTCCGTGAAGCAGCGCCGCGCAAAACGCTCGCCGAACCGGTCGAGCGAAGCCTGGATCCGCTCGATGGAACACAGGTCGGAGCCGAGGCCGATGATCAAGCGCTCACCCCCGCGCTTCGTCCATCAGGGCCCGCATCCGCCCCACCGCATCGCCGAGCCCGATGAAGATCGCCTCCCCGACCAGGTAATGGCCGATGTTGAGCTCGGCGAGCTGCGGTATAGCGGCGACGGGCGCGACGTTGTCGAAGCTCAGCCCGTGCCCCGCGTGCGGCTCCAGCCCATTCTTGGCCGCCAAGGCCGCCGCGTCCGCCAGTCGCCGTAGTTCCGCCGCGCGCCCCTCACCTTCGGCGTGGGCGTAGGCGCCCGTGTGGAATTCCACCACCGGCGCGCCGAGCCGGGCGGCGGCGTCCACCTGGCGCGGGTCCGGCTCGATAAACAGGCTGACGCGAATCCCCACGTCGCGCAGCTCCGCCACGAAAGGGGCGAGCCGATTGTGCCCGCCTGCCGCGTCCAACCCGCCTTCCGTGGTCCGCTCCTCGCGGTGTTCGGGGACGATGCAGGCGGCGTGCGGGCGGTGATGGAGCGCGATGCGGAGCATCTCGGTGGTCGCTGCCATCTCCAGGTTGAGCGGCGGAAGCAGCGCGCGGAGCCGCGCGATGTCCTCGTCGGTGATGTGCCGCCGGTCCTCGCGCAGGTGGGCGGTGATGCCGTCCGCGCCGGCTTCGGCCGCGATGAGCGCCGCGCGCACCGGGTCCGGATGATCGCCGCCCCGCGCGTTGCGCACGGTGGCGACGTGGTCGATGTTGACGCCGAGCCGGAGGCGGGGAAGGCCCAGGCTCACGCCACCAGCCCTCGGCTGCCCGGCTTTTCCGCCGGGATCGCCGCCAGTTCGGGCGGCAGCGCGTCTGCCGGATAGGCCGGCGCGTCCAGCCGGCACAGCGACACCAGCGGCGCCCCCACATCCGCCCGCCCGCCCGAACGGTCGATCAGGCACGCCGCGCCCAAGAGCTCGCCCGGATGTTCGCGGATGGCGTGGAGGCACTCGCGCGAGCTGAGACCGGTCGTCACGATGTCCTCCACCATCACCACCCGTGCGCCCTCCGGGATGCGGAAACCGCGCCGCAGGAGGAACCGCCCCTCCTCCCGCTCGACGAACAGCGCGCGGCAGCCGAGCGCGCGGGCCGTCTCGTAGCCGGGGATGATGCCGCCCACCGCCGGCGACACCACCAAATCGACGGGGCCGTACGCATCCCGCACCCGCGCGGCGAGCGCCCCGCACAGCCGCGCGGTGCGCGCGGGGTCCTGGAACACCGCCATCTTCTGCAGGAACAAGGGCGAATGCAGCCCGGACGAGAGCACAAAGTGCCCGCGGAGCAGCGCTCCCGCGTCCCGGAATTCGGCCAGCACCTCGTCTTGCGTCACGCGCCCTCCGCCGCCCGTTCCGAGCGTGCTTAGGCGGCGTTGGGCGGGGCAGCAACGCTTGTTACCCCCGGCGGCTTTCGCGCTTGAGGGGGCGGCGGTCGACCTCTATATGCGCGCCATCTTGCACTGACCGCATCCGCCGGCGCCGCACGGGCGCCCGACATCGGGGCCTTTGATGAACAAGTTGTCCGCCTTCCTGCTCTTGGCCGCCGCCGCGACCCT
>CADCVW010000036.1 GCA_902806235.1 uncultured Sphingomonadaceae bacterium | reverse complement strand
CGACGAACAGCAGGAAAACTTGGATCAGGAAGCGGTTTACTGTGTAAGCGAGATCGCCTTCACCGTTCATGGTCGTAGCCTTCATTTTCTTCGCATTGTTCAGTCCGGCCACCATCGTCGCTTACTTCTCCCACGCTTTGTCCGGAATGGAAACCAGCGGCTTCGGCGTTCCTGATAATGGCCGACTCTGAAGCAACGGCGGCTCAAGGAGGAACCGGGATGTAATCTGTTGGACTATGTAAGAAAGCTGAGTACGTCGACGACTAGGTAATCTCCGGCGACCGCATTGCGCTGCGCGAGCGGGCGGTGACGAGCGACGAGGTCGGCCGACGGATCGCGGATCTCAGGACCGGGCTCGGCATGCGCATCTTCCGCGGCGAGCGCGTGGTGGGCTGTTGGGAGGAGGACGCTCGGGCGCTCGCGGCGGCCGACGTTATCGTCGTGATCGTGCGGGCCACGCTGAACGACTGAACCAGCGCGCGGCGTGGTTCAGGGATGAGATGCCGCCTGCCGCACCGCTTCGACGAGCTGCTCCGGCACCTCGCGCAGGCGCAGGTCGCGTTGCGGGTAGGGGATCTCGACGCCGTGCGCCTTGAATGAGCGCCAGAGACTGTTGAGGATGTCCGAGCGCACGTTTCCCACCCCGTCCTCCGGGTCGGCGATCCAGGCGAGGATCTCGTGGTCCACGGAGCTCTCGCCGAAGCCCGTCAACCACACGCGCGGGGCCGGATCGGCGAGCACGCGCGGGTTGGCCGAAGCTGCCTCCGTCATCAGACGCTGAGCTAGGTCGAGGTCGCAATCATAGGATACGCCGACCGGAACGCGGATGCGCACGTTGGTACTCGAGTAGGACCAGTTCTCGACGCGCTCCGTCATCAACAGCTCGTTGGGAATCAGGTGCTCCTTGCCATCGCGGGTCAGCACGGACACGGCGCGGACGCCGACCTTGCTCACCGCGCCGAAGGTGTCGCCGACAACGATCACGTCGCCGGGCTTGACTGAGCGGTCCATGAGCAGGATCAGCCCCGCGAGCAGGTTACCGAAGGTCTTCTGCAGGCCGAAGCCGACAGCGAGCCCGAAGGCGCCGGAGAACACGGCGAGCGCCGTTAGGTCGAGGCCGATGGCGTCGACCCCGATCAGCACCGCTGCGGCGACGATCGCGATCCCGGCAATCTTCTGGGCGAGCACCCGCTGGCCCGGATCGAGCCGCGGTGCACGCGCGATGAAACGGTCGGCGAACCTCGTCGCGATCCGCGCGGCGACGAACAGCAGGCCGAGCAGCAGCAGGGCGTTGATCGCATCGAGCAGGGAAACCCGACGCGCGCCGACGACGAGCGCCGCGCTGTCGAGGCTCGCCGCAAGCGGGGACAAGCCGCCGAGCGGGCCGGCGGTCGCCGCCACGAGCGTGAAGGCGGCGGCGACCATCGACGGCGCGCCCGGTAGGCCCGCACCGCGCAGCAGATGGAACGCCAGCAGCCCGGCGGCGACGCCCAGCCCCGCGGCGAGCAGCAGGCTGGCGTAGGGCGTGAACGCCGCTGCGGCGTCGACCAGGACGAGCAGCAGCGCGGCCGCGAGATGGCGGAGCGCGGCGCGGCCGTGGCCCCGCAACGGAAGCTCCGCCTGACCCGCTCGCCGCCACTGCCGCTCTACGCGCGGTGCGGCCCAGCGTGCCAGGAGATGGCCGAGTGCGTAGGCCCCGGCCACCGCCAGCGCCGCGAGCGCGAGCAGGACGAGGTCGGGCGTCGCCGGCGCCTCCAGGCCCAGGCGCGTCAGCCATTGTCGCCAGCTCAAGATCGACCCGCCCCGTTCGGCGGGGTGGCAGGCTCCCGCGGCCCGCTCAACCGCACGTCGTTCAAATGCCGCGGCTGCGGCGGCGCGTCGCCGGCCGGCCAGCCCTCGCGCTGCCGCCGGCGGTCACCGTCCGTCTCCTCCGTCTGGTCATGCAACAGCACCACTTGGGTCGGGAAGGGCAGGTCGACGCCCGCGCCCGCCAGAGCTTCAGCCACGGCTTGCAGCACGCCGTCGCGCACGCGCAGCACCTCGCCGCGGCTGGGCTTGGTCCACCAGCGCACCCGCAGGTTCTTGGACGAGCCGGCGAGCTCCCAGACGAGCACGTCCGGCGCGGGCTCGGCGAGCACGCCCGGAACGCCCTCGACTGCGTTCAGCGCAACGAGCTTGGCGGCACCTAGGTCATCGCCGTAGCCGATGCCCACGTCCACCTCCGTGCGCAGCATGTCATAAGCGGAGATCACCGTCACCGGCTTGGTGTACACGTCCGCGTTGGGGATGATCACGCGGCGGCCGTCGTAGGTGCGAATCCAGGTGGCGCGGGTTTCGATCGCCTCTACCGCTCCCGTGAACTCGCCGGTGGTGATCTCATCGCCCACCCGGAACGGCTGGCGCAGGAGCAGCAGGATGCCGGCGAACAGGTTCTGGAAGATGTCCTTGAAGGCGAAGCCGATTGCCACGCCGCCGATGCCGAGCACGGAGAACAGCCGCCCCGGCGTCATGGTGGGGAAGGCGATGGTAACGGCGATCAGCCCCGCCAGGCCGACCAGGACGATGTAGAGGATGCGCCCGATCGCGGTCGCCGCGCCGCGGTTCGACGTGCGGGCGAGCGCCCGCTCCGCGACCCGCCGAAGTCCCTTGGCCGCGAAGAGCAGGACGACAAAGGCAATGACGCCGAGCAGCAGCAGCGGCAGCATGGCGAGGAAGCCGTCGAGTAGGCGGTCCACCGTGCGCCAGATCAGGCCGACGTCGAAATCGACGGCTGGCGACGCGTCGGTCGAGTTCTGCACGCGCTTCTTCATGTTCAGGCTTCCGGCGCGGCGGACAGCCGCTCCCGCTCGGCGAGCAGCGCCGCCCGGTTCGCGGCGTCCTGCGCACCGCATGCCACCTCGTCCAGCGTGCGGAGCGCGTGCCGCCGGGCGTTGACGTCGGCCGCGACGTAAGGGCGGAGCTGGCCGAACGCCGAGGCCAGGTAATCCTCGAAGAACAGCGGGTCGGCGAACAAGCGCGGCGGTTCACCCCCGCCGCCCGCGTTCGCACCGGTGGCCGCGCGGCGATCGAGCTCGGTGAGAGCCGCCCCGAGCCAGTCGAGGCAGGCGATGGCGGTGAAGGGATCGTTGACGCCCGGCGACAGCGCGCGCGCGGCGACCTCGACGAGCTCGTCGATTGGGAAGCGCAGGTCCTGCAGCGCGCTGCGCCGGCGGCCGACGGCGACCGCCTCGTTGCAGGCTTCGGCGAGCTCCGGGCCGACCAGTGCTGCGGGTGCCGCCTCGAGCAGCGGCCGCCCGGCGTGGACGAAGTCACCGGGCCGGCGCAGCAGGCGCAGCGCGACGCCGCGCTCGGCCGCGAGCGCGCGCAGCGCGTCTTGGTCAATCGCCTCGAGATAGCCGCTCCCGGCCGCGGCGACCGGCGCCGGATCGCGCGCCGCCCAGTCGTCGGGCGTCGGCGCGTGCGCCGGGATCGGCGAGCGGCGAACGTCGTCGATCAGATCCCGGCCGATGCGGGCGATGACGTTGTTGATGTGAATGCCGTCGGTGACATGGTGGACGAAGTAGATCAGCACGGCGATGGAGGCGAGCGCGAGCGCCAGCGCGCAGTAGACCGCCAGGTGCGGCACGAACGCCTCGCGCACCGTGCCTCCCGTGTCGGCGCTCGCCTCCGCCGCTGAGCGGATCGTGCGCAGCACGACGAGGCAGTAGAGGTACGTCGCCAGGAAAACGCCCAAGGTCGCCTGGTTGCCCCGGTCGCGCTGGAAGTTGGACAGTAGCCGCGGCCCGTACTGGCCCGACGCGTAGGTCACGGCGGCGAGCGTGATGGAGAACACCACGCCCGCCACGGTAATCGTGGAGCCGGCGACCGTGGACAGGACGGAGCGCGCGCCCTCCGGCCGGCTGCCGGTGAACCACTGGAACCGGCCGAGCCAGTCGCTACCGAGATAACCGTCGACGAAGACGAGCCCGAGCCCCGCGAGGAGCCCGCCGGAAGCGATCAGTCCCGGCACGAACCAATAGCTATCGCGCACCTCTTCGGCGAGCTCGAGCAAGCGGAGCCGGGAAGCCAAGCGCGTCAGTCTTTCGCGCGGGCGGGGATTACGCTCATGCTACCGTCCGTTTCCAGCATGACCAAGCGTACGGCCGAGGGCGCGCCGCAGCCGACGCTCCGCATCGCGGCGAGCACCTCGTCGCGGGTGACGCGCTCGGCCCGCAGCGCGTCGTCGAGGAAGGCGCCGTCCTTGAACAGCTCGCGTGGATCCGACTTGACGAGCCTTCGGAACCGGGCGGAGCGCACCGAGCACCAGGCGACCACGTACTGAAGCAGGATCAGCAAGGAGAAGGCGAGCAGCCCTTCGGCGAGTGCGACGTCCTTGGACAGCAGGATGGTGGCGAGGGCGGAGCCGAGCGCGACGGTGACGACCAAGTCGAACGCGTTCATCTTGGACAAGGTGCGCTTTCCGCTCAGCCGCAGGAAGAGCACCAGCCCGACGTAGGCGAGCGTTCCCACCACGAGCACGCGGAGAAGGCCGGCGAAGCTGTCGAAGAACATGCGCCCCTAACGGCCCGCCTGCCGGCAAGGTTCTGCTCTGGTTGCGGCTCCCGGCGGCGGAGGCCGTCCGTCAGTCCTCCGCGCCGAGCCCGCCGACGATGGAGAAAGGGCCATAGGGCAGCAGCGGCGTGTCGCGCCACTGCTCGGTCAGCCGGCGGAAGGACGCGCCCACGGGCCGGAGCCGCCGGTCGAGGTCGTACAGGCCGAGCGGGTTCACCCGGTCGTTCTTCTCGCGCAGGCCCACGTCCCAGTCGACCTGGTCGGTCACCGAGTACCAGGTCATGCCGCAGATCGGCACGCCCTCGCGGCGGAGCTGCTGCACGTTGGCCCAGGTCTTCCACAGCCAGTCGGAAGCCTCGTCGCCCGTCGCGCCCTGGTTCAGGTTGGTTTCCGTGTGCATGATCGGCAGCCGGTACCGCTCGTGGTAGGCGCGGGCGACCGTGGCGTAGCCGAACACCTCGCCGGAGCCGCGGCGCACACCGGGGGCGACCAGTAGGTGCTCGTTGGTGACGTAGTAGTCGTGGCCGATGACGAAGTGCTCGACGAGGTCGACCGAGCGGAGCCGGGCGTACTCGGCTTCCGACATCCCGTTGTCGCGCAGGTAGGCGTACATGCCTGCCGAGATCCGCCGCCCGGTAATCAGGTCCAGCGTCAGGAAGCGCCGCTCGTTGAACATCTCGGCCTCGCCCACGAGCTCGGGCGCGTTAGCGTGTGTGTGCTCAGAGGACTCGGCGTGGATGAACAAGGCGTTGGGCCGGACGAGGAGGATCGCCTGCATCGCCGCCAGGCTCGCCAGGGTGACGTTCTTGAGCGCGCCGACGAAGCCGTGGTGGCTGGCGAGGCGCTCGTTCCACCAACCGTAGTAGCCCGAGAACTCGGCCGTGATGTACATTTCGTTGACCGGGGTGAAGAGCCGGATCCACGGGTAGCGCGTCGCGAAGGCCCCGGCGTACTCCGCAAAGTGGGCGGGCCAGTCCGCGTTCTGGAAGTCGCCGATCCAGTCGGGGACGCCGAAGTGGCAAAGGTCGAGGATGGGCGTGATGCCCATGTCCCGCATGGCGGGGAGCACCTCGTCCGTGAACGACCAGTCGTAGCGGCCGGGGGCCAGGTGCATGCTGTAGTAGGGCGGGCCGTAGCGCAGGTGGCGGCAGCCCAGCGCCAGGGTCAGCTCAAAGTCCTCGCGCCAGCGGGCGTAGTGACCGCATTCGGCCATCTGGTCGCGTCGGACGCGCCCCGCCGGCGTCTGGATCACGGGATAGCTGCACTCGATCCCCGAGGCGAAGACGAAACGCGACTTGGACGGGTGCGACACCACACGTGGGCCGTAGAAGCTGAACGGGCTTTCGGTGCTCATGACGTCTCCTTCGCGGGTGGGCACCGACGCGGCGCGGTCATCGGAAACGCAGCACGAGCGACGCGCCGTAGGCCGGGCCGGGTAAGGCCCGAATGCCAGCCGCCTGTAGCCGATTGGCGACTGCCGCCGCCCTGCGCTGCCGGAGCGTCCGGGCATCGGGAGTCGTTCCCGCGTCGCCGCCGGGCACTATGATCGCCGAGGCATTCCAGCGTCGGGCGGCCCAGGCGGCGAGGTCGACCTCGTCGGCCTGCTCGTCGCCGAGCGCCTCGGAACCCGGCCCGAACTCGATCAGCGGCAGCGGCTGGAGGGGCGGCACGAGCTGGACGGTCCAGCCGTCAGCCGTCCCGTTCAGCCGATCCTCTAGCGCCTTGTAGCTGGCGAGCCCGGCCCCGGGCAGCGGCGCTGCCATAGCGGTCGCGCGTCGGCGGGCGACGTCCAGGGTGACCGCCGACGCGGGCGTTCCCGCCGCCACGGCGACCAGCTCCGCCATTCGCGTCCCGTCGGACGAGCGCGCGGTATCCGCCCGGCCCGCCTGGGCCAGCGCGGCGCGTTCCTGTTCGAGCGAGCTAGCGGCGGGATCGAGCAGGAGCTGATCGAGGTTGAGCGTGACCGGCTGACCCAGCCGCTCCTGCAGCGCGCGGCCGAGCGCTGCGGCCGGGGCCGCCTTGTCCCTCGGCGCGATCACCACGGAGCGGATCAGCATGGGCTTGGCCGCGAAGTCGATGTCAAGCTGCGTCACCCGCGCGTCCTCGCCGAAACGCGCGGACAGGAAGGCGCGCACCTGCTGGGTGACCACCGCCTCCCGCGCAATCCGGCCGAGCGACAGGCCCAGCGGCACCGTCATCGCGCCGAGCACGAGCAGCAGCATCGCCGTCTGCAGCCACGTCTGCCGCCGCGACAAGGAATGGCCGAAACCGTAGAGCCGCGCCATGACGGTGGCGGACAGGGCGATCGCCACCAGATTGGTGACGAACAGCGCGGCCGATCCCGCGAGCACCGGCGGGTTCCAAGTCGCTAGGCCGTAGCCGACCACCGCCAGCGGCGGCATGAGCGCGGTAGCGATTGCCACGCCCACGATCGTCTCGCCCCGACCGCGAATGATTGCGTAGCTGCCGGCGAGCGCCGAAAAAATCGCCACCAGCAGGTCGAACAGGTTCGGGCGCGTGCGGGCGAGGATCTCGGCCGTGGTCCCCTGCAGGGGAGAGGCGGCGACGATCATCGCGGTGAACAGCACCGCCGCGCCTGCGCCCACCGTCAGCGCTATCAGCGAGCGCCGCATCTCCGCCCAGTCGAACAAGGCGAGGCTGAAGCCGAGCCCCAGGATGGGTCCCATCAGCGGCGAGATCAGCATTGCCCCGATTATCACGGCGGGGCTCGACAGGAGCAGCCCGAGCACCGCGATACCGGCCGACATCATGGTCATGAAGGCGTAGCGCGGCGACCAGATGCTGTCGTCGATCACCTTGGCGATGACGCGCTGGTGGTCGACGCTACCGACGAGCGTTTCGCGCCACCAGCGGCGCAGCGCGTCCCGCCCGGGCGCGGCGTCCGGCACCGCTCCTCCGCTCGTGACCGCGTCCACCGCTCGCCAACTCCCGCCCGTTCGGCTGGCCTTCAGCCTAGGCCGAGGAAAAACGCAGTGACGCCGATCACCAGGATGGTGAGGAGCGCGCCCACGCGGGCGTAGTCCGTAAAACGGTAGCCGCCGGGCGTCATCACCAGGAGATTGTTCTGGTGTCCGATCGGCGTCAGAAAATCTGACGACGCGCCGATCAGCACGGCGAGCAGCAGCTTGTCGGGATCGACGCCGAGGAGGCCCGCCAGGTCGATGGCGAGCGGACCCATGATGATGGCAGTGGCGACGTTGTTGAGGAACATGGACAGGAGCAGGGTGAGCGCGCACAGCGCGGCGATCACCGGCACGAGCGGCGCGCCGCCGAGCACGCCGCCCAGCACTTCGGCGACGAGCGCGGCCGCGCCGCTCGTCTCGAAGCTCCGCCCGACCGGGATCATCGCGGCGAGCAGGACGACGATGGGCCAGTCGATCGCCCGGTAGACATCGGCGGAGGGCAACAGCCGCAGCGCCGCGAGCAGCGCGGCGGCGGCGAGGAAGGCGAGCGCGGTGGACACGCCGCCGACCACCACCGCCCCGATCGCGGCGGCGAAGATGCCCACCGCCGCCGCAGTCCGGCCGCCCTGGCGCAGCAGCGAAGGATCGTGCCGGTCGACCTCCAGCAGCCGCGCACGGATCGCGAAGCGGGCGAGCGCCGCCGGCGCGCCGCGAACGTAGAGCTGATCGCCCGCCCGAATCCGCATGGTCGACAGCGGCTTGCGTTCCCGGGCGGCGCGGGGGCCCGCGGCGACCACGCGCAGCTCGCCGTCGCTGCGGTGCAGCACCGCGTCGTAGCCTTGACCTTCCAGCAGCGAACCATGAGCCACGACCACGCGCGCCGTCTCTTCCGCCTCATCCCGCCCGCCGCGGTCGTTCCAGCTGTCCTCGGGCTCGCGCAGCCCCAGAACGCCCGCGACCCGCTCACGGGCGACGCGGGACAGGAGCAGCAAGCGGTCGCCGCCGGCCGGTGTAGCGCCGGGCGCCTGCCGCGCCCCGTCGCGAAAGAGCGCGAGGGCGCGTGCGCCCGCCCGGCGCAGGCCAGGGGCGAGCGCGCCTGCAGCGATCGTCGCACCGTGCGGCACTTCGAGCTCGAACACGCGCCACGGCCTGACCGCTTCGCGTTCGGCCGCATCGCGACGCGGGATCAGGCGCCAGCCCAGTGTCGCCATGTAGGCCAGCCCGGCGGCGGCGACCGCGGTGCCGACGGGGGACATCTGGAAGAAGCCGAACGGTTCGCCCAGCCGGTCCTCCCGGACGGACGACAGGATCAGGTTGGCGGGCGTACCGATCAAGGTAGTCATGCCGCCGAGTATGGTGGCGAAGGCTAGCGGCATCAGCGTGGCGGCGGGACCGCGGCCCGTGCGCCGGCCGACCTCCGCCGCGATAGGCATGGTGATCACCAGGGCGGCGATGTTGTTCATGAACGCCGAGAGTACCGCGCCGGTCAGCAACACGGCGCCGAGCTGGACGGGGAAGGGCGCGCGCTCGGGAGCCAGCTTGGCGGCGACCAGCGCCGCGGCACCGCTCAACTCCACCGCGCGACCGACCACCAGCACGGCGGCGACCGTGAGCACCGCGGGGTCGGCGAAGCCGAGGAGAGCCTCCTCCACCGGTACTAACCCGGCGAGGAGGCAGGCGAACAGGGCGGCGAGGGCGACCAGGTCATGCCTGACCCGTTCGGACGCGAAGAGAGCGAGCGTCGCGACCAGGATGACGCCGCTCAGTGCGGCAGGGATCATGAAAGGTCGCGACCGGGCCGGTTCGACAGTCCGATGCCGGCCAGCGCCAAGCCGGAGGCGATCATGCTCAGCGCCACGAAGTTGCCGAGCAGGGCTGCGCCGTTGCTCGGCCACTTGCTGCCGGACAGGATGGTCATAACCGCCGACAAGGGCGCGCCGCTGATCAGGATGGTGGCCAAGAGCAGGTCCAAGAAGCCGCGCCCGAGCAGCCAGTACCGCGTCGCATGCCGGCCGATGAAGGCGGCGATCCCGGCGCCTACGCCGCGCGCGACCAGGCAGGTGATTGCCACGAACAGCAGCGGGTAGGACGCGGGACGCAGGAGGATCAGTAGGGCCGCCCCGAGCGCGACAGCGCTGAGCAGCATGGCGATCCGACCGTCGCGCGAGCGGATGCCGCCCAGGCCGACGGCGAACTCGACGGCGGCCGCGGCCATCAGCAGCCAGCCGGTCTCGCGCACGAACGCCGACTTGCTCCCTACGGGCGAGAGAACGAGAAACAGGCCGAGGCAGGCGATGAACAACCCGCCTACGAGCGTCCAACGCCAAAGGGAGCGTGCAACGAACTCGTTCAAGACCATGGCCGGCGACCTCCTCAGGCACAGCCTCCTTGACACGCGCTTCGGGCGGCGCGCCAGCCGTTGGAATTCCATATTAACGTGACGCGGCTCCGAGCGATAAGGGATCGCGCCGCCGCCTGCGCTCGCGCGACGGCTTGCGGAAGCGGAGAAGAACCTCATCGCTCGACGCCGGTTTATGCCGCACCGGGCGTTGTCGCATTCGCGACGGCGCAGGCGGTGCCGTTCCCAATCCCGAACTGCGGCGCGACATCATCGGCAGCCCGCCCCGCTCAACCGGGTCGGCGACGATGCCACAAGGCGAGGAGCGATGGACGTGCAGCAGGTCGATGTCAGGGACGGCAGGATGGGTGGCGCGCAGCTAGGCCGGGCCGCGTCCATGCTGCGTACGGTTCTTCAACAAGAGCCCGCCGCGGGCATCCTCCTCATGGCCGCCGCGGCGCTCGCTTTGCTGGTCGCCAACTCGCCGCTCGCCCCTGCCTACTTCGCGGCCAAGGGCGCCTACGTCGGGCCGCTCAACGTCGATCACTGGATCAACGACGGGCTGATGGCCGTGTTCTTCCTGCTGGTCGGGCTGGAGGTGAAGCGCGAGTTCCTCGACGGGCAGCTATCGACGTGGGAACGGCGCGTCCTGCCCGGCATCGCCGCGGTCGCCGGCATGGCCGCGCCGGCGGCGGTCTACCTGCTGGTCAATGCGGGCAACCCGGCGGCAACCCGCGGCTGGGCGATCCCGTCCGCCACCGACATCGCCTTCGCGCTGGGCGTGCTCGCGCTGCTCGGCCGGCGCGTGCCGGTGTCGCTCAAGATCTTCCTCACCACCGTCGCGGTCGTCGACGATCTGGGCGCGGTGGCGATCATCGCGCTGTTCTACACGGAGCAGCTCGCGATCCTGCCGCTGGCCGCCGGGCTGCTGGGCCTGGGCGTCCTGTTCGGCATGAACCGGGCGGGCGTCAGACGGCTGCTCCCCTACATGGCGGTCGGGGCGGGCATCTGGCTGTGCGTGCTGAACTCCGGCGTGCATGCCACGCTCGCGGGCGTCGCCGTGGCGCTCACCATTCCGATCATTCCGACTCCGGGCCGACCTGAAAGCGTCGTCTCGCCGCTCCATCGGTTGGAGCACGGGCTGCATCCGTGGGTGGCATTCGGCATCGTGCCGATCTTCGGCTTCGCCAACGCCGGCGTATCATTCGCCGGAGTCACGGTCGCCGAGGCGTTGTCGCCCGTGCCGTTAGGTATCGCCCTTGGCTTGTTTGTAGGCAAGCAGGTCGGCATCTTCGGCGCGGTCTGGGCTGCCGTAAAGCTGCGTCTGGCCGACCTACCAGCCGACGCGACTTGGGCGCAAGTGTACGGCGTGTCGCTGCTGTGCGGCATAGGCTTCACCATGAGCCTGTTCATCGGCGCGCTCGCCTTCCCGGGCGCGGACGCGCAGGACGGGGTCAAGCTTGGCGTATTGGGGGGATCGCTGCTGGCGGCGTTGCTCGGCTACCTCGTGCTGAGGGTCGCCAAGCCCGCGCCGAGGGCTGGATGACGTGGCACGCGCTCGCCGCCGTGGCGAGTTTGGCGCTCGCCAGCTGTTTCGGGGAGGCGAAACAGCGGGGCGGAGCCTGCGTCGGGCCGGAAAGCCTGCCGGCGGTGACGGTCGATCGCGACGGCCGCAGGGCGATGGACCTCAGCGTACTCATCTACAACGTCGAGGGCCTGCCCCGTCCCGTGCGCAAGAAGCGCGGAGCCGACCTGCGCGCGATCGCCGACGTGCTGGCGCAGATGCGCGCGAGGGATGAGGCTCCGGACGTGGTAATGCTGCAGGAGGCCTTCTCGGACGAGGCCGCCGCTATCAGCGTGCTGTCCGGCTACCCTTACGTCGTGGCCGGGCCGGCCGCCGGCGACCAGCGCACGATCAGGCCCGCCGCGATCCCCGGCGAATTCCGGAGGGCAGCCCGTTGGCGCAAGGGCGAGCGGAGCCCGAAGGTGCTGAGCAGCGGCCTGTTCATTCTCAGTGAGTTCCCGATCATCTGGTCCGCCAGGGAGCCCTTCTCGGCCGCGGCCTGCGCCGGCTACGACTGCCTGGCGAACAAGGGAGTGCTGCTGGCCCGCGTATGGGTGCCGGGCCTGCCGACCTCGGTCGACCTCCTCACCACCCACATGAACTCGCAGCGCGCCGCCCGCGTGAAGCTGGAGCGCACCCACGAGGCGCACCGCTACCAAGTTGATGAAAGCGCCGACTTCCTCGCCCGCGTTCGGGACGAGCGCAATCCGCTGATCTTCGCCGGCGATTTCAACATGCGCGGGGAGCCGGGGCGCTTCGAGTACTTCAAGTACCGCAAGCCGTACCGGATCGTACGCCATTACTGCACGGTGACGGTCGACGACTGCGACGTCCGCATGCCATGGGGCAGCGACGCGCCTTGGCTGGACTCGCAGGATCTGCAAGCCTTTGCCGACGGGACGACGGTGCGGATCAGGCCGGTGCGGGTGGAAGCGCTGTTCGACGGGCCCGAGACCGGCGGCAAGTTGTCGGATCACGACGGAGACAAGGTGACGTATCGCTTGTCCTGGCCCGGTGGAGCCAGCGACGTCGGGGAGCGTTTGCTCGCCCGGGCGCGCCGGGAGGGCGGCGAGGCTTGCCTGCCGGTGCGTGAGGCGATGCGCGGCTAGCCGCAGAGCGCTGTTCGCCAGCAGCGCTTCAGAAGAGCTGAGTGCTCGCCAGTCCCAGCAAGCCTGCGGCGCCCGCGAGCGCCGCCGCCAGCGCGGCCGTGCCGTTTAAGGTTGTTCGCGAGCAATGGCTCGTCGCTCCGAAGTGCGATCAGCTTGCCCTCTGTGTCGGGATCGGCGAGCGCCCGCAACAGCACGCGGGCAGGGGCGTCCTGCACCCAGCCGAGCAGCGCGTTGCGTTCGCCGGGCGTGATGTCGGGGTAACGTCGGATCGTTCTCGGGATGCGCAGCGCGACGGCGACCATCCAAACCTCCTCGACTCCGGTCGAACCGATGGGGGCCAAGCCGCCACCAGCCTCATGATCGCCGGTCCTACCGGAGATCGCGCAGCGGCGTTACCACGGCTTCCCCCCATGTCGCTTCAGATACGTCAGCCGACAGCCGACAGCCGACAGCCGACAGCCGACAGCCGGGAGCGACGGGCGCTCATAGGGTTTCCGTAGTAACCCGGCGCGCCGCCGCCACTCTAACCGTCGTCGCCATGCTGAACGTTAGAGCAACCGCGGGTACGGCTGCGCGCCGTTGCGGAGGAGCGCCGATGCGGCTTCTGATCGTGGCCGGCGCTGTCCTCATAGCTGCTCCCGGTCCGGCCCGCGCGGAAGCCTATTTCACCTGGGCACCCGGCCAGTCGCGAGAGATCGAGCCCGGCTTGCGGGTCACGCTAGAGCGCGTGATGAGCGGCTGGCGCTTGTGGCGGTACGAGACGGCGGATGGCAGCGACTGTCGCGCGGTCAGACCGGCGGCCGGCAAGCTGTTCCCGATCCCGCTGGACGCGGACAGTTTCCTGCGTGGCGCGCCCGCGCTCGAGATCCGCTTCCGGCAAGGGGAGCCGGCGCGTTGGGCATTACACGTTGCCGACCCGGGGACTCGGGCGTTCGTCCGCCGATCGACCGGGCGCTGGGTAGAGCAAGCGGGGTGGTCCGCCCTCGACTCACTACCCTCTCGCGAACTCGTCGTCGTCGAAGACTGGCCCGAACCGGACGAGGTCGGCCAGCGCATCCGTGGGTCCGAACGGATCGTGCTCGGCCGGATGCCGAAGCTGCTGGCGGCGGGCAAGAGTTGCGTGGCGCGGACAGTGGGGCGGTCGTGAGCGTGGACGGCCCTGCGGGCAAGCCGTGATGGATCCGGCGGAGCGGAGCGGCGTGACGGCGGCGGGCGGCGCTGCCGGCAGCGTCGAGGGCGCGTTCGGCACGGGCGACCCGTCGATTGCGCAGCGCGCCCTGGTCGCCGCGGCTGGCTTGGGCACTGCATCCTTGCGCACGGACAGCCACGGCCTGGACGAAATGTCCCGCGCCGTGCTGGACGCGCAAGCCCGCTGGTTGCTCGCCAACCCCGGCGCGCGCGCGACGTTACAGGGGCGATACGCTGAACGGTGCACGCGCGAGCAGAATGCGGCGTCCGGAGAGCGGCCCGCGAACGCGGCCAAGGGTTTTCTATCGGCCCACGACGTCCGAGCCGCGCGCCCTCCCACGGTAAGCTGGGGCAAGAAGCGACCAGCTGAGCCGGGCTCGGGCGAGTGGGCCTAGGCGCGGATCCGGCGCGCCATGACGCCGGTCGTGGCTGCGGGTTGACGCCGCGCGAAGCGGCCCGGACATCCGGCTCCGCCGGCACGGCGAGGCGGCGGCTAGGTAGGAGGGATCGAGCGCTGGTAGGTGGGAGCTATATCCGCAGCTTGGCGGGGCGGCCCAGCGCGGTCCGTCGCCCGTTGCTCGCGGCCGCGCTGTTCGTGGCGGCAACCGCCGTGGCGGCCGTGCTCGCGGAGGAGTTCGCGCGACCGTTGTCATCGGCTCTCGCCTATGTACTCGGTGTTACCTTGATCGGAGCGGTCGGCGGCTTGCGCCTCGGTCTGCTATGCGCCGTGACCGCGTCCCTGATCTACAACTTCTTCATCAGCGAGCCGACCTTCCGCTTCGCCATCGCCTCGGCGGACGAGCTGGTGCCGCTGCTCGCCTTCAACTTGTGCGCCCTGACCTCCGGGCTTCTAGCCGGGCGACTGAACGACCGGGCGCGCGAGGCGGAAGCGGCGCGTCGGCGGCTCGGGGCGCTATTCGAGGTGAGCGAGCGCCTGCAAGCCGCGGCGGACCCAGCGGCGATCAGTCTGGCCGTCGCGGAGTACGCCGACGCGGTGCTGGAGGCCAGCCACGAGCTATATACGTTGCGGAGCAGCCATGGCCTGACCCCCGTCACGACTACCGCCTTCGCCGATCTCGCCGCGGAATTGCACGGCTCGGACGAGCCCGCGCTGCGGCGGGGAGCGGCGCTCGCGCTGCGCCTTGCCACCGCCGACGAGCACGTCGGTGTGCTCGTCCTCCAGTCCGCCGCGGCCTTGGAAGCGCCGGAGCGCCGGCCGGAGTTGGACGCCTTCGTCAACCTTGTCAGCATCGCGCTCGGCCGTTGCTTGCTGCTCGAGCGGGTATCAGAGGCCGAGCTGGTGAAGCGGTCGGAAGAATTGAAGACGACCCTGCTGTCGTCCGTGTCGCACGACATGCGCACGCCGCTCGCCGCGATCAGCGCCTCCGCGAGCAGCCTGCTGAGCTTCTGGGAAGACCTCGACCCCCCTGTCCGGACGGACCTCTTGCGGACCATCGGCGAGCAAGGCGACCGCCTCAATCGTTACACGGAGAAGCTGCTCGGCCTGGCGCGCCTGCAGGGAGGGCTGGATGTCGAGCAGTTCAGCGTCGTCGATGCCGCGGAAGCGCTGGGCGCGGTGCTCGCCCGGGTGCGCCAGGCGTCCCCCGAGCATGAGTTCCGCAAGGAGCTCGGGCCCGGGCCGCTGCTCGTGCGGGCGGATCCGGTGATGCTGGAGCAGGTGTTCCACAACGTTCTGGAAAACGCCGCCCTGTACAGTCCGGCGCGCAGCGCCGTTTCCGTCCGCGCCGCGGCCGAGGGCGGCGCCGCGGTGATCTGCGTCCGCGACGAGGGTCCGGGCATCCCGCCCGCCGACCTCCAGCGCGTGTTCGAGCGCTTCACGCGGTCGGCGAGCTCCGCCGGGCGCGAGGGGAGCGGCCTGGGCCTGTCGATCGCCAAGGGTTTCGTGGAGGCGTTCGGCGGCGGGATCGTCGCGCGGAGCCCGCTTGGAACCCAGGGCGGAACCGAGGTGGCGATCAGCTTGCCCATCGCGAAGGACGGAGAGAAATGACCAAGAGCCTTCGGGTGCTCGTCGTGGACGACGAGCCCGCCATCGCCCGGGTGCTAGAGCCGGTGCTGCGCGCCAGGGGCGCGGAGGTCTTCCTGGCGGCGAGCGCCGCGGAGGCGGTGCGCGTCGCCCTCCGCGAGCCGGTCGACATCGTGCTGCTCGACCTCGGCCTGCCGGACGCGGACGGCAAGGACATCATCACCAAGCTGCGCGGCGGCGGCGAGACTGCGGTGATCGTGATCTCCGCCCGGCATCAGGAGGCGGAAAAGGTCGCCGCGCTGGACGAGGGTGCGGACGACTACGTCAACAAGCCGTTCGTGATCGACGAGCTGCTCGCCCGCATCCGCGCCGCGCAACGGCGGCTGCCGTCGGCGGCCGCAGCCGCGAGCCTCAAGACGGACAAGCTGAGCGTCGACTTCGCTACCCGCACCGTGCGGATCATGGGCGACGAGGTGAAGCTCTCGCCCAAGGAGTATGAGCTGCTCCGCACGCTCGCCGAGCACGCCGGGCAGGTCGTCACCCATCGGCGGCTGCTGCTGGCCGCCTGGGGCGACCCGGCGACCGACCCACAGTACCTGCGCAGCTACATGGCGCTGCTGCGGCAGAAGCTGGAAGACGATGCAAGCGAACCCGAGATCCTGCTCACCGAGCCCGGAGTGGGTTACCGGTTAGCGCTGGGGTGACCGTCGGCCGCCCATAGGAAAGCCGTGCGAACTCCGCGCATCGCCGTTTGCTAGGACCCGTGCGATCGAGATGGCGGCCGGGTTGCGCCATCGCACGGTGGCGGAGCGGACATGGGTGAACAAATCGCTTGGTTGATGGAAGCGCGCGGGCGTGAACCGTTCGGTTCTCGCCTGACGTACGACGGCCCCAGCGTGCTCGGCCGGCGGCCGGGCAGGCTGCGTCGCTATCTCTGGATCGTCGCGGCCGGAGCAGTGGCCGGCCTCGGCTTGAGCCAAATCGGCGGAGCGGGCTTGAGAGGCTCAGACACGCGTTCCAACGAGTTCACAGCGGAGTGGCGGCCCGCTGAAGGCGAGGAGGTCGTGATCCTGCCGAACGGCCAGCCGCTCAAGATCGCGGACGACGCGCCGGCCCTGGCCGCCTATCACCGGCTGACGTCGGGCGCGGCGAGGGGCGAGCCTTTGGTCGTCGAGGGCCGCTTCTTCGATCCGGGCTCGGCGACGGTGAGCGCGCTCGGTCACTACGACTTGGCCGAACTCGGTTCGGTGCTCGCGGCCTTTCCGCTCGTTCCCGTCCGCATCGCCTGCGACCGTGTCAGCGAGGAGGTCGTCGAACGACGCGGGATAACCGACCAGCGTTGCACGGCTGTAGCGCAGCTGCTCCGCGAGCAGGGCGTCGAACCGAAGCGCCTGAGGATCACCGACGCAAGCGAAGCGCCCGGCAGCGCGGCGCGGGACCTTCGGATCGTGCTGCGCAACCGGTGACGGGCAGCATGAACGAGCGCTCGGCGGCGCAGCCGTTGGCGGGCGAGGCGGCTCGGCCTTCGACGACCTACCGAAACCTTTCACCCGGCGACCCGGCCCCTTGGTTCCAGCAGGCGTCCACGAGCAACCCGCGCTATGTGTTCGACACGGCGGCGGGCCGGTACCTCGTGCTCTGCTTTTTCGGCTCCGCCGGGGATGCGGCCGGGCAGGAGGTAATCAGAGCGATTGCAGCGAACCGACGCTGCTTCGACGACGATCGGATCTCCATTTTCGGCGTGACCGTTGATCCTCAGGACCAGATGCAAGGGCGCGTGCGCGAGAGCATGCCGGGCGTCCGCTACTTTTGGGACTTCGACCGGAGGGTGAGCCGCCTGTACGGTGCTGTGCCCTTGGATGCGGCGGAGAGCGGCCCGGTGCCGCTGCGCCGGATCTGGGTGGTGCTCGATCCGACGTTGAGGGTGATGAAGCTCTTCGCGTTGAGCGACCATGCTGCGCTCTTCACCTTTCTCTCTCAACTTCCCCGACCTGACCGGTTCGCCGGCGTCGAGCTGCAGGCGCCAGTGCTGCTCCTGCCCCAAGTCCTCGAGCCCGAACTGTGCCGCGAGCTGATCGACCTCTATGAGGCCTACGGTGGGCGCGAGAGCGGCTTCATGCGCGAGATTGGCGGCAGGACGGTCGGCGTACAGGACAGCAAGCACAAAGTTCGCAAGGATTACGACATTGTCTATCCGGAGCTCATCGCTCGGCTGCAGGCGCGCGTGCAGCGACGCATTGTCCCGGAGATCCTTAAAGTGCACCAACTCCGGGTGACGCGCATGGAGCGCTACATCGTGTCCTGCTACGCGGCGGAGGACGGCGGCCACTTTCGGGCGCACCGCGACAATACCACCGCGGGAACCGCCCACCGCCGGTTCGCCGTGTCCATCAATCTGAACGCCGATTTCAAAGGCGGCGAGGTCAACTTCCCCGAGTACGGAAGCCGGAGCTTTAAGCCGCCGCCGGGCGGGGCGGTGGTCTTCTCCTGCTCGTTGCTGCACGCCGTGTCGCGGGTGACGAGCGGACGCCGCTACGCGTTCCTGCCGTTCCTTTATGACGATGCGGCGGCGCGGCTCAGGGAAGAGAATGCTGCTCAAGTCGAGGGCGGCAGCGCGTACCGAGCCTGAAGGGTGCCTCAGCACTTCAATGATGCCAAGGTCTGGCGCGGACGGTCGGCGCCCCCCCCTCACAGTTCAGGATCGCTATCCTGCGATGATCACGATGGTACTCTCCCTGACGGCTGTTCCGGCGGTCGAACTAATCACAGCAGCGACGGCCCTACCAACCGAGGTCCGCAAGGTCATCGAAGCGGCAATCTCGAGCGGCGACGAAGCAGCCGTGCAGGCTGTCACGCGCTTCGCAAAGGTGGCGCACCCCGCAGCGGAGGCGGAGATCGACAATCTGCGGGCCGCCTTTGTCGCCGAGTCGGCAGCGCGGCGTGAGCGGGAGCAGCAAGCGACCCGCGAGCGGCTGGCGAAAGCCACGGCCATTCAGCGCTGGGACGGCAGCTTCGAGATCGGCGCGTCGCGTTCGACGGGCAGCGTCGACAGTCTCGGCTTCTTCGGCTCGATCTCGGCCGAGCGAGACGGGGTGTCTTGGCGGCATCGCTTGACCGCGAGGGCGGAAGTTCAAGAAAGCGATGGCGAGCGGACGGCCGAGCGGCTCTCAGTGGAATGGCAGCCCCGGCGTGCTCTGGGCCAGCGCACCTACCTGTTCGGCTTCGCACAATATGATCGCGATCCGTTTCTAGGCTTCGACCGCCGCTACGCGCTGGGCGGCGGTGCCGGATACTCCCTAGCTCAAGGCTCGGAGCTGCGGCTCGACGTGGAGGGCGGGCCAGGGTTTCGGCGAACGGACACCGTCGCCGCCGCGTCCTCGATCAATCTAGCGGGGCGGGCCTCGCTCGATCTGGATTGGCGCATCAGCCCGACGCTTCACCTCAAGCAAAACAGCGTCCTTACCCTCGAGGAGAAAATCCGCAGCGGGCGGGCCACTACCTCGCTCGATGCAGTACTGCTCGATCCGCTGCGATTGCGGTTGTCCTACGAATTGCGTTTCGAACGCGATCCGCTGCGTTCCCTGAACTCGCTCGATACCGGTAGCCGCGCGACCTTGGTAGTCGGCTTCTAGCTGGGGTCGCCGGAAGCGACGGTCGGCGACGACCTAACACCAACATGGAGAACTATGATGCGTCCTCCCCTTCTGCTCTTCCTTTGCGGGTTGCTGCTCACCGGCTGCGCTACCGTTGAGGAAGGAGTTGCCGACACCGTTGCCGGCAGCGCGACCGCGAACCTGACCGGCGGGCAGGTCGTCCCCGGGCCCGGCGATCCGGACGGGAGCGGACGTGCCAAAATCACGGTGGTGAAGGGTACCAACCGCCTCTGCTACGATTTCAGCCTGCGGGGCATAGCTCGGCCGACGATCATCGCCCTGCGTCGCGGGCAGCCCGGCGCGAACGGGCCGGTGTTGCTCAGCTTTAATACGCCGAGCAGCACGGACGTGAAGGGTTGTCTCACCCCGCCGCGGGCGCTGGGCGACGAAATTCGCCGCATGCCCGGCAGCTTCCACCTTCAGGTGCAAACGGGCGAGTTTCCGGATGGCGCGATCCGCGGCCAGCTCGCGGTGTAGCGGCGGGTCATCCCCGGCCGGGACGGTAGAGGAGCGGCGTGGAAATCCCGTAGTAATGCCGCAGCCTCAAGCGGCCTAGGGTGGCATCGCCGCACCATCCGGGAAGATGGCGTGGACCTGATCCCGCGGAGAACGATGATGGTGGAAGCGAACAAGCCGATGGCGGGCATTGTCGATCGCTATCCGCGCATCGGGATCAACGAGCGCGAGGAGCTGAACGGCTGGATCCGGCAAGCTTCCGGCCAGGACATCGATGCATCCCTTGCCGACCTAGATCTTCTAAGCAAGCTGGTGCGAATTCAGCAACGAGAAGCAGAGATTGCCGCCGTGGCCGACCGCAGGGCGCTGATCTTCAGCGGCGGCGTGGTCGCGATCGCCGCGGCGATCATTGCAGGAGTCGGCTTCCTGATCTGACGTTCGACGTCGGCGCGTAGCGCGAGCTTGGCACCGAGAATATCGAGAGTTCCTGCGAACGAAAGCGCTCTTGGCCCGTCTAGCCGAGGTCCTCCGGTCGCAAGGCGCTCCTCAATGTTCAAGTTCGAAGCCTACCACGTCCTCCTTGCGGCGATGGGCGCGGCGATCATCCTAGCCTACTGGCTGCCGCGCTTCATCTCCGGTCGCGAGCCGGCGGCGTCCGCCTTGCTGATTGGAGCCGGCTTCCTCGCCTTTTCCTGGATCCCGGGCATGCCGGCGGCGCTCGACCCGACGGAAGTCCCGCGACCTTGGGAGCTGGTCAGCGAGTTGTGCGTGATCGTCGGGCTGTTCGGGACGGGCCTGCGCATCGATCGGCTGGCCAAGCGTTCGCGCTGGACGCCCACGCTCCGGCTGCTGCTGGTGGCCATGCCATTGTGCATCGGCGCGGTGGCGCTGCTCGGGTCGCTGACGGCAGGGATGACGCTGGCCGGGGGAATCCTCTTGGGCGCGATCCTTGCCCCCACCGACCCCGTGCTGGCTGGCGACGTGCAGGTCGGCCCGCCGCTGGAGGGCGGCGAGCACCCAGTGCGCTATACGCTGACCACCGAGGCCGGCCTGAACGACGGGCTCGCCTTTCCCTTCGTCCACCTCGGCATCGCGATCGCAACAGCGGGCGGATTGAGCCTCGGCCTGGTCGGCGAGTGGGTGGCGCGCGACGTTCTCTACCGCGTGGCGATGGGCATCGGCTCTGGCATCGCAGTCGGCTGGCTGCTCGGCCGCCTGCTGTTCGACTGGCCGCGCGAGAACGCGCTGTCGAAGACGCAGTCAGGGGTGATCGCGCTCGCCGGCGTGTTGTTCGCCTACGGCGTCACCGAGCTCCTGGAAGGATACGGCTTCATCGCCGCCTTCGTGTCCGGCTTCACCCTGCGGCGGTCGGAGGCGCACCACGAGTTCCACAAGCGGCTACACGACTTTTCGGAGTCTCTGGAGCATGCGCTCACCGCCGTTATCCTCGTCGGCCTGGGCGCAGCGATCCCGGCGCTCTGGCCGTACTTCGACTGGAGCCACGCGATGATCGGTCTCGGGCTGGTCTTCGTGGTGCGCCCGCTGATCGCCTGGGGCTCGCTCGCGTCGACCACGCTCAAGACCCGCGAGCGGATCGTGGTAGCCTTCTACGGCGTGCGCGGCATCGGCTCTATCTACTACCTGGCCTACGCCGGTCACCATATTGAGCTCGTGGACGAGCCGGAGCTGTGGGCCACGATCGCCTTCACCATCCTCCTGTCCACCGTGGTGCACGGCCTGACCGCCGGCCTCGCGGTGGAGCGGGTGACCGGCGAGGCACAATTCTCGCCGCCGGTCGAAGCGGCCGCTTGAAGGAGCCAACCTCACACGCCCGTATCAGCTCTACCGTACGGCCGCCGAAGGTCGGCCGTGCCTCAGCATGATCGGCCACGGTTGACCGTGCTGATTGTATGTCGAGCCGTCTTGAACCAGCACAGCATTGCTGTTGCAGGATCGGAGCGCCCGCAAGGTGCGCCCGCGCGGAGCACGACATGGAAACGCTGCCTTCTCTCTACGACCTACCCCACCTCTACGATCGGGCAGTTCCCCCCGGTCCTTGTAGTCGCTTTTACGGCCGCCTTGCTGCCGAGACGCGGGGCCCCGTCCTGGAACTCGCCTGCGGCACAGGCCGACTGACGGTTCCGCTCGCTCTCGCTGGGACGGAAGTCACAGGCTTGGATATCTCGTCCGCGATGCTCGACGTCGCGTGCCGGAAGGCGCAAGCGGTCGGCGCACGGGTCCGCTGGGTGCAGGGCGACGTGACTGCGCTCGACCTGCCAGACCGCTTCGACCTGATCATGATCACCGGCAACTCGCTGGCCCACATGACCACGCCCGAGATGCTGCATGCGTGCCTGACGGGCGTTCGGCGACACCTGTTGCCGGGCGGACAGTTTGCGTTCGACGTCATGAACCCCGATCGTCGGATCCTGTCTCGGCCGCCTGCCGACCGATTGCGGCGCGGGCATTCCGCCGCGGGCTTCCGCGTTTACGAACGCGCCACCTTCGATCCGCTGACCCGGGTGCGCGAAGTCCGCTGGCGGGTGCGCCAGGCGGACGGCCCGGAGGTCGAGCTGGAGCCGCTGCGACTCCGGATCTTCTTCGCCGACGAGCTTCCCGACCTGCTCGCCAGCTCAGGCCTGCGGCTCGACCTGCGCTTCGGCGATTTCGACGGCGCGTCGTTCGGAGCGCGCAGCCGCAACCAGATATGCGTCGCACGAGCTGCGGACCCCGTCGGATGAATGAAGCAGATGCCGTAGTCGGAATGATCGGACAAATTAAGAGTTGAAGCATTTTTAGCTACTCTGACCTGCTTTTGCGTGATGGCGAAGCTCCAGAAGACGGATGAGCGTCCGCTTTCAGGCAGCGCGCGTGCGTTCCCAAGTCTGCAACTGGGCGCACAATTGCCGCTGCGACCCAGCTGAACGGACGTCCGTAATCGCCTGCCGCTCGCTCGAAAGCGGTCGTTCTGCTTTCCACCACTTTTGACAACTTGCCCTAGTGCGCCGCGGAGCGCTCGCCTTCTAACTGGACTTAGCGCTGCACCCGAGCACTGTGCGGGGGCAAGTCGGGCGCTGGTGAGCCTGCACCCGCCGCCCCGACCCTGACCTCGGGGCTCCAGCTCGTGGGAAAGCCGCC
>CADCVW010000035.1 GCA_902806235.1 uncultured Sphingomonadaceae bacterium | reverse complement strand
GCCGCGGCCGGCGCTGCGGGCGCGCGCCGCGCCCCGAACAGTAGGAGCGGCAGGACCAGCGCGGCGACCGCCAGGCAGACGGCGGCGAGCTGGGCGGCCGGGGTGCGCAGGAACGGCAAGGTCACGACCACGCCGACCAGCGCGGCGATCGGCTGGCCCAAGCCGAGCAGGCCGCCGAGCAGGCCCTTGCGCGCGTCGGGCACGGCGTCGGCCGCCCAGGCGGCGAGCGGGGCGAGCATCATGTTGAGCGCCGCCTGATAGAGGACCACCGCGCCGACGATCGCGGGGGGCGTGCGCGCCGCGTAGATCAGGCCGTAACTTGCCAGCGTGAGGACCAGCCCGGCGGCGACCCAGGGGCGCCGGCCGCCGCGTTGGTCGCTTGCCCAGCCCCAGCCGACGTTGGCAAGGCTCGCGGACAGCGCGCCGGCGAAGGTGGCGACGGCGAGCCACTCGACCCGAGCGTCGCCGGCCGCGGCCGCCATCTTCGTCGGCAGCAGCAGCGTGAGAAGCGGCAGAAAGGCGGCGACCCCGCCCGCGTTGGCGAGCGCGTACAGGAACAGGAAGCGGGCCTCCGCCCGGTCAGTCCTCACGAGGCTCGGCGGTGGAGGCGCGCACCACCAGATCGAACGGCAGGATGCTGCGCTCGGGGCCGGGCTCCGCCTCGCCCGACGCGGCGCGGATCAGCCGTTCGGCGGCGTGCGCCGCCATGGCGGCGATGGGTTGCTTGATCGCGGTGAGCGGCGGCACGCCGAAGCGCACGACTGGGGTATCGTCGAAGCTGATGACCGAAAGATCCTCCGGCACCCGCAGCGCGCGCTCGCGCGCGACGTGCAGCGCGGCGAGCGCCATCTGGTCGCTGCTGGCGACGATGGCGGTCGGCGGGTCGTCGAGCGCGAGCAGCGCCTTGGTCGCGGCGCGGCCGGAAGCGAAGCTGAAATCGCCGCGCCCCACCAAGGAAGGGTCATCCCCGAGCCCCGCCGCGTGGAGCGCCCGGAGGTAGCCGTCGAGCCGCGCGGCGCTCAGCGCGTAGTCGTCGCTGCCCGTGATGAAGCCGACGCGCCGGTGGCCAAGCGCGAGCAGGTGTTCGGCCGCGACCTCCGCCGCCCGGCGGTCATCCATCGCGACGGCGAAGCCCGCGCCGTCCGCGACCGAGCCGATCCGCGCGAACGGCACGCCCCGCGCGCCGAGCAAGCCGGTGATCACCGGGTTGTCCGAATGCGGCGGGGTCAGGATCACGCCGTCCGGGTGGAGGGCGGATAGGGCCGCGGCGATCTCGCGCTCGACGTGAGCGGCGTGGGTGTCGACCAGTTCGACCAGCATGCGGTAGCCGTGCTCGGCGCACTTCACCATGCCGCCGAGCATCATCTGGTCGACCCAGTCGTCGCCCTCGCCCAGCCGCCAGCCTTCAATGGTGCGGTCGCGGTCGTTGAGCGCGAGCAGGAGAAAGGAGCGCGATCCGCCCATGCGCCGCGCGGCGAGGTTGGGGACGTAGCCGAGCCGGGCGACGACGTCCTGCACGCGCGCCTTCACCGCGTCGCGGACGTTGGGCTCGTTGTTGATGACGCGCGACACGGTCTGCAGCGATACCCCCGCCTCGGCTGCGACGTGCTTGATGGTCACGGTGCGGCGGCGTGGGTTCATGGGCTCTCCGTTCGGGGCCGCCCGTGCCACCGAAGCGGCGGGGGTGGCAAGCGGGGCGGGTTGAGCGCGGCGAGCGGGCACGGTAGCCGTTCGTTGGGAACGATCACAGGAGATGGCGATGGCGGACACCCGGCGGGCGGTGCTGGCGGGCCTCGCGGCGGTGGGAGCCGGCGCGGCGCTGGGCCCGGCGGTCCGCGCCGCGCGCCGCGGATTGCACGACCCGGACCTCGGGCCGAACGTCGTCGTCTTCGACCCGTCCACGCCGCGCGAGGAGATGCAGGCGCGGCTGGACGGGATCTTCCGCCAACAGGAGCGCGCTCACTTCACCGACCGGCGCTTTGCGGTGTTATTCAAGCCCGGGCGCTACCGCGCGGACGTCAACGTCGGCTTCTTCACCCAGGTGCTGGGCCTCGGCGCGCGGCCGGGCGACGCGACGATCGACGGTCAGGTGCGCTGCGAGGCGGACTGGAATAACGGCATGGCCTTGGTGAACTTCTGGCGCGGGGCGGAGAACCTGGAGGTCCGCCCGCCAGGCGGCGCGAACCGCTGGGCGGTGAGCCAGGCCGCGCCCTACCGGCGGATGCACGTGCGGGGCGACCTGATCCTAGACGACGGCGGCTGGTCGAGCGGCGGGTTCATGGCCGACTGCCGGGTGGACGGCGCGGTGCGCTCCGGCTCACAGCAGCAGTGGTTCACGCGGACGAGCGCGCTGGGCGGGTGGGAAGGCGCGAACTGGAACATGATGTTCATGGGCGTGGACGGCGCGCCGCCCATGTCCTTCCCCGCGCCGCCGCATACCTCCCTGCCGAGCGTGCCGGCCGCGCCCGAGAAGCCGTTCCTGTTCGTCGACGAAGCGGGCGGCTGGCGCGTGCTGGTGCCCGCCATCCGGCGCGACGCGCGCGGGGTAAGCTGGGTGAACGGGCGCACGCCGGGCCGGGCGCTGCCCTTGTCGCGCTTTCTCGTGGCGCGGCCGGAGGCGCCCGTGGCGGAGATCAACGCGGCGCTCGCCCGCGGACGCCACCTGCTGCTCACACCGGGTGTGTACCGGCTGCCCGAGCCGATCCGCGTGGCGCGGCCGGGGACAGTGGTGCTGGGGTTGGGGCTGGCGACCCTGGTCGCGGAGCGGGGCGGGGCGGCGCTGGAGGTAGCGGACGTGCCGGGAGTGCGGATTGCCGGGCTGATGATCGACGCGGGCCCGGTGCTGTCCGACGTGCTGATGCGCGTCGGCCCGCGCGGCGCGCGGGCCGACCACCGCGCCGACCCGATCGTGCTGTCCGACATTTTCTTCCGCGTCGGCGGGGCGGCTGTGGGCAAGGCGGGCACCTGTCTGGAGATCAACAGCCGCGGCGCGATCGGCGACCACCTATGGATCTGGCGCGCCGACCATGGCGACCGCGACGCGGGCCGCGTCTACGTCGGCTGGGACGAAAGCCCGGGCGACCGGGGGCTGGTGGTGAACGGTGACGACGTGACGATGCTGGCGCTCTTCGTGGAGCATTTCCGCCGCTACCAGACCTTGTGGAACGGCGAGCGCGGCCGGACCTTCTTCTACCAAAACGAGCTGCCCTACGACCCGCCGAACCAGGCGGCGTGGATGGCGGGGACGACGCGCGGCTGGGCGGCCTACAAGGTCGCCGACCACGTCCGCGACCACCGGGCGATCGGCATGGGCGTTTACGCCTTCTTCCCCCACGACCCGAGCATCGTGCTCGACAGCGCCGTGGAGGCTCCCCGCGCGCCGAACGTCCGCTTCGAGCACGTCACCACCGTGTCGCTCGGCGGCGGCAAGGGCACGATCGCGCGCCTCGTCAACGAGGCGGGCGACGCGGCGCGGCCGGGCGCGATCCGGCAAACGCTTATCCGCTACCCCGTCCCTTGAAGCCGGAGAACGAACGGTGCTGAAGCTGCTGCTCCTCGCCCAAGCCGCCTCGCTCGGCGCGACCGATCACGGCCACGACGCGCCTATGGCCGCGCCGGCGGGACGGCCGAGCTTCGCCGACGAGTTCGGCGGGCGCGGCGTCGACGGGCGGACGTGGCGCTTCGACACAGCGCGCAACCGGCAGGGCTGGCACAATAACGAGAAGCAATATTACGCCGCCAACCGGCCGGAGAACGCGCGGGTGGAGGCTGGCGCGCTCGTGATCGAGGCACGGCGGGAGGCGGCGCGGCCACCGCGCTTCGCGGACGGCGGCGGGCAGGCCTATACTTCCGCGCGGCTGGCGAGCCGGCGGGCGCTCGGCTACGGCTTCTACGAGGTGCGGGCGAAGCTGCCGTGCGGGCGCGGCATCTGGCCGGCGATCTGGCTGCTGCCCGCGGAGGGCAAGTGGCCGGACGCGGGCGAAATCGATGTCATGGAGATGGTGGGCTGGGACCCCCGCGTGATCCACGCCACCGTGCATTCGGGCGCGTTCAACCACGGCAAGGGAACCCAGCGCGGCGCGCGCCGGCGGGTGCCGACGAGCTGCGCCGCGTTCCACCGCTATCAGCTCGACTGGCGACCGGACGCGATCACGGTCGGGATCGACGACCGCGCCTTTTTCCAGGTCAGGAACGATCAACCGGGCGGTGCGGCGGCGTGGCCGTTCACGCGGCCCTACCAGCTGATCCTCAACGTCGCGGTGGGCGGCGACTGGGGCGGCCAGCGCGGCATCGACGACGCGGCGTTCCCCCAGGCAATGACGGTGGACTACGTCCGGCATTGGCGCGGCGCCGACCGGTGAACCGGCCCGCAGCGGCCGTTGCCCGGCCGCAACATCGCGCCGCGTCGTTACGGGGGTGGCTTGACAGCGGGGTGGAAGCGGCGGAGTGAACGTTCCCAATAGCGCGCGAGGTTACATCGCGCCGCCGGGGAGGAACGAATGCGCGCAGGGGCTTCTTTGCTTTGTCGGCTGTCGATCAGCGCTTCGGCGCTGGCCATCGCGGCCGTGCCGGGCGCGGCGGCGGCGCAGGACGCGCCCGACGCTGCGAGCACCGTAGGCAATCCGGGACCGTCGGAAACGCCCGACCAGCCCGCGCCGACCGGCACGGAGCCGGCCGACGAGATCGTCGTCACCGGCATTCGCGCCTCCTTGCGCGAGTCGGTGGACATCAAGCGCAACGCGCAGGGCGTGGTGGACGCGATCTCGGCCGAGGACATCGGCAAGTTCCCCGACACCAACCTCGCCGAGTCGCTGCAGCGCATCACGGGCGTCTCCATCGACCGCGCCAACGGCGAAGGCTCCACCGTCACCGTTCGCGGCTTCGGTCCGCAATTCAATCTGGTCGTCGTCAACGGGCGCCAGACGCCGACCGCGTTCCTCGCGGGCGGGGACGCCCCGCCGTCCACCCGCTCCTTCGATTTCGCCAACCTGGCGGCCGAGGGTATCGCGGCCGTGGAGGTCTACAAGACCGGCCGCGCGTCCGTGCCGTCCGGCGGCATCGGCGCGACCATTAACATCCGCACGCCGCGCCCGCTCGATCGGCCGGGCTTCCGCGGCAGCGTCGCCGCCAAGGGCGTGCTGGACACGTCGGAGAACGGCGGCGACTCGATCACGCCCGAGGTGTCGGGCATCTTGAGCGCCACCTTCGGCGACGACGACCAGTTCGGCGCCCTGTTCTCGGGCGTTTACGCGCGCCGCAAGGCGAGCACCAACGTCGCCAACGTCGGCTATCGCGACGGCTACCTGGGGTCGGAGAACAACTGGGGCTCGCTCGCGCAGCCCGGCGATCCGCGTTTCGCGAACATCACCAACCGGCCGGACGCGACGGACGTCTACGAAGTCCCGCAGAACGCGTCCTACGACCTCAACGACATCGACCGCGAGCGCATCAACGGGCAGCTCGTGCTGCAATGGCGGCCGAGCGACAGCCTGACCGCCACCTTCGACTATCTCTACGCGCGCAATGAGGTGGAGAACCGCAACAGCAACGTCGGCATCTGGTTCAACCACAACGACACGTCCAGCGCGTGGACGGACGGCCCCGTCGCGGGTCCCGTCTTCTATTCGGAACGGTTCGGGCGCGCGGAGAACAAGGATCTCTCCTACAGCGGCGGGCTGACCGCCAGCCGGACGGAGACGCACATCCGGGGCGCCAACCTGACCTGGGCGCCCGAGGACAGCGACGTGTCGCTCACCATCGACGCGCACAGCTCTTTCGCCGAGGCCAAGCCGACCAACCGGTTCGGCAGCAGCATGTCGTTCGGCAACGCCGTGTTCGGGGTGGCGAGCCAGTCGATCGCTTTCGACGACAAGGGCCTGCCGATCCTGTCCTACCAGATGCACCCGGGCGTCGACGCGCTGAACGCCGCCAACATCCGGACCACGGGCAACGCCTTCCGCAACGCTTATTTCCGGGACGAGGTCGATCAGATCCAGCTGCGCGGCCGTTACGAGCCGGAGGAGGGCGAGGGCGGGTTCCTGACGAGTTTGGATTTCGGCATCGCTTACACGGAGAACCGAATCCGTTCGGCCTTCGGCACCCTCCAGAACGACACCTGGAGCGGATCATCGACGCCCGAGCAGGTGCCCGACGATTTCTTCGCGCTGCAAACGCTGCCTGACAAGTTCAAGGGCGTCAGCGGGGCCAGCCAGATCATCCCGAGCTTCTTTACCTTCGACGTACCCACGCTGGTGGATTTCCTCGACGACCTGACGGGCATCTGCGGCGGCGACGGGAACTGCCTCGCCGACTTCACGACCGACCGGCGGATCAAGGAAGAGATCATCGCGCCGTTCGTGCAGTTCGGCAACGGCTTCAACCTGTTCTCGCGCCCGGTGAACCTCATCGCGGGCCTACGCTACGAGTTCACCAAGGTGGACTCGGCGGCGCTGGTGCCGGTCCCGACCGGCACGGCGCAGGTGTCGGACAATGAGTTCAGCGTCATCTTCGGCGGCGGCAGCGCTTTTACCTCGTTTCAAGGCAAGTACCGCAATCTCCTGCCCTCAGTCGACTTCGACATCGAACTGCTCGACAACGTCAAGCTGCGCGCCTCCTACAGCCACACTATCACCCGCGCGCCCTACGACCTGCTCCAGGGCGGGCAGACGATCGATCCCTTGTTCCGCGTCGGCGGCGGCTTCGGCGCTCGGGGCAACCCGGGGCTGATCCCCTTCAAATCCAAGAACATCGACCTGTCCGCCGAGTGGTACTACAAACGCGACAGCTACCTTTCGGTGGGCTTCTTCAACAAGGACGTTGAGAACTTCATCTCGACTACCCGGGTGGGCGCCGAGGGCGTCACCCTGTTCAATCCCGCCTTCGGCCCGCGCGCGGACGCCGCGCGCGCTGCCCTGGGGGCGGCCGCGCCCGGCGTGGCGCTGCGCGACTTCATCCTGCGCAACTTCCCCGATTCAAGTCGCATCACGGGATCAACGGTGGTCAACGGCGTGACCTTCGCCACCGGCCAGATTTTCGGCACGCCGCAGGACCGGCCGCTCACCTTCGAAATTACGACGCCGACCAACAGCGATCAGACCGCCAATCTCAACGGCTTCGAGTTCGCGATCCAGCATACGTTTGGGGAGACCGGCTTCGGCGTCATCCTGAACTACACCATCGTCAACGGCGACGTGCGCTACGACAACACGCTGCCGGCGAGCGTGTCGCAGTTCGCGCTGGACGGCCTCAGCGACAGCGCCAACGCGGTCGCCTTCTACGACAAGAACGGGCTCCAGGCGCGCGTCGCCTACAACTACCGCGACGAGTTCCTGGCGGGGTCGGGGCCCAACCCCTTCTACGTCGAGGCTTATGGCCAGTTCGACGCCAGCGCGAGCCTCGAATTCGGCGGCGGCCTCGCGGGGTTCGTGGAGGTAATCAACCTCACCGGCGAAAGCCGGCGCGGGCACCGGCGGTCGGACAACAACGTATTCTTCGCCTCGCCGGGCGACCCGCGCTACTCGGCGGGCCTCCGCTTCACCTTCTGAGCTTGCGGATCGACCGCGCGCCCGCGATGCTGGCCGAAGCGTCGGAGGAGAGCAGGGTGGACGGGGCGGTGGGCCGGGTGGTGATCGTCGGCGGAGGGACCGCCGGCTGGCTCGCCGCCTGCCTCATCGCCGCGCGCGCCGACCCGGCGGCGGCGCGGCCGCTGGAGGTCGCGCTGATCGAATCGCCCGACGTGCCGACGATCGGCGTGGGCGAGGGCACCTGGCCCACCATGCGCCGCACGCTCGAGCGCATCGGCCTCGCCGAAGCCGACTTCCTCCTCGGCTGCGACGCGTCGTTCAAGCAAGGGACGCGCTTCGACGGCTGGCGGACCGGGCGCGCGGGCGAGGCCTATCATCACCCCTTCGTTCCGCCCACGGACGCCGACCCGCGCGACCTGGTCGCTGCCTGGAACGCGGCGGCGGACGGACGCCCCTTCGCCGACGCCGTATGCCCGCAGCCGCGCGCGTGCCGGCTCGACCTCGCGCCCCGGCAGCGGGCGATGCCGGACTACGCGGGCGCGCTCAACTACGGCTACCACCTGGACGCGGGCAAGTTCGCCACGCTGCTCGCGGCGCACGGCGCGTCGCGGCTGGGCGTCCGCCACCTGCGCGACCATGTCGTCGGGGTCGAGCGGGCGGCGAACGGCGACGTGGCGGCGGTGCGCACGCGCGACCGCGGGGCGATCGCCGGCGACTTGTTCATCGACTGCACGGGCCACACGGCGCTGCTGATCGGGGCCGGATTCAACGTGCCGTTCGTTGACCGGAGCGACGCGCTGCCCAATGACCGCGCGCTCGCCGTGCAGGCGCCGGTCGCGCCCGGCTCGCCGGTGGCGTCCCAGACCGTCGCTACCGCTCACGCCGCCGGCTGGCTGTGGGACATCGGCTTGCCGACGCGGCGGGGCGTGGGCTGCGTCTACGCTTCCGCCTTCATGAGCGACGACCAAGCGGCGGACGCGCTCCGCGCCTACCTCCGGAGCACCGCGCCGGGGACGGACTTCGACCGCCTGACCCCGCGCCGCCTGACCTTCCGCTCGGGCCATCGCGAGCGATTCTGGGTCGGCAACTGCCTCGCGGTCGGTCTGTCGGCGGGCTTCCTCGAACCGCTGGAGGCGTCCGCGATTGTGCTGATCGAGCTGTCGCTCGACGCGCTGCTCGACGATTTCCCGCCCACGCGCGCGGGGATGGACGTCCGCGCGGCGCGGTTCAATGAGCTGTTCCGCTACCGCTGGGACCGGATCGTCGAGTTCCTGAAGCTCCACTACGTCCTGAGCGCGCGCGACGAGCCCTATTGGCGCGCCCACCGTGCGCCCGACACCGTTCCGGCGCGGCTCCGCGACCTGCTCGCGCTTTGGCAGGACCGGCCGCCGCTCCGCGCCGACTTGCCCCGAACGGACGAGGTGTTCCCGGCGGCGAGCCACCAATATGTGCTCTACGGCATGGGCGGCGCGGCGCCCGGCGCCGGCCCGGTCCGGGCGGAAGGACGCGGCGCGGTCGCGGCGCTGGCGGAGGTCGAGCGGCGCGGCCGCGCGCTCGCCGCTGGGCTGCCCACCAACCGCGCCTACCTCGACGCCTTGCGCGCCGAGCGCGCGCCGGCGGCGCTGGGACTCGCACGATGACCGCCCACGCGATCCTCACCACCGAGGCGCATCGCGAGCTGCGCGTTCGCACCGACCGGAACGCGGCGCTCGGCGACGCGGTGATGACTGCGCTGGTCATGCCCGACGAGTTCCGCCGCGCCCAGAACGAATACCCGATCCTGTTCCGCCGGACGCCCGGTAGCGACGAGTTCGCGGCGCTCGCCTTGTTCGGCTTCGAGCCGGGCGAGAATCTGTTTCTCGAGAATGGGCGCTGGGACGCGCGCTACCGTCCGCTGGCGATCGACGTCCAGCCGTTCCTGATCGGCCGGCCGGCGAGCGGCGCGGGCGACGCGCAGGTCCACGTCGACATGGCTTCGCCGCGGATCGGCTGCGATGAAGGCGTGCGCTTGTTCGACGAAACGGGGCGGCCGACGCCTTTTCTCGAGCGGGTCGCCGAGCAGCTCGGCGAACTCGACGAGGCGTACCGCGCGTCCGGCGCCTTCTTCGCCGCGCTCCGCCGCCACCAGCTGCTCGAGCCGCTGACGCTGGAGGTGACGCTCGCCGACGGTTCGACCAACCGGCTAGTCGGCTTCCACGTCGTCGACGAGGAGCGGCTCCGCGCGCTGGACGCCGCGGCCTTGGGCGAGCTCCACGCCCAGGGTCATCTCATGCCGCTCTTCATGGCGCTCGCCTCGTTGGCTAACCTGGCCGCGCTGATCGCGCGCAAGAACCGCGGAACGGTTGGTGGCTGAGGCGGATCCCGGCGTCCTGCGCGCGCTGCCGCCCGTGCCGGAGGCCGCGGTCGCCGGCCCGGCGGAACTACACGCGCGGCTCCGCGGCGCGGCGCGGCCGTTCGTCGTCCGGGGGCTGGTGAAGGACTGGCCGCTGGTGGCGGCCGGCCGCACCTCGTCGCGGGACGCGCGCGCCTACCTCCTCCGCCTGGCGCGCGACCTGCCCTTCACCGTCTCGGTCGGCGAGCCCGGGAGCGGCGGGCGCTTCTTCTACGACGACGCGATGGCCGTGAACTTCCGCACCATGCGCGCCAAGCTGCCGGAGATCTTCGCAAAGGTCGACGCGCTCGAAGGCGACCCGGACGCTCCCGCCGTCTACCTCGCCTCCGTCGACGTGCGGAACTTCTTCGTCGGGCTGCACGAGGCGAACCACGTCGACCTGGGCGACCGCGACCCGCTCGCTAGCATCTGGATCGGCACGCGCACGCGGATTGCCGCGCACAACGACGTGCCGCACAACCTCGCCTGCGTCGCGGTGGGCCGGCGGCGCTTTACCCTGTTCCCGCGCGAGCAGTTCCCCAACCTTTACCTCGGGCCCGTCGACAACACGCCTGCGGGGCGCGCAGTGAGCATGGTCGACTTCCACCGGCCCGACTTCGCCGCCCATCCGCGCTTCCGCGAGGCGCTCGCCCACGCGCAGGTGGCGGAGCTGGAGGCGGGCGACGCGCTCTTCGTCCCCGCGCTCTGGTGGCACCACGTCGAGGGGCTCGCTCCGTTCAACGTGCTCGTGAACTATTGGTGGCGCGAAACGCCGCGCTTCCTCGGCCAGCCGGGCGACGCGTTGACCCATGCCATGCTGGCGATCCGCGACCTGCCGGCGGACCAGAAGCGCCACTGGCGCGAGATGTTCGACTATTATGTGTTCGACGACGTCGAAGCGGCGGCGGCGCACATCCCGGCCGCCGCGCGCGGCGTGCTCGCGCCCCTTACCCCCGACACCGCCGGGCGCATCCGGGCCTATCTCTTGAGGGCGTTGAGCCGATGAGGAACGTTGTGGGGCATCCGCGCCGCGTGGTGATCGCCGGCGGCGGCACGGCGGGCTGGATGGCGGCGGCGGCGATCGCGCGGACCATGGGGCGCGCGACGAACGTCACCTTGGTGGAGTCGGACGCGATCGGGACAATCGGGGTGGGCGAGTCCACCATCCCGCCGCTCGTCACATACAACCGCTTGCTCGGCATCAACGAGGCCGAGTTCATGCGCGCCACCCAGGCGACGTTCAAGCTCGGCATCCTGTTCGACGACTGGCGCGAGCGGGGGCACCGCTATTTCCATTCCTTCGGCCTGACGGGGAAGGACCATTGGGCGGCGGGGTTCCAGCACTTCTGGCTGCGCGGGCTCGGCAAGGGACACGAGCAGCCTTACGACGATTACTGCCTGGAGCTGGTCGCAGCGCTCCGCGGCCGCTTCGCGCACCTGCCCGACGACGGCATGAACTACGCCTACCAGCTCGACTCGGGGCTCTACGCGCGCTTCCTCCGGACCATGGCGGAAGCCGACGGGACCGAGCGCGTCGAAGGCAAGATCGCGCGCGTCGAACTCGACGGGGAGAGCGGCGACATTGCCGCGCTCGTGCTGGAGGGCGGCGCGCGCGTCGAGGGCGAGCTGTTCCTCGACTGCACCGGCTTCCGCGCGCTGTTGATCGAAGGCGCGCTTCACGCCGGCTACGACGACTGGACGCATTGGCTGCCGTGCGACGGCGCGATCGCGATCCAGACGGAGAACGTCCGCCCCGCCGTGCCCTACACTCGCGCCATGGCGCACGACGCGGGCTGGCAATGGCGCATCCCGCTCCAGCACCGCACAGGCAACGGCATCGTGTACTGCAGCCGCTACCTCGACAAGGACACGGCGCTCGAACGGCTGCTCGGCAACATCGAGGGGCGGACTCTGGTCGAGCCTAACTTCATCCGCTTCACCACGGGCGCGCGGCGGCGGCAGTGGCACCGCAACTGCGTGGCCGTGGGCCTGTCGGGCGGCTTCATGGAGCCACTGGAGTCGACTAGCATCCACCTGATCCAGCGCGCGGTGCTGCGGCTGATCCGGATGATGCCGATGGCGGAGATCAGCGAGCGGGACATCGCCGAGTTCAACGACCAGCAGTTCCAAGACATGCTGCAGATTCGCGACTTCTTGATCCTCCATTACTGCGTGACAGAGCGCCGCGACAGCCCGTTCTGGCGGCAGTGCGCCGCCATGGCGATCCCCGACACGCTCCGGCAGAAGATCGAGCTGTTCCGCGAAACGGGGCGCGTGTTCCGCCGCAACGAGGAGCTGTTCGCCGAGAACAGCTGGGTGCAGGTGATGATGGGGCAGGGGATCACCCCGCGCGCGCATCATCCAATCGCCGAGAAGCCAGGGGACGAAGAGCTCGCGCGCCTGCTGGCGGGCTTGCGTGACCAGGTCGCGCGCACGGTCGCCAAGCTACCCGAGCACGCCGCCTACGTAGAGCAATATTGCGGCGCGCCGCGCGCGCGCGCGGCCTGAGCGGGCGCGGTGGGCCGGGCCGCGATCGACGTCCGGGCGATCGGGGCGGAACGCGAGCCGCTGGTCGCAATCGACGGCTTCGCCCCCGACCCCGACGGCTTGCGCGCCGCGGCGGCCGCCGCGCGCTTCGGCCCGGCGGGGCAGCATTACCCGGGGCTGCGCGCGCCGTTGCCGGCCGACTATTTCGCCCAAGTCGGGCCGGTGATCGGCGCCGCGCTGGAGCGCGCCTTCGGCCACCGCGGGCGCGTGGACGTGGTCGACGCGAGCTTTTCGATCGTTTCCACCCCGCCCGCGCTGCTCAGCGCGCGGCAACGGTTGCCGCACTGCGACGCCTACGGGGCGGAGCGCGTCGCCTTCGTCCATTACCTATCGCCGGACGACGCGGACGGGACCGCCTTCTTTCGCCACCGGTCGACCGGGTTTGAGACGATCGACCGCGCCCGCGCGCCCGGCTATTTCGCGACGCTGGAGGCCGAGCTGGCGGCGGGCGAGCCGCCCACGGGCTACGTCGCCGGCGACACGGCGCTGTTCGAGCGCACCGCGCTGGCGGACGCTCGCTTCAACCGCGCGGCGCTGTACCGCAGCTTCCTGCTCCACAGCGGCGCCATCGCGCCGGACGCCGCGCTGTCGCCCGACCCGGTGACCGGACGGCTGACGGTGACGGCGTTCCTCGCGCTATCCTGAGCGCGGCGGACGGATCTCGCTGGGGAGCAGCGGCGAAACGACTTGAAACTTCGCGCGGGGTTGGCCAGACCTTCCGCTGGTAACGTTCACAATGATAAGACTAGGGGATTGAAGGATGGGGCTGCGCACCGCTTTGCTGGCCGCGGCGGCGATTGCCGCGACCGCGCCGCTCCTGGCGCAGGGCACCGCCCCCTCCGACGCGCGCGCCTGGCCGCGCACTGCCAGCCCCGCCGCGCTCCGCCAACGGGCGACAGAGGCGCGCATCGACCGGCTGCTAGCGCGCATGACCCTGGAGGAGAAGGTCGCGCAGCTCATCCAGGCGGAGACCACCATCAGTCCGGTCGACGCCGCGCGCTACAAGCTCGGCTCCGTGCTCACCGGCGGCAACGGCGGCCCGGGCAACAACGAAAAGGCGCCCGCGCTCGACTGGCTGCGCCTGGCCGACGCTTATTGGGAAGCGTCGCGCGCCGCCGTCCCCGCGGATAAGTGGATCCCCATCGTGTGGGGCATCGACGCCGTGCACGGCCACGCGAACATCGTGGGCGCGACGATCTTCCCGCACAACGTCGGGCTGGGCGCGATGCGCAACCCGGAGCTGATGCGCCGCATCGGCGAGGCGACCGCCAAGGAGATGGCGGTGACGGGCATCGACTGGACCTTTGCCCCCACGCTCGCCGTGGTCCGCGACGATCGCTGGGGCCGCACCTACGAGGGCTTTTCGGAGGACCCGGCGATCGTCGCCTCCTACGCGGGCGCGCTGGTGGAAGGGCTGCAGGGGCGGGCGGGCACGCCCGGGTTCCTCGGCCCGGGCCGGGTGTTCGCCACCGCCAAGCATTTCGTCGGCGACGGCGGCACGGCGGGCGGCAAGGACCAGGGCGACAATCCGGCCGCGCCGGCGGAGATCGCGCGCGTCCACGGCGCGGGCTACCCGCCCGCGATCCGCGCGGGCGTGCAGTCGGTGATGATCTCCTTCTCCTCCATCCGCGGCGAGAAGACCACGGGCGACCGCGACCTGATCACCGGCGCCCTGAAGGAGCGGATGGGCTTCGACGGCTTCGCGGTGGGCGACTGGAACGCGCACGGCCAAGTGCCGGGCTGCACCGTGCAGAGCTGCCCGCAGGCGATCAACGCGGGCCTGGACATGTTCATGGTGCCGTCCGACTGGAAGGCGTTGTACGAGAACACGCTCGCCCAGGCGCGTTCGGGCGTGATCCCGGCGGCGCGGGTCGACGACGCCGTGCGCCGCATTCTGCGGGTGAAATTCCGCGCCGGCCTGTTCGAAAAACCCAAGCCGTCCGCGCGCCCCTTCGCCGGCCGCCTGGAGCTGTTGGGCGCGCCCGAGCACCGCGCGGTGGCGCGGCAGGCGGTGCGCGAGTCGCTGGTGCTGCTCAAGAACGCAGGCCCGAACAACGGAAACAGGGCGCTGCCCATCCGCGCCACCGCGAACGTGCTCGTCGCGGGCGACGGGGCGGACAACATCGGCAAGCAGGCGGGCGGCTGGACGCTGAACTGGCAGGGGACGGGCAACACGAACGCCGACTTCCCCGGCGGCCAATCGATCTTCGCCGGCATCCGCGACGCGCTCGCCCCGGCCGGCGGGCGTGCCCAGCTCAGCGTCGACGGGAGCTACCGGACCAAGCCGGACGTCGCGGTGGTCGTCTTCGGGGAGGAGCCCTACGCCGAGTTCGTCGGCGACCGGCCGACGCTGGAATACAGCCCGGCGGACAAGAAGGATCTGGAACTCATGCGCCGGCTCAAGGCGGAGGGCGTGCCCGTGGTGGCCGTCTTCCTGTCCGGCCGGCCGCTGTGGGTGAACCCGGAGATCAACGCGGCCGACGCCTTCGTCGCGGCCTTTCTGCCGGGGAGCGAGGGCGGCGGCGTCGCCGACGTGCTGGTGGGCGACCGGCAGGGCCGCGCGCGCCATGACTTCCGCGGGCGCTTGTCCTATTCCTGGCCCAAGCGCGCCGACCAGACGCCGCTCAACCGCGGCGACCCCGGCTACGACCCGCTGTTCGCCTACGGCCACGGCCTTTCCTACGCCAGCGCGGGCGACGTGCCCCGCTTGCCCGAGGAGCGCCCGGCGGGCGTGGCGGCGGGCGCGGACGGGGTGATCTTCGGCCGCGGTCGCCTACCGGCCGGCTGGTCGCTCGACATCGCGGAGGAGGGCGGGCCCACGGTGGTCGTCACCGGCCCGACGGGCGCCACGGGCGGCAGTCGCGTCCGCGTTTCGGGCGTGGACCGCCGCGCGCAGGAGGACAGCCGCTCCTTCGCCTTCGACGGTTCGGGCGTCGGCGTGGCGCGGGTCGGCGCGGCGCAGCCGCTCGATCTCACCCGCGAGGCGAACGGCGAACTCCACCTCGTGGTCGATTATCGCGTGGACTCGGCCCCGACCGGCGAGGTGCTGCTCGGCGTGAACGACGCCACGGTGCCGATCACCGGTTTCCTGCGCGCCGCGCAGCCCGGGCGATGGTCGACCTTGAGCGTGCCGTTGGCCTGCTTCGCGCGGGGCGGCGCCGACTTTAAGCGCATCATCACGCCGTTCGTGCTGCGCACGGGCGGCGGCCTGCGCCTGGCCGTGTCGGACATCCGCCTGGCGCACCCGGGCGGTTCGCTGTCCACCCAGTGCGGCCGGCCGTGACGGGGCGGGGCCGGTGGCCCCTCGCCGCGCTGCGGCCGATCGGGTAGCGCAAGGGCAACGAGAGGAATAAACGCAAATGGCTTTGGCCCCGACGAGCGCGCCGGACGCGGCAACCGACCTGTCCTCGACAGATCCTTACCCGAACGCGCGCAAGGCCGCGGGCGAAGCGGGCGTCGACGCGCCGGACCTGCAGCTGTTCGTGTTCGCCTTGTTCTTCATCTTCGGCGGGATCACCAGCCTCAACGACGTGATCATCCCCAAGCTGAAGGAGCTGTTCACGCTCAACTACACCCAAGCGATGCTGATCCAGTTCTGCTTCTTCACCGCTTATCTGGTGATCGGCGTGCCGGGGGCGAAGCTCGTCAAGCGGATCGGCTACATGCGGGGCGCCGCGGCGGGGCTCGTCATCATGCTGCTCGGCTGCCTGCTGTTCATTCCCGCCTCGCGGACCGCGACCTACGCCTTGTTCCTCTTCGCGCTGTTCGTGCTGGCGAGCGGGGTAGTCATCGTCCAGGTGGTCGCCAACCCGCTGATCTCGCTTCTAGGGCCGCCGCGCACCGCACACAGCCGCCTGACCTTCGCCCAAGCGTTCAATTCGTTGGGCACCACCGTGTTTCCCATCGTCGGCTCCATCCTGATCCTCGGCAGCCTCGCCGACGTCACCGCCGCCGAGCTCACCGGCCCGGCGCTGGACGCCTATCGCACCGCCGAGAGCCAGGCGATCGTCAACGGCTACCTCGGCCTCGCCGCCGCCTTAGCGGTGGTCGCGATCGCCGTGTGGCTGTTCCGCGACCGGCTCCGGGGCAAGGAGCATCACGAGCCGAGTTCGGGCCTCGCCGGCTTCGACCTGCTCGGCCGCGGCCGCTTCGGCCTGGGCGCGCTGTGCATCTTCCTCTACGTCGGCGCGGAGGTCTCCATCGGGTCGCTGATCGTCAACTACCTCCAGCAGCCGGGCGTGCTCGCGCTCGACGAGCAGTCGGCTGGCAAGCTCATCGGGCTCTATTGGGGCGGCGCGATGGTCGGCCGCTTCATCGGTTCGGCGGTGCTCCGGGTGGCGAGCCCTGGCAAGGTGCTGGCCTTCGTCGCCGCCGGCGCCGTCGCGCTGATCCTGCTCTCGGTGGGCACGACCGGAACGGTTTCCGGCTACAGCCTGCTGGCGGTGGGGCTGATGAACTCCATCATGTTCCCGACCATCTTCAGCCTGGCCTCCGAAGGGCTCGGCAGCCGCGCGGCAGACGGGTCGGGGATCATCAACGTCGCCATCTTCGGCGGCGCGGTGGTGCCGCTCGCCACCGGCGCGCTGGCGGACGCGACGGGCAGCTTGGGGACGGCCATGCTGCTGCCCGCGCTTTGCTACTTGGTGATCCTGGCCTACGGCGTCTACGCGCGCCGGCCGCTCGGGCGGTGACGCCGGCCCAACTCAGCATCCGCTTCTTCCTCCAGCTCGCGGCAGTCGTCGCCGCGTGCCGGGGGGTGGGCTGGCTCGCGAAACGCTACCTCGGCCAGCCGCAAGTGGTGGGCGCGATGATCGCCGGGGTGCTGCTCGGCCCCTCCTTGCTCGGCGCGGTCGCGCCCGAAATCTAGGCCGCGCTGTTCCCGGCCGAATATTAGCCGATCCTGTTCGTCGGCGCGCAATTCGGCGTCGAGCTTTACATGTTCGTGGTCGGCCTGGGTTTCGACCGCGCAGGGTTCGGCGCCAACGCCAAGGGCGTAGCGGCGGTGTCGCTCGCCGGCATGGCCGCCCCGTTCCTGCTCGCCGTGCTGCTCGCGCCCTGGCTGCTCGGCATGCCCGGGCTGTGCACGCCGGCGGTGACGCGGCTGAAGGCGACGCTGTTCCTCGGCGCCGCCATGCCATCACCGCCTATCCCATGCTGGCGCGCATCATCCACGAATGCGGACTGTCCGGCACGCGGCTCGGCACCTTGTGCCTGTCGGCGCGCGCGATCGACGACGCGGGCGCGTAACTCCTGATCGCGCTGATGCTCGCGAGCTTTGGCGACGGGCCCGGCGTGGCGCTGCTCGCGGCGGGCAGCGGCTTGGCCTTCGCCGGCTTTGCAGTGCTGCTCGCGCCGCTCGCCCGGGGCAAGCTCGCGGTAGCCGTCGGCTGCTTCCTGCTCGCCGCCTTCGCGATGGACGCGGTGGGCCTGCACGCGGTGTTCGGCGGCTTCCTGCTTGGCACCGCCATGCAGCGCGGGCGCTTCGCCGAGCAGCTGCGGGCCAAGCTCGAGCCGGTCACGGTGGTGCTGCTGCTGCTGCCGCTGTTCTTCACCTTCTCCGGCCTTAACACCGAGCTGCTGATGCTCGGCGACGCGGGCCTCGCCGCCCTGGCGCTCGTCGTGCTCGTCGCGTCCGTGCTCGCCAAGGGCGTCGCCTGCTACGGCGCGGCGCGGCTTGCGGGCGAACCGCACCGCGACGCGCTCGGCATCGGCGCCCTGATGAACACGCGGGGGCTGATGGAGCTGATCCTGATCAACATCGGGCTGCAGCGCGGGGTGATCGGGCCGCCCTTGTTCGCGATGCTCGTGCTGATGGCGACAATCACCACGCTCATGGCCTCGCCTTTGTTCCAGGCCTTTCAAGCGCGTCCGATCCGCCTTCGAGAGGAGGCGATCATCGGACCGGACCCGCGCCAACATCCGTAGCGCTGCCCAGATTCTGCCCGGTTCATCCCTGCACAGCGGAGTGGAAAGGAGTTGTTTGCTGATTTTACGGCTTCGTCCCGGTGCGGCAGCGCTGGCCCACAAGATATAAGATAGTCACGGTATCGATCGTCGGGCCATTGAGCACGACCCGGCTACGATGCGCCGGCTTTCCGAGTGCCCTGTCGAGGCAGTCCGACGGGTGATGGTGTGTTGGTAATCAACTTGGCGCTCCGCATACCCGCCAAGCCGAAACCGACTAAGGCCGACGTCGTCTTTGTTCAACGCGAGCGGAGGGCGTGCCCACTGCTCAAGCCGAAGGCGGGGGCGGTAACGTAAGCGGCGCGAACTGCCAGCCGCGTTGACTCGGCGGCGACGCGGCCTTTCGCGCGGCGGGGGTCTTTCGCAACGGTGGTTGGCTCCGAAAGGCGCGACCCCGCGAACTTCGGTGCAAAGGAGAAGACCCTCGATTGCGCTGCGGACGTTCGGACCGAAAAAAGGAGATGATGATGCCAAAAGTTGCGCGTCATCACTTGCCGCTGCTCCTGGCCGACCTCCTCCTGCGTCGCTTCACCCCAGGTGGCGGACTGGCCGAGCTCGCCTTCCGAGGTGCTCCCGAACGGCGGGCGTCCGCGGCCCGGAGCAGGAGAGGCCACGTTGACCCAGGGGCTCGGGTTGTGGCAATCGTACTGCGGAGCGCCGCGAACGCATCGCGAGGTGCGGGCCGAAACGGGGTTCTTGTCGGCGCCGAGGCGTCGATGTGCGGGTGTAGCTCAATGGTAGAGCAGAAGCTTCCCAAGCTTACGACGAGGGTTCGATTCCCTTCACCCGCTCCAATGAATTCAAGGGCTTAAAGGTAGCCTGCCCGGAGGCAATTGGGCCGCTAGGTAGCGCATAGGTAACTGGGGCGCTCTGCCGCCCTGCGGCTCAGCCCTGCGACGATCCTCAGTACTTGGGTGACTGTTACACCCTGCACAAGCTCGTGAAGTCTACCTCGCTGACGACTCGGATCGGCTGGCCCTGCTCAATTAGCTGCTCGGCCTTGCGATGCTTGCTGCTCTTTGCAGCACCGTTCAGTTGGTCGATGTCCTGATCGCCCATCACCAGCATCGTCGTATGTTTCGTGACGCCTGTGTCGACAGCCGCCCCAGCAGCGTGGGCCAAATCGGCCGCTTGAGTACGAGCAACTTGCAAGCTGCCGGTAAATACAACCCGCTCGCCGGCGAGAGGACCGTCCCGACCGCCATCCCGACTGACTTTGGCGGGGGAACCGTTGGTGCTCGAAGCATTGCAGCGGGCAATCCAATCTGTCGCATCGAAGCCGGTCTCCTCGATCGCTTTAATAAGGATCAGGCCAGCTGTCCGTGCATCGTGGAGCGCATCATGATGTTGAAAACTGATACCGAAGTGGCGCGCCAAATTGGCTAGGCCATAGCCGGATTTGGCAAACTGCGCCCACGCTCGTCGGGCTACCTTGGCAGTGTCGAGCCACTCGCAAGGCAGCGGTTCAAGCGCGTGCCGCCCGCACGCTTGCGCCAGTGCAACCCGATCGAAGTGGGTATGGCACGCCACGATCTCTCCGCTGGTCTGCTGGCACAGCCACTGGTGCATGTCGCTGAACCGAGGAGCGCCACGCACCCGATCGGCGGTAATGCCGTGAACAGCAACACAGGAGGGATCGAAGTGGTCCTCTGGGTCGATTAGCCGCATCTCAGCGGCAACTTCCTTGCCGTGCTCAAAGCGCACAATGCCGATCTGACAAATGCTGCTCATCCGCGGGTTGGCGGTCTCTAGATCCACGGCAACGAAGCGCATATCACCTCCCGTACCTCGCTTTTCGTCAGGATTGCACGAGTCGCACGGGCGGCGAGCTCTGCCTAGACCGTCACAGTACCGCTAGGCCCGTCCGCAGGGTCAATATCAATAGGTTTGGTCGGTAGGCTCCCACGCCAAGAGCGTGGCGACCGCCTTGGCCTGAGTGGCGGAGCGAAGCTCCCGGCCGCGCTTGAATTCATCGAACAATCCAGGATCGTTGATGGCCTGTTTGCCGAACTGCGTCGGGGACACGCCCGCTTGAGCGCAAACCCGGGCGATCTGCCACGCGAGCGCAGGGCTGGACACCAGCTCGGGGCTACGCGACACGTCAGGGCTTCTTAGTCAGGCTAGTCGAGCGAAAGACGCAGATGACGGCTGCGACGCCGACCCGGGTTACTCTGCGAGCAGCTCAAGCCAGCCCTCGGCGACCGCCCCGCTTTGCTTAGGGCGCGGTGCCAACAGCAGCAGAACGCCCTTCACGAACTATCCACCATCGCCGCCCAAAAGCAGCTAAGGCGCCATCGTTTCGCTGATGGTGTCCTACGGGTAGGGGCGAGCGGCTGCGTATCGGGCCGCTCGTCCCGCTTCCCGCGCCAGATCACCTACCAGCGCTTGGCCGTGCTGATCGCCATCGTTCCGCAGAGCGCGGGATCGCTTCGAGAACCGCTTATACCGAGTTATCCACAGTATTGCTGAACTCGGAATGTGGGAAGAGATGCAAGCACAAGTAGGTAGGAGACCTCTTCGGCTTCGTTAGCCTATGGATATGGAAGGACTATCCGAAAAGCGCCTTATATCCGTAACATAGCAAGGCCTTGAGCGCTGACCTTGTTAACCCAAGTTACTCACAGGTGGCTTTTCAGCGAGATGGGACCTTCGCGGTCTACCAATGCGGTATACGTGAGTTAGTGTTATATGCTGCCTCCTCCCGCTTTGCAGCAGAGCGTTAATAAAGCCTTTGCAATACCTTAGTTCTAGCACCCGGCGGACGGGACAACGGAGTAGAACCGGTGCAGCCACAGCCGCCAATCTACAACGAAGACGCCGCGCAGCCCCGTGAGGCGCGTGACAGCCTACCGCTGAAGGCGCACGTGACGGAGGTCGGCAGCGGACGCCGGTTCACCGTGCGCGTGCGCAACCTGTCCTCGGGAGGCATAATGGCCGATCGCGACGCACCCAACACGTTGATTCTAGATCTGCTTGGCGGGCGGTGGCGCAAACGGGACGAGCAGAGGCGCAGATCTAATTGAGATCAATAGCGGCAAAATAGGAAGTGCTACCTCCTCCGTCACGTTGCTCGACCTCTGCCCACGTAGGTTAAGTAGCGGGAGCGGGCGGCAGTTATTCCTCCCTCGGACAAGCTCCGTCCGCTCCAACGTGCGGTACTACCGCGCATTGTCTTTTCATCGATCGCCGGCGCCCTCACGTGACCCGACCGATTGAGCGTGAAGCTGAGCTTGTTAACAAATTCGTTAACCACATCGCCCATGCGAACAGCATGGATGCTCAAATTGCCGGAAATGCAACATCGATACTGCCTTGGTGGCCAAGGCCTGCCATGTCTGACCACCTCACCACCACCGCCCGACTAGCCCTGTCCCGCTGGCCCGAGGACAATGCTCCCCGCGCCTGGTCGGAGCTTGCTGAAACCCTGCCCCGCGATGCCAACGGTAAGCGGCTTAGCAAGCATTGGGCGCTCGATCCGCTGATCCGCGCCGGGCTGGCGCGTCAGGTGACGCCTGCGAGGTTCGACGCAGGTGGTCGGTGTGTGTTCGCTACATTTGCGCTCACGGCAGAAAGTAGGGCAAGGCCGGAGCAGCTGGAATGAGCGCGTGTCCGTTCACTGCCGCCAGCCTTTCTGAGCGCTGGGGGTGCTCAGAGTGAGCGGTGTGCGCCTGTATCGAACGTGGCGAACTGCGGGCCTTCACAACCGCAACCAGATTGATAACGCGCAACTTGCAAGAGGGCTCCAAATCCGTGGCGGATGTCCAACACTCTGTAACGAGTGGTTAACTCTCTAGCGCTAGCGCCCACGGATCGATCCGTTGGCTGCCTTCGTGAACATCAACGAACGTGTGATCTCATTACTCGGGATCTCGCATGGTACGGCGCATGTTCACGCGGGCTTAGCTATCTATGCGTTGGCGCAGATCGTCTTTCGGGACCGTCGCGGTTCACTCCTGGCGCTGGCCTGGGTTGCCTTTGCGGAACTTCTCAATGAGCTAATCCAAGCCCTGCACTACGGTGCCTGGCGCTGGCCGGACACGGTGGGCGACATCGTCCTGACGCTGCTCTGGCCATCCATTTTCTATGCGGTAAGTCACTATCGCAGACACCGCTGGGCATCCATAAACACTGGGCGAATGGCTTCGTTACAAGCGCCGCAAGCTACCGGCCGATCCTACGCCGGAGAGGTCGGCGGAGCGAACTGAGCCTGAGCCCGTATCGGCTCGGCTAACCGGTCTGGCCTACGATTGAAGCCGATCGTCCTGGCCAGCCTGTCCCTTTGCCCCGAGTGAGAATCCGCTGGCTGGCGGAGAGGCCGCTTAGGTCAACTCAGCGCGACCAAGCCGCGCAAGGAGCTTGCGTGCTTGCGCGCGCAAGACCGCGGCCTTCTTTGCACGCTTGATAGTCTGCGTGCCTGGAGGATCGCAGGAACGGCGCTGTGAGTGCTCCTCATCAGGTCCGGCCGGGGCAAGCACCCTGACGCCCGTGCCCACGCTCCACCGG
>CADCVW010000034.1 GCA_902806235.1 uncultured Sphingomonadaceae bacterium | reverse complement strand
GACGGCTTTCCAGCCATTTCCGAACGAGGTCACCATCCCACTCTTTCGACGACTCGCTCATGATAGTTTCCAAGCCTGATCCCGAGCGGCCTACCTGATCCTCGAGAGCCCGGACACGGCCGGGCAGGCTGCAATTCGAAGCCTGAATGAGCGTCCAGTTCCGGGCAGCTGAAAGGCGGCGGGAATGACGGTTCTTGGGTCGAGGTCGTCAAGCCTAGACGGCGAATGGCTGAAGGAAAAGGGGTTGGTAGCCATATGAAACTTGCTGATTGTCCTATCAACCGGTCGTCCTGACGAGACGGTTCGGTTCGCCCTCCCCGCGATCGACCTCGATCGCGGTCGCGGAAGCGCCTTCGGTCAAAAAGCGGAGCTGCGCGACAGGGTCGCATTCCAAGGCGAAGCGGTTTCGACCGTCGTGATCGCCGGGTCCGGCCCGGGCGGTCGCTAGAAGGTGGAGCGGGTCCGCTCGCAGACGATGCGGGACGCTCTGGACGGCGCGCGACGGTTTCGGCTCGGGGGCGCATTGCAGCGAAGCTCAAGCAGCTGCGTTGGAAGGCTTCGCCCCGCGCCGCTCCGCTGCTTTTCGACGAAAGACCGACACCCATGACCTCGACCGGTCTGCTGCGTGATCCGGATGCGGAGAAGAGCGACCGCGTCGGCTTCATCGAGCTCTTCTTCGACCTCGTGTTCGTGTTCGCGGTGACGCAACTGGCGCATCGGCTGGTGGAATACCCGTCGCCGCGCGGCGTGGCAGAGTCGCTGGTCCTGTTTCTCGCGATGTGGTCGGTGTGGACGGGGACCACCTGGGTCACCAACCGGCTCGACGTCGAGCAGAACCCCGTGCGCCTGCTGCTGCTTGCGATGATGATCGGCGGGCTGTTGCAGGCGCTCGCGATCCCGGACGCCTTCAACTACACCTTGGACGCGCGCAGCTTCGCGGCGGTGCACCTCGCGCTGCAGCTCGGCCGGAGGCTGTTCGTTCTCATAGCCTTCCACGGCCGGCACGAGCTCCACCGCCGGCACGCGCTGCGCACGTTCCTGTGGATGCTCCTCGCCGCGCCTTTGTGGGTGGTCGGCGCGCTGCGGTCCGACGAGGAGCGGCTCGGCTGGTGGGCGGCGGCGCTGCTGGTAGAGTACGGCGCTACGGCGGCGCGCTATTGGGTGCCGGGCCTCGGCCCATCCCAGGCGGAGGACTGGAACGTGGAAGTCCACCACTTCGCCGAGCGGTGCGGTTTGTTCGTCATCATCGCGCTCGGCGAGCTAATCCTGATCACGGGCAACACCCTCGGCGACCTGACGCCCAACCTCCACAAGCTGACCGCCTTCCTGAGCATCCTGGTGGGTACCATGGCGATGTGGTGGATCTACTTTAGTTTCAGCGCGGAGAAGGGCACGGAGGCCATGGAGAAGGCGCGCGACCCGGGGCGCACGGCGCGCGTCGCCTATGTGTACCTGCACATCCCGCTGATCTGCGGCATGCTGCTGTCGGCGGCCGGCAACGAAGGGCTCGTCGACCATCCCGCCGATGCCGCCAAGCTGGCCGACGTGGTGCGGCTCGTCGGCGGGCCGGCCTTGTTTCTGGCGGGCGCGCTCGCGTTCAAGCGCGTGATCTGCGGAGGCTACATGGGTTCGCACGTGACGGGCATTGCGGCGCTCGTCTTGTTCTCTGCGCTTGCGATCTTTATGCCGTTATACTTGGTCGGCGTCGGCGTGGCCGCCGTGCTGGTCGCGGTGGCGATGTGGGAGGAGATCGCGATCCGGGCGAGACGGCGGCGCAGAGGCCTCGACCCGGACGAGGGCGCTGAAGAGAAGATCTCAATGGTCGAGGCGTGACCGACGTGGGCGGGACAGACCTTGTCTTCTGGACAGAGTGCCTTGCCTCGGGCACTTTCTTCGACACTCGCATCCAGGTGAGCAACGTCGCCGCTCCATGGGCGGCGCTGGAGAGGTCCGCGCTCATATGGGCCGGCAGGGACGCCTTCGACAGGTTGGTCGCTGATCGGCGGCTTATCAGCGAAGCAAGAACCGACATCATCGGCGTTCAACGCTCAGCCGCTGAAGGGCGCTAAGTGCTCGGTAATAGAGAGCTGACCCGTTTATGTGTGCCGATCGATTCCACCGCCTACCTCATGCGCTTGCGTCGTCCACGCGGCGCTTCAAGTGTTACGGAACCGTCCATATGCGCCCTTCCGACCCCGACGTCCCCTGCTCCGAGCAGCTGCGAAGGACCGAGTCCGACCGGCTCGCCTAGGGCGTGGACATTAGCCGGCGCGCCCGCGCGGAGCAGGCCGACATCCGCCTGATGGCGACGGTCGGCCTAGGCCGCTTGTCGCCGGCGCAGCAAGGGCGACCAAGGTGATGCGGGCGAGGGCCGGCGCTATGCTGGTCCCCCCTACTCGCATCGCGACCGCTCATGCTCGTCAGGTGAGTTCTCTGCCCTCCTGAAACCTGCCTGTCCGCTAACGGGTAGCCTACGAACAGGCGTGAACGTCCGCATGTGGGTCGGAGCCACCGTTAGTTCGATTCCGCAAGGACCCTGGCTTCCGGAACGCTGCGCTGGGCATCGGGCCCCTATGACCGTCCCGATCGCCGAACTAGCGGCCTGAGGTGGCACGCCGCGCTGTGCTGCCCAGCCTTTCCAGAACATGCGGATCGGTGATCCGGCGGTAGATCGCCTCTACCATGCTGAACAGCCCGAACAGCAGCAGTCCGGCGGCAACGATCAGTTGGAGCGTAGAAGGTAGGGAAGCGAGCGCCGTACCCATGTCGCCCGCCTCGGCAGCGTTTGATTGCTGCGCCGATCGCCAAAGAAACCAACCCATAATGAGGAACACCACCCCTCTGGCTGCGTACCCGGCGCGGCCGATCGCCTTGACCCAGCTCTTCCTCGCAGCCTGCGGATCGAGGTGCTTCAAGAAGCCGGCCCGGAACGCCTTCATGAACTGAACGAAGGCCGTCACGACCAACCCGGCTGCGACCAGCGTTAGCGCCACCTGCCCGCCGGGGAAGCTCAACGCGGTCGCCGCGCCCTCCTGCGTGCCCCCGCCGCTCGACCCTCCCCGACCCCCGCCAAACGCCAAGCTCGCCGCATAGAAGCCGAGACCAAGGTGGATCAGCCCACTTATCGCTCCCCCGGCGCGTACGCCCATTCCTTTGGCGTCGGCACCGTGACCTTCGCTGTCGATGGCCGCCTCGGACAAACGCCACAACCCATAGGCGAGGAGGCCAAGAGCCATCAGCCCCAGCAGCAGCTTCCCGGCACCGCTATTCAGATAATCCAGGATGCCGGACCCGTCCTCGGTGCGGCCGGTGCGCAGCGCCAGGTAGCCGATCAGAAAGTAGATGATCCCGCGGGCGGCGAAGCCGACCCGCGTCAGCGACTCCATGGTGCCGATGTTCAGCATATGCTCTTCCCCTGTTCAGGCGAGAAGCGTAACCGCTACTCGGTTGTTCGGGAAGAGACCCGGATCGGCCTCGCCAACTATAACCGTCTGATACGAGGTCGGAAGGCGAAGGACGGTCAGCACAGGGTGCGCGTGTGTATCTGGGCGAGTTTGATGCAGCCCTGCCGACGCCAGCAGACGATCCCAGTCTCGCGGCTGCGTCGCTCATGTCGCCATTCTTGCGGCAAGCCCAGAAAGCGGCCTGACCGCTCCCGGCTTGTTCGGACTATCAGTTGTATATGACCAAGCGGCCGGTTCTGGTGAACGGGGAACCGATCCTGAGTGTCAGCTTGTGAGTCATGTTCTCGCGATGGAGCAGACGTTTAGCTGATCGGCTTGCTTGGCCGGTAAGCGCCCAAAATAGTCACTGCCAGCGATTCACGAGCCGGCTGGAAGCGAACAAAAGATAGAGCATCGAAGGACGGCGATCGCTCGCAACCTATTCGCCCCCCGCTCTGTAATACATACCGTCAACAGCGAGAACTAGAGGTCGCCATGGCCTTGTTCGACTTCAAAGGCCGCGACGGCCGGTCCTTGATTCCCGAAGCCTACGACCTCGCCTTGGCGTACCAGAAGCCTCCGCCCCCAGGTTGGGTCAGGCTGACCGCTGCCGACCTCGGCAGTTCGCCGGAGAAGGTGGACGAGGTCGGCTTCGCTTCGGGTCGGTGACGCTGGTGGGGATGACGTTGGCCGAACTGACACCCACGGACGTGCTGTTCGGCTGATACCGCACCGTTTCACGCCGGGGGAACGGCGGGCATCGTCGGTCGAGGATCGACCGTCCACATCGCCTATTGACGGTTCGTCGAACAAAGGCCAGACTCCGCCGCGCTCACCCCCGGAGGCCCATGATCATCGGCATCCACCACCTCGGCCTCGCTGTGCCCTCGCTCGACCGGGCCGCCGCCTTCTACCGTGCCGCCTACGGCTTGGCGGAGCGGCGGCGGTTCCCGCTCGCCGACGGGGAAGCGGAGCGCGCGCTGCTCGGGCTGTCACGGGCGGACGGACGGGCGGCGCTGCTCGCCGGGCCGAACATGCATCTGGAATTGATGGCGTTCGTGGGCGCGCCCGCGCCGACGCGGGAGGAGCGCGCGCCTTCCGCCGGCGGGATCGGTCATTTCTGCGCGCAAGGACCCGACATGGGGCCGCTCGCCACCCGGCTGCGCGCCGCCGGGGCGCGCTTCGACGCGGAGCCTACCGACCTCGGGGCCGATATCCTCTACGCCTACCCGCGCGACCCGGACGGCAACCTGCTGGAGATCGAGAGCGTGTCGGGTACGGCGGAGCGGGAAGGGCCGTGGTTCGCCCACGTTTCGCTCTCCACCCCCGACCTCGACCGCGCCGTGCGCTTCTGGGAGGCGTTCACCGGCGTCGGGGCGCGGCGCGGGCCCCGGTTGGGACCGCATCCCAAGATCGACCGGCTGACGGGGCTCGACGGCGCGGAGGTGAGCGGGGCGTGGCTGCGGCTGCCCAACGCGCAGCTCGAGCTGTGGCAGTACCACGTCCCCGAGACGCGGATGCCGGACACGCCGCGCCCTTTCGACGCGCCGGGGTGGAACCACCTCGCCTTCGAGGTGGGCGACGTTCCGGCCGAGCGAGTGCGTCTGGAGGGCTTGGGAATGCGCTTCCGCGGCGAACCGCTGGTGGGCGAGGCGGCGACGGTGGCCTATGGCGAGGACCCTGACGGAAACATTGTTGAGCTGATGGCCTTCCGCGAAGCGGCGCGCGAACTGTCGATCGCTGCGCTTCCCGACCCCGGTGTCGTTTCCCGGGTCGAGGCGGCGCGGGCCGGGGCGCGGGCGGCGTGAGCGGCGGGCTGGACGGCCGCGCTGCGATCGTCACGGGCGCGGCGCGCGGCATCGGGCTGGCCACCGCGCGGCGGCTCGCCGGGGCAGGCGCGCGGGTGCTGGCGATAGACCTGCCCGGCGCGGAGCTCGACGCGGCGAATGAGGAGCGGATCGTCGGCTTCGCCGGCGACGTGTCCTCATCGGCCGACTGGGTGCGGGCAGTTTCGGCCGCGCTCGACGCCTTCGGGCGGCTCGACGTGCTGGTTAACAACGCGGGCATTTCCGGCTTCGTCGGACCGCTGGTCGACTATCCGGAGGACGAGTTCGACCGGGTTATGGCGGTGAACGCGCGCGGCGTGTTCCTGGGGCTGAAGCATTGCGCGCCGGCGATGACCGACGGCGGTTCGATCGTGAACATCTCATCGGTGTCTGGCATCGGCGGCGGAAGCAACACGCTCGGCTACACGGCGAGCAAGCACGCGGTGATCGGCATGACCAAGCTCGCCGCGGTCGAGCTCGCGCCGCGCCGCATCCGGGTCAACGCCGTGTGCCCCGCGCCCACCGCTACCGCGATGATGTTCGATCTTGCTGAAGCCAAGGCGCCGCGAGACACCGCCGGCTTCCGCCGCGCCTTCGAGCGGACCATCCCGCTCGGCCGCTACGGCGAGCCGGAGGAGGTGGCGGAGGCGGTGGCATTTCTCGCGTCGGACGCGGCGTCATTCAGCACGGGCGCGGTGCTGACGGTGGACGGCGGGATGCGCGCGCGCTGAGGAGGAAAGCATGGACTTGGGGCTGAGCGGCAAGCGGACGATCGTCACGGGGGCGAGCCGCGGCATCGGCCGCGCCGTCGCCGAGCTGCTCGCGGCGGAGGGCGCGAGCATCGCCACCTGCGCGCGCGGGCAGGCGGGGTTGGACGAGGCGCTCGCGTCGTTCCGCGGCCGCGGCGTCGAGGCTTATGGCGAGGCGCTGGACGTGCGCGACGGCGCGGCCTTCGCTGGCTGGGTAGAGCGGAGCGCCGCCGCGCTCGGCGGGGTCGACGTCCTCATCTCCAACGTTTCTACCCGCGTCGACCCGTCACGCCCCGGCTGGTGGCTCGAGACCTTCGAGGTCGACCTGCACCAGCACGTCCGCGCCTTCGACGCGTACCTGCCCGCGCTGAAGCAGGGAAAGAGTCCCGCGGTCGTCTTCGTCTCTTCCATCGCTTCCGTGCTCGCGCAGCTGCCGGCCAACGAGATCGCCTACGGCGCGATGAAAGCCGCGCTGACAAGCTTCGCCGGGCAGATGGCGGTGCTCCACGGCCGCTCGGGCGTGCGCGTTAACCTCGTCGCGCCCGGCCCGATCTTCTTCGAAGGTGGGGTGTGGGACGCGATAAGGCGCGCCCAGCCCGCGATGTACGAGCGCGCGTCGCAGCTCCCGGCGCTCGGCCGCATGGGGACGCCGGATGAGGTCGCGAGCGCCGTTGCTTTCCTCGCCAGCCCGGCCGCGTCCTACATCACCGGGGCCAACCTGCGGGTCGACGGCGGCGCGATCCGCACCGTCAATTTCTGAGCTGCGGATAGACGGCGGGGACGTCACGCTGGCGCTCGCGCTGGACGACCAGCCGCGCGTCCTCCACTTCGGGGCGGCGCTTCCCGCCGACGCGGACCTCTTCGCGCTTGCCCGCGCGACGGCGACGGGGCCGCGCGAGTCGCGACCGGACGATGGCGAAGAGGCGGAGCTGCTGCCTCAAGGAGGCGGGGGCTTCGGCGGTGAGCCGGCGGTCGCCGTCGAGCTGCCGGACGGTGCCCCCGCGCGCTTCGAGTCAGCGGGGGCGGAGGCGACCGTGGCTGGCGACGGCTGCACCCTGCGCTTCGCCGACCCGCTCGCTCGGCTGGCGGTCGCGCTTCGCTGGCGGCTGCTGCCGTCCGGTCTGCTCTCAGCGCGCGCCGAGCTGCTGAACGAGGGGAACGCGCCCGTCCGCGTCCATTGGCTCGCCGCGCTCGCCCTCCCGTTACCCGGCTGGGCGAGCGACGCTACCCAAGTCCACGGCCGCTGGTCGGGCGAGTTCGGGCTCGCCCGCGCGCCGCTCGCAACGGGCAAGCTGGAGAAGGTCGGCCGCGCGGGCCGCACCGGCTTCGACGGCGCGGCCTACCTGCTCGTCGGCGATGCAAGGTTGAGCGAGGAACGCGGGCGCTGTTTCGCCGCGCACCTCGCCTGGAGCGGAAACGCGCGCTCGTTCTGCGAGGCCCTGCCGAGCGGCGAGCGCCAGCTGCAGATCGGCGAGGCGCTCGCGCCCGGCGAAGTGAGCCTGCGCCCCGGTGAGCGCCACGAGACGCCCGAAGCGCTGGTCGCCTTCTCCGCGCAGGGGCTGAACGGTGTTCGCCGCGCGTACCACGCCGAGCTACGTGTGCGCCGTGCTGCGGCCGGGGTGGGGGTCGGCCCACGGCGCGTCCACTTCAACAGCTGGGAAGCAGCCTGGTTCGACTTCGACGAACCGCGCCTGCTCGAGCTGGCGCGGGACGCGGCGGCGCTCGGGGCCGAGCGCTTCGTGCTCGACGACGGCTGGTTCCTGAACCGCCGTGACGACGCCCGCGCGCTCGGTGACTGGACGGTGGACCCCGCACGTTTCCCCGCGGGCCTCGGCCGTCTCATCGCGCAGGTGCGCGAGCTCGGCATGGACTTCGGCCTGTGGGTCGAGCCGGAGATGGTGAGCCCCGACAGCGACCTCTACCGCGCGCACCCCGACTGGTGCCTCCACGCCCCCGGCCAACCCCGCCCGACGCAGCGCGGCCAGCTCGCGCTCGACCTCCGGCGGACAGAGGTGCGCGACCACCTGTTCGACGCGCTCGACCGGCTGTTGCGCGACAACGCGATCACCTACCTAAAATGGGACCACAACCGCGACCTGTTCCCTGTGCCCGGCGGAGCGCGCGCGCAGGTGCTCGGCTACTACGACCTGCTCGACCGCGTCCGCGCCGCGCACCCGCAGGTCGAGATCGAGGCCTGCGCGGGGGGCGGGGCACGGCTCGACTTTGCGGTGGCGGCCCGCTGCGCGCGCGCTTGGGTCAGCGACAACACGGATGCGGTCGAACGGCTGCGGCTGCACCGCGCGGCGAGCTTGTTCTACCCGCCCGAGCTGATCGGCGCGCATTTCGGCGCGGCGCCCAACCCGACCACCGGGCGGCGGCTGGGCGCATCCTTCCGCGCTCGCGTCGCGATCTTCGCCCATTTCGGCATCGAGGCCGACCCGGCGGAGCTGACCGATGCCGAACGAGAGTGCTTCGCCGCCCATGTCGCCGCGTACAAGCGCCGCCGCGCGCTGCTCCACGGCGGCGTGCAGCTTTACGCCGACACAGACGACCCGGGCGTCACCGCCCAGCTCGTCGTCGCGCCCGACGGCGCGGAGGCGCTCGCGCTGCTCGCCCGCGTCGATCAGGCCGTCCCCGCCGCGGGCCCGCCGGTGCGCCTACCCGGCCTCTATCCCGCCGCGCGCTACCGCCTGACCCTGGTCGGGCCCTGGCCCATGCCGGCAGCGCGCCACCTCGCCGATCCGCATTGGTGGCGCGCGCGGCCGGTGCTCGACGGCGCGCTGCTCCGCGAGGTGGGCCTGCGCCTGCCGCTGGTCCACCCGGAAACGGCGTGGCTGGTCCACCTGGAGCGGGTGCGAGGGAGCGCGTGAAGCTCGGCGTCTGCTACTATCCCGAACAATGGCCGGAGGCTTGGTGGGCCGACGACGCCCGGCGGATGCGTGAAATCGGATTATCCGTGGTGCGGATCGGCGAGTTCGCCTGGAGCCGGATCGAGCCTGAGCCGGGCCGGTTCGTCTGGGGCTGGTACGACAGGGCGCTAGCCACGCTGGCCGACGCCGGGCTGAAGCTCGTCCTCGGCACCCCCACCGCGACCCCGCCCAAGTGGCTGGTCGACGCGCGCCCCGACATCCTCGCTTGGGATGCCTCCGGCACCCCCCGCCGCTTCGGCTCGCGCCGTCATTATGACTTTTCCAGCGCCACTTATAAGCGCGAAGCCGCGCGCATCGCGGAAGCGGTGGTTGCGCGCTACGGCCGCCACCCGGCGGTGATCGGATGGCAGACCGATAACGAATATGGCTGCCACGACACGGTGGAGAGCTACTCGCCGGCGGCCGCTGCGGCATTCCGGCGCTGGTTGGCCGAGCGCTACGGGAGCGTAGGCGAGTTTAACAGGGCATGGGGCGCGGTGTTCTGGAGCCAGGAATACCGCTCCTTCGACGAGGTGGACCCACCGAACCTGACGGTGACAGAGGCCAACCCCGCCCACCGCCTCGACTATCGGCGCTTCGCCTCCGACGAAGTAGTGGCCTTCAACCGCCTCCAAGCCGAAATCATCCGCGCTGGCTCGCCCGGGCGCGACGTGGTCCACAACTTTATGGGCTTCTTCACCGCCTTCGACCACCACGCGGTCGGCCGCGACTTGGACGTCGCGGGGTGGGACAGCTACCCGCTCGGCTTCCTCGACCAGGGTTGGGACGCGCCGGACGTCAAGCTTCGCTACCTGCGCCAGGGCCACCCCGACTTCGCGGGCTTCCACCACGATCTGTACAGGGGATGCGCCGCACCGGACGGGACGCCGGGGCGGATGTGGGTGATGGAGCAGCAGCCCGGCCCGGTGAACTGGGCCCCGCACAATCCCGCGCCGCTCCCCGGCATGGTGCGGCTGTGGACCTGGGAAGCCTTCGCCCACGGCGCGGAGCTGGTGAGCTACTTCCGCTGGCGGCAAGCACCCTTCGCGCAGGAGCAGATGCACGCGGGCCTGCTGCGGCCCGACAGCGTGGACGACGCCGCGGCGGACGAGGTGCGCGCATTGGCGGGCGAGCTGGCGGTCGCGGAAGGCGCGACCCCAGAACGCGCGAAGGTCGCGCTGCTCTTCTCCTACCAGGCGCAGTGGTTGCTCGGTATTCAACCGCAGGGGAGCGGCTTCGACCCGCTCCGCCTCCACTTCGAATGCTACTCGGCGCTCCGCGCGCTCGGCCTCGACGTCGACGTGCTGCCGCCAGACGCGCCGCTCGACGGCTACCGGCTGGTGGTCGCGCCCTCCCTGCCGATCGCCGACAACGCGCTCGCCACCCGACTAGCCGCGAGCGGGGCGACGGTGCTGCTTGGCCCGCGCAGCGGGTCCAAGACGATCGATTTCCAGATCCCGCCCACGCTTCCGCCCGACGGCCTGCGCGCGCTCGTCCCGCTCACCGTCGCGCGCGTCGAAAGCCTGCCGTCCGGCTTCGCTGAGCGCTGCGCCGACGCGCCCGGCGCGGCCGTGGCCTGGCTGGAGCACGTCGAAACGGACCTGCCCGCCCGCGCTTCGACGGCGCACGGCCGCGGCCTGTGGTTTGCGCGGGAGCGCTTCCATTATCTCGCTTGCTGGCCAGACGAGGCGTTTCTGGGCCACGTCGTCCGGACGCTCGCCGTCGAGGCCGGGCTCGACCCGCGCGGCCTGCCCCCGGGGCTGCGCCTGCGCGCGCGGGGCCCGCTCCGCTTCGCCTTCAACTACGCGCCGGAGCCCGTCGACCTCGCGCTCTACCTGCCGCCGGACGCAAAGCTGCTGATCGGCGGCCCGGACCTTCCGCCCGGCGGCGTCGCCGCCTGGCGCGAAGCCTAATCCCTAACCGGGCCGAGCAGCGCGAAGCCGAGCGCCCAGCGCGGCTGAAATCCGACGGGCGACGCGCCCGGCGTCGTCGGCCGGAGATCGGCGCCGCGTGCGCGCTCGTCCTTCAAATGACGGTCCAGGAAAGCGGTGACAAAATGCTGGTTAATCGCGTTCAGCCGGTCGTGCCGCCACACGGGCTCGTCGAAATACTCGCGCAACGCGAAGCTCCCGCGCGCTTCGGGCGGCGACGGGTTCGCCCCGACGTTGTGGCGCGCGTGGTGATAAAGCAGTAACCGGCGCTCAGGACCGGGCGTGCGGTCGAACAGCCAGCGGATACCGTCGGCGTAGTTCGACACGTCGTCGGCATCGCCCGCGATGAACAAGGCGGGCGCGCGCAGGCGCGCGAGCCCGGCGGGGGACCAAGCGCGGTGCGGCGGCTGCGCCCCCCAGGGCGCGATCAGCACCAGCGCGCGCAGGCCGGGCTCCGCCGCGCGTCGCCCCTCCGCTTGATCGAGGAGCGACCCCGGCGGGAGCGCGCGCAGCGCCGGGCTCGCCGGATCGTAGCCCGCCCCCGCCGTGGCGAGGGCGCCGAAGCCGCCCATTGAATAGCCGACCACCGCCAGCCGTCCCGCGTCCGCCGCGCGCAGGGTCGGGTCGCCGGCGCGCGCCAGCCGGCGCAGCTCGGCGATCACCGCTTGTTGGTCGCGCGCCCGGTTCAGCACGGTGAGGGCGAAGCTGCGCCCGAAACCTACGGCGTCGGCGTAGGGCAGGTCGCCATGGTCAATGCCGGCGACCACGTAGCCCTTGGACGCGAGGTTTTCGGCGAGGTGGCTCATCGACTCCGGCCAGCCGCGATAGCCGTGCGAGATCACCACAAGGGGAAAGGAGCCCGACGCGGCGCGCGCGTCGGCGATCGCCAGCGCTTCCGTCGTGCTGTCGACCGACGGAAGAGGCGGCGGCGGCTCGAGCCGGTGGCGGTAGGACGCGCTGCGCGCGCCGGGCGCGGCGACGGCCGGGTACCAAAGAACCGTGCGCAGCCGCCGCTCGGCCGCGCCCGCGTTCTGGCGTACCGACAGGGTCCGCAACCCAACCGCGTGCGGCCCGAGCGCGGCGAGCGCGGGCGCGTCGACGGGAGGAACGCTCGGCGGCACCCCGAGCGACGGGACGGAGGCGGTCGCGAGCAGGAGTGCGAGGAGGTGAACAAACCGGCGAAGCATCGGCGTTCCTATTGCAAGGATCGTCAACGGTAAGCGGCTGGCATCGCCGGTCAAGCGCGCTAGGATGCCGCCGGCAGAACAAGGGAAAGCTGATGACCGCAACGGTCCTGCGGCGGCGGCTCGATCCGCAGGTACGGCGCGACCTGATTCTCGACGAAGCTGCGCGGATCGTCGCCGACGAAGGCGTGTCGGCAGTGAGCATGGAGCGCATGGGCCGCGAGGCGGGCGTGTCCAAGGCGCTGGTGTACAACTACTTCCCGAGCCGCAACGCGCTGCTCTCCGAACTGCTGATCCGCGAGTACCGCCGCTTCCAGGCCGAGGCCCGCCAAATGGCGGTCGGCGCGCGGGGCGAGCTGGAGGAGGTGATCCGCGTCACCACCCGCGCCTACCTCCGCCACGTCGCCGAGCGCGGGATGCTGATTCAGCGATTGATGAACGAGCCCGCGGTCGCTGCCGCGATCCGCACGATCGACCGGAAGGGTCGTCAGCTCACCGTCGCCTTCTTCGCCCGCGGCATCGCTGAGCGCTACGGGCTCGACCCGGGCGAGGCGGCGACGGTCGCCGACATCCTGATGGGCCTCACCGGCGCCGCGGGCGACTACCTGTCGCGCAACGACGCCGATCCGGCCTACGTCGAGAACTTGGTCGTGGCGATGATCACCGCCGCGCTGGAGCGGGTCGCGGCCCGGCAGGCGTGAGCGCCCGCCGCGCGTCGCGGCGCTCAATCGCCGCGCGGAGCCGCCCGTGCCGCGCCCGCGTCAGTGGGTAACGCGCGACGAGCCACACGGAGACGAGCAGGAAGGCGCTGGGGAAGACGCAGTATAGGAGGCGCAGCGACTCGATCGCCTCCGGCCCGTTGCCGCCGGCCGCGCGGTAGCCGACCAAGGCCAGCAGGTTCAGCGACAGCCCTTGGCCGATCGCTTGGCCGAGCTTGATGACGATCCCTACCAGCGCGAAGAAGAGCCCTTGGCGGCGCTGCCCGGTGCGCGCGACGTCGACGTCCACCGTGTCGGCGATCATCGCCGCGGGGAGGAGCTCCAGCGCGCCGAAGCAGAAGCCCTTGGCGACGAACAGCGCGGTGAACGCCGCCACCTGGCCGCGCTCCAAGAAGAAGATGCCCGTGTTGGTGGCGATCACGATTAGGAAAGCGATGAGCAGCGCGCGATGCTTGCCGAGCCGGTTGCCCAGCCACGACCAGATGGGCACGGCGGCGAGCCCAGTGAGGAAGTAGTAGACGTAGACTGCGCCGATGTTCGGCACGCCGATGGCGTCGCGCGCGAAGAACAGGGTGATCGTCACCCGGAAGGTTTCGGCGATGTAGCCGAGGAACAGCGCGAGCCCGATGCGCCGGAACGGCCCGTTGCGCAGCGCCAGCAGCATCCCCCGCGTCACCCCCTGCCCGCTCGGCCCTTCGGCGGGCGAGGTATCGGGGACCGCGACGAAGGCGAGCAACGCGGCGAGCGGGAACAACAGGAACATCGCCCAGCTCATGGAGCCGAGCACGTCGGCCGCGCTCGCGCCTGCCCGCGCGAGCACCAGGGCCGGAACCACGGTGGCCACGACGAGGCCGACCAGTGTGAACACCTGCCGCGCCGACGCGATGCGCGTCCGCTCTGCGTAATCAGGCGACAGTTCCGCCCCCCACGCCTCGTAGGGCAGCTTGGTCATGGTGAAGCCGAGGTAGACCACCGCGGTCCATCCCAGGAAATAGCCGATCCCGACGCCTTCGCCCGGGCGGAACAGCATCCACACGCCGAACAGCAGCACGGTGCCGCCGAGCGGGAGCCAAATCTTGCGCCGGCCGACCTTCGGCCGCCAGCGGTCGGTGAGGACGCCGATCCAGGGATCGACCACCACGTCGATCAGCCGCGCGCCGACCATCGCCGCCCCGAGCGCGGCCAATGGCAAGCCGAGCTCGCCCGCGTAGAAGGGTGCGAGATAGATGGAAAGCGGCAGCCCGATGGTGGCAAGCGGCATCGACAACGCACCGTAGGCGACAAGCAGGCGAAGCGGGAGCCAGGGCTGCTGACGATCCATGCAACAAGGCTTGACGTGGGAAGCGGCGCGCGTCAACTTCGCTACTGACGGAAAATACAACAGGCCGCGCGCGAACACGCCCGGCCGGACCCGGGGAGAGCGCGATGAGGCAGGCGAAGTGGCTGGCGACGAGCGCGATAGCGCTGCTCGCATCGCACACTCGGGCGCAGGAAGCGCCCCCGGCCCCGTCCGGGGAAGCGGCGGGCATCGAGGAGATCGTCGTCACTGCCCAACGCCGCGCTGAACCGCTGCAGGACGTGCCGATCGCCGTTTCCGCCTTCACCGACGAGACGCTCGCCGAGCGTCGCATTGACGACGCGCAGGACGTGCAGTTCAATGTGCCCAACCTCATCCTCGTCGGCAACGACCGGCCGACGCTGCGCGGGGTGGGCAACAACGCGATCTCGTCCACCGCCGAAAACGGCGTTCCCGTGTTCACCAACGGTGCCTACGTCGGCGGCCGGGCGGAGAACGAGTTCTTCGACCTCGAGCGGTTAGAGATCCTGCGCGGGCCGCAGGGCACCTTGTTCGGCCGCAATACCACGGGCGGCGCGATCAACTTGGTCACCCGGCGGCCGGGCGACGAGTACGGCGGCGAGGCGCTGATCGAGACCGGCAACTTCAACAACGTGCGGGTGAAGGGCGCGGCGAACCTGCCGATCGCGGAAGGCTTCGCCCAGCGCTTCGCGGGCTACTACCTCGTCCGCGACGGTTACACGGAGAACCTCGCCACCGGCAGCCGCATCGACGGCCGCCGCCAATACGGCGTCCGCAGCTCCACCGCGCTCGCGCTTGGCGAGGACACGGACGTCAATCTGGTGGTCCAGTTTTACAAAGAGAACAGCTCGCGCTCGCGCGAGAACAAGCGGCTGTGCAGAGCCTTGGCTGTCTTCGGCTGCTCGCCGACCGAGCTCGGCTTCGACTCGCCGGTGGCGAGCGCGACAATCTTCCAGCGGCTGCTCGCCGCCGTCGGCACGCCCCAAGGCATCTTCCCGCGCGGCGGCGACATCTACGCCGGCGCGCCCAACCCGACCGACTTGCGGCAGGTGGCCGCCGACTACGATCCCGAGTTCCGGGCGAGCGAGCTGATCGGCACGCTCGAGATCGCCCACAGCTTCGGCGACCTCACCCTGACCTCCTTGTCCGGCTACTCGCGCTCGCGGACGGAGGCGAACACTGATTATGACAACGCCGCGCTGCCCTTCCGCTTCCTCCGGCCCATCACCTACCGGCTCGACCGCGACACGGTGGTTACCACCGACGAGCTGCGCACCTCCGACAGCTTCCGCGCGCGGGGGCGGAGCTACACGCAGGAATTCCGCCTCGCCTCCGACAGCGACGGCTTCTTCGATTTCACGCTCGGCCTTTTCTACCTCAACACCCGCGGCTCGGCGTCGTTCGAGATCTTTCATCCCGCGCTCGAGCTCGCCGCCATCGCCTTCCGCTTGCCGGAGGAGTCGCGGCGCTTCATCAACGAGTCGCCCTTCTCCAAGACCGAGTCTTACGCCGCGTTCGGCGAGGGCTATTTCCAATTGGGCGAGCGCACCAAGCTCACGGTCGGCGCGCGCTACACGGAGGACGAGAAGGCGATCCGCACGCGGACGATCCTGCTCGCGGCGCCCGGGCCGTTCGTGGAGGCCGAGCGCTCCTACAGCCGCATCACCGGCCGCGTCGCGCTCGACCACCAGGCCGACCTCGGCTTCACCGACGAAACGCTGCTCTACGCGTCGGCCGCGCGCGGCTACAAGGCGGGCGGCCTGAACCCGGGCAACAGCAACACGCCCGAGTTCGCGCCGGAGACGGTGAACGCGCTCGAAATCGGCGCCAAGAACCAGTTCGCCGGCCGCACGCTGCAGGCCAACCTCGCCGCCTTCTACTACGACTATAAGGACCTGCAGCTCGCCCAGCGAGTAGCGGGCACTGCCGTCACGGCCAACGGCGACGCGGAAGTGTTCGGGCTGGAGGGCGAATTCCTGTGGCGGCCGAGCCGCGCCTTCCAGGCTAACACCAACCTTTCCTACCTCGACACGCGCATCAAGGACTTTACCACCGTGGACGCCGCCAACCCGGCGCAGATCGATCCGGCGGTCGGCCCGCTCACCCGCACGCCGGAGGTACCGGTTAACCTGCGTGGCAACGAGCTTCCTTTCGCGCCCAAGTTTAAGGTCAACGTCGGCGCGCAGTACACGGTCGGCCTCGGCGCGTCTGGCTGGACCGCGACCTTGCGCGGCGACTACGTCCGCCAGAGCCGCTACTTTTCGCGCGAGTTCAACACGCCCAACGACCGCATCGCGCCTTGGGCCTACGCCAACGCGCTGCTCCGCCTCGATGACCCGGACGGCACGCTCTCGTTCGAAGCGTTCGTTAAAAATATTGGGAACAACGACAACATTACCAACTCGATCATCGAGGACGCGCAGGTGGGCCAGTACCGCAACGTCCGCGTGCTGGAGCCGCGCACCTACGGCGTTGCGCTACGTTTCGCCTTTTGAGTTTGGAAGCACGCAGCGCACCCATAAGCATTGCCACTTGCGCCTGAGACTACAGCTGTCAGACCTCGTTTCGTAACGCTCGAGCGAGACGTCCGACGAGGACCATCGCGGCGGCAAGCACAAAGAAGGCGAGCGCGGATGAGGGCCTCGCTTCGTGGTCGCGGGCGAGCCTACGGCAGCGCCCGAGCCAGCCGAAGGTGCGCTCGACCACCCACCGGCGAGGGTGGACAGCGAAGCCCTTTTGTTCTGCCGCTGCGCCCACGATGGTCACAGCCACCAAGCTCGCGGTGGCGACGCGCTCGCCCGCGTAGGCGCGGTCGGCAAAGCAGCGGGCGAGAAAGGGCCATGGTCGGCGCGAGGCTTGGAGCAGGGCCACGCCGCTGTGGCTGTCGTGCAGGTCGGCCCGCGAGATCGCGGCCAGGAGCACGCGCCCATCCGTGTCGGTCAGGACGTGGCGCTTGCGACCGACCACGCGACGGACCGGATCGTAGCCGCGCTGGCCGGCTACGCCCGCGCCGCCGGAGCGTGCCTCTTGCGCATCGACGACGGCAGCCGTTGGGCTTGCCTCGCGCCCGGCCCGCTCTCGATCTGCTTGGGTGAGCGCGTGAGCAAGCCGCTCGAACGCACCAGCCCGCGAGAACGCCAGGAACCAGCGATGCACGGTCGGCCAGGGCGGGAACTCGCGCGGCAGATGACACCAGGCACCGCCCGTGCGCAGCACATAAAGGATCGCGTCGAGGACGGCCCGCAAGGGCCAACGGCGGGGACGTCCGGTGCGGACGGGCCGAGGCAGGAAAGGAGCGACGAGCGCCCACTCGGCGGCGGTGAGGGACGTTGCGTACGAGCGTGGATCGCGCGCAAGCTGCGCACGAGCGGCGGGGTCCACATGGGCGGCCTCGGAAGCGTCTGACACTCTCAAAATGCGCAGGACCCCCGCCGCTCACCCCGCCCAAGGGCTGCCGTCAGCCGTCATGAAACGGGCTCTAAGTACGACCGCGCTTGTTTGTAAGTTCTTGTACCAATTGGGGACACTGCAGAATGCAGTATGACGAAGTTCTTCGACTCTAGAGCGTATAGGAGTATGGTTAACGAGGAGCCAGGATTGTGATCGCGTCTGAATGCGGCTCTGGTGTGGGGACATGTGCTGAGATCCTGATTGCTTTAAAGCTCGGAGGATAGCATGCGCGCGGGACTGCTGCTCGGGTTTGCACTGGCCTTCACCCCCATGCACGCGTCCGGACAGGCGGCGGTGCTGCTCAACGGGGTGGCGTCGGGCGACGTCAGCCAGAGTAACGCCACTCTGTGGGCACGCGCCAACACGCCCGGCACGCTCAGCTTCGACGTCTCGACCACATCGGATTTCGGCCACACGCTTTTCAGCTTCTCGCAGATCATCGCCGACGCCGGCACGCCGACGCACCAGTACGTATCCGGCCTAGCGGCGGGCACTCGCTACTTCTACCGCGCGACAGACGCGGGCGGCGACAGCAGCTTCGGCACCTTCGTCACGCCGGACGCGCCCGGCGCCTCGGGCGGGCTCCGCTTCGGCGTCTCGGGCGACGCGCGGGGCGACTTCGCACCGTTCCCAGCCATTGCCAACGTGCCGGCCCGCAATCTCGACTTCTTCCTGCACCTGGGCGACAGCATTTACGCCGACGCGCCGTCGCCCTTGGTGCCGCTCTCGCAAGCGAGCTCTCTGGCGGAGTTCCAGGCCAAGCACGCCGAGCAGCTCCTCGCGCGCTCCGGCCTCAACACCTGGGTCGACCTGCGCCAGTCAACCGCGCTGTTCGCGACCATCGACGATCACGAGGTGACGAACGACTTCGCGGGCGCAGCGCTGATCGGCTCCAACCCGCGCTTTGCCGGCACGGGTGCGCCTTCGGACTTGATCAGCAACAGTTCGCTATACCGCAACGGCCTGCAGGCCTTCCAGGACTACATGCCGATCGAGGAGCGCACCTACGCCGGCACCGGCGACCCGCGCTTCGAGGGACGACCGGATCTCTATCGCGTGCAGCGCTTCGGCGATGACGCGGCGCTGATCGTGCTCGACACGCGCAGCTTTCGCGATCCGCAGATCGACGCCAGCACGCCCGCCGCCGCATTGGCGAACAGCTTCGCGCCCGACCGCACGATGCTCGGACGGACGCAGCTGGACCGCTTCAAGGCTGATCTGCTCGCTGCCCAGGCGGCGGGCGCAGTGTGGAAGTTCGTAGCGGTTTCGGTGCCCATCCAGAACCTCGGGCCGTTCGACTCCGCGGATCGCTACGAGGGCTACGCCGCCGAGCGGGCCGAGATCTTGGGCTTCATCAAGAGCCAGAACATCCGCAACGTGGTGTTCGTCGCCGCCGACGTGCACGGCTCGGCGATCAACAACCTGACCTACCAGTTGGTCAACGCGAGCGCGCCCGGAACGAGCTTCTTAGGCCCGCAGATCCCGGTGGACAGCTTCGAGGTGGCTACCGGCTCCGTCGTCCACCCCGATCCGCTCGGCGCACGCATCGCGCGGATCGCGGCGGGAGCAGGGTTGATCACCGGCGCGCAGTTGGCGCTCTACAACAGCCTGCCGATCGCCCCCGACCGCAACAGCACGATCAACGACAAGGACGACTTCGTTCAGGCCGTGATCAACGGCCAGCTCGCGACCTTTCCGACGAACGGCAACCCCTACTCGCCGCTAGGACTCGGCGACTTCGCCCAAGCCTCGCAGTTGCTGACGGGCGACTGGCTGATCGGACACTCCTACGGTTGGACCGAGTTCGAGATCGACGCGCTCAGCCGCGACCTGCTGATCACGACCTGGGGTATCCCTTACACGGACGTGCTCGGTGCGTTGAACGGCGCTGACCCATCAACGTCGCTGGCGGGGCTTTCGCCGCGCGCGCTCGGCACCGTCCGCGTCGCGGCCTCCGTCGCTGCCGTTCCGGAACCCGCGACCTGGGCAATGATGCTGGTCGGCTTCGGCGCGGTCGGCTGGCAAGTCCGACGCCGACGCAGCACTGTCCAGTCCGCTGGAAGGAGTACGCCAATCCAGCTCGGTTAGGCCACAACCGGTCGTGAACTAGGGAGATTGACGATGTCCCATCATGGCGTTTGGCCGAAGGAGATCGTGCCGCCGCGGTCCGACTACTACGACTCCGGGCGGTTCGGGCGAATGTTCGGTAAGCTCCCGCCGTTCGCCTCCGACACGCCGCTCGCGCGGCGCGCGCTGCTCGAGATCGGCGCCCCTGGCGGTCCGATGGACGCGGGCGACGACTTGTCGGCGAGTCCGCTGGCGCTAATCACCGACCCGAGCCTGTCGGCGAACAACAGCAACAACCCGACGCTGAGCGCGGGAATGACCTTCCTCGGCCAGTTCCTCGATCACGACATCACCTTCGATCCGACCTCTAGCCTCGAACGACAGGTTGATCCGGAGCATATCGCCAACTTCCGTACCCCCTCGCTCGCGCTCGACAGCGTCTACGGCGCGGGCCCGGGGGCTAACCCGCACCTTTATCAGAGGGGCGGAGGAGGGCGCTTCCTGATCGAGGAGACGGGCACGCCCGGCAAGCAGGACGTGCCCCGCAATAGCGAGAACGTCGCGCTGATCGGCGACCCCAGGAATGACGAAAACCTCGTTGTCTCACAGCTCCAGCTCGCCTTTCTTCGCTTTCACAACGCCGCTGTGAAGTATGTCGAGGATGAGCTCGGTGTCACCGGCACCGACGCAGTGTTCGCCGAGGCGCAGCGCGCGGTGCGCTGGCATTACCAGTGGATTTTGGTCCACGAGTTCCTGCCCAAGACTTGCGGTGCGGCGATCGTGGACTCGGTGCTGAACAGCGGGCGCAAGCACTACAAATGGCGGCACGAGCCGTTCATCCCGGTCGAGTTCTCGGTCGCGGCCTACCGCTTCGGCCACAGCCAGGTCCGCCCTTCTTACCGCGCCAACTTCGCCGGCAACGGCGGCGGACCGTTCGTCGCGATGTTCTTCACCCCGACGCCGTCCGACCCCCTCGACCCCGACGACTTAAGCGGCGGCTGCCGCGCGCCACGACGCTTTATCGACTGGCCGACCTTTTTCGACTTCGGCGATGGCGAGGTGAAGCCGAACAAGAAGGTCGATACGAAGCTGTCGACTGCGCTCTTCCACTTACCGCCGAGCGTCGTCCAGAACCCCGATCCGATACTCAACCCGGCCTCGCTCGCCCAGCGCAACCTGCTCCGCCATCTTACTTTCGCCCTTCCCTCGGGGCAGCGCGTCGCCAAGGCGATGAAGCTGCCGCAGTTGTCATCGGGCGACCTAGCCGTCCTCAAGCCATGGGGCATGGACGACCATACTCCGCTCTGGTTCTACATCCTGCACGAGGCGGCGCTAGCCGAGAACGGCGAGCGGCTCGGCCCGGTCGGCGGCAGGATCGTCGCAGAGGTCTTCATCGGCCTGCTCGAGGGCGACCGGACCTCGTACCTTTCACAGGATCCGGAATGGGAGCCGTTTCTGCCCACGCTCGACCCGTCGCGCACGGGCGAGGATTTTCGGATGGTCGATCTGCTGCGCTGCGCGGGCGTCGCCTAGCGCGTCGCCCGCGCGCTCCGTGGAACGGCCGCCTAAGCACATAACCCCTAACGTGGCGGAGTAGTTCGGTGCGCTCCAGCACCAATTCGAACTCGGCCACAGCCGCAAAGATGTGGAACACGAGCCGTCCGCCCCGGCTGGTTGTGTCGATCGCCTGGGTGAGCACCTCCAGGCCGATCTCGCGCTTGTCGAGGACGTCGGCCGTATCCACGAGCTGCCAGACGGAGCGCGCGAGCCGGTCGAGCTTCCAGGCCATAAGCGTGTCGCCCGCGCGGACGTAGTTGAGCGCGGCGCGGTGCTCGGGGCGGTCGTGCTGCGCGCCCGACACTTGCTCGGTGAACTTCCGCTCGCACCCGGCTGCGTGCAACGCGACGATCTGCGCCTGGGGGCTCTGATCGAGGGTCGATACCCGCGCATAGTCGACCTGCATGCCGCCTCCCGTAACTCATGCGACTACGCCCTGTTTCGGGCCGCGTCGGCACGGCGGCCATGCTTCTCCGCTGGGCGACATGGACCGGTAACTTATCCGCAGTAAACGCGCTGCGGAGGAGATGGCGGATGAAGCCGAGCAACCTGATCGCGGGTCCTGTTGTGGAGTGCATCGCGGACGGTCGGGACCCGACCATCCGCGAGCTGTTCCATGTCGCGGAGCGGATCTGGACGGATATCAGGACCACGCGGTCCGCCTTCTCCTAGAGCCAGTTGCCCGTTGATGGTTTGGAGCGACTTGCCTCGTTGAGGGCGGCTCAGGCAGCACTGACCGGGAGCGCGTAGGTACTTGCGGCCAACGCCAATCAGCCCACGAAGGCGCTCATCACGCCTCGAACATGCGCCGCTGTGCCTGCCAGTCGTGCGGGATGCTGGCCAGGCGGCAGAGCTTCTGACGGGTGAGCTCTGCCGGCTGACGCCCTTCCAGGATCGCGGCCGTGATGTCCGGCGCAAGGTAACCGAGCTTGAGCAGCACTCCGAAGTAGTCGCGCGCATGGTATTGCGCCCGCGCGATCTCCTCGATGCTCTCGTGCGAGCGCTGCTCAACCGCTGTCCGAGCAGCCTGTGCTTTGACGATCAGCTTGATCAGCGCCGGATCACGGCGGGCCGGCACGCTACCCTGAGCAGGTGCCACTACCAGCCTGACCTCCTTGCCTACCCTCGCCAGCTTGACAGCTGGGACCAGGACGATGGGCTCGTTCCTCGACGCGGCTGGTCCCGGCGAACCGCCGCCACGGTTCGACATCGCAGTTCGTATGGGAGCGCTGGAGGACTCCTCCCTGACCGCGCGCAAGCTGGCCGAGGTGGAGCGCGTGCTCCGCGCATCGCCCGCCTATCTGGCGCGCGCGGGCGCGATCACCGACCTTCGTGAGCTCGGCCGATGCGAAGCGCTGCGGACGCGGGCCTTGGTCGAGTCCATGGCAGCGCGGCTTGCGAGGCCGGAAGTGTGGGATCGCCCGATCGTCGAAGCTTGTTCCCGAGGTAACAGTCCTGCTTGAGTGGCGGGAGAGTGGAAGCGTCTCGAACGGCTGTACGGCGGCGCGATACGAGGTGAACAGACATCTGCTTTTGGGAGACACTTAAACAACCTGAAACGTCTGCTTCTGGGTCAAAGTGCAAAACGACCGTACCCCACTCTCAAACGTCAGCCATCGGCAGCCCCGCTCGGACCTCCTCAAAGCCGTTCGCGGATCACTCAGCAGATTTCCCGAGCTGCGGGTACTCCCAACGCCAAGGCACCCCTGCATCGCCCAGCGCCGCGCGCACGATGCTCGGAAACGCGACCTCCGCCCGCACGTCGTTGGCCAGGATCACAATGCAGCGGCGCGCCCGATCGACGCAGACCAGCGTGTTTCCAGTCGAGTCGTTGTGCCCG
>CADCVW010000033.1 GCA_902806235.1 uncultured Sphingomonadaceae bacterium | reverse complement strand
CGCGCGTGGGGCCGGGGCTCGGCCCGCCGCGCGGCGGGCCGGGCGGCGCGGCCGCGGCGCTGTTCGCCACTGTGTAGCCTTCCTTCATCAGCCGCGCGAAGGCGGCGCGCACGTTGGCCGCGATGGCGTTGCGCAACGGCTCCGGCAGGTCGGAGAAGGCCGTGTTGGGGTGCACGGCCGCTAGATCGCGGAGCAGGATGTTGGGCACGCCCCGCGCGCCGTCCTTCAACGCGGCGATGGCGTCCGCCACCACGGCGTAGAGGATGTCCTGCATAACTTCGGCGGCGGGTCTGCTCATGCCGGCCCCAACGCGCGAAGCCGTCAATGGCCGCAGGTCGGCGGTTGCGACCGCGCGCCGGCTCTGGCAGCCGGGCGCGGCGGAGGTGCGGGCGATGGCGGACGGTGCGATGACGGTGGGCGAAGCGGTGCGGAGCCGCCGCTCGGTGCGCGCCTTCCTGCCGGACCCGGTGAACGGCGACCTGCTCCGCGACGCGGTGGCGCAAGCGGCGCGCTCGCCGTCGGGGGGCAACCTCCAGCCGTGGCACCTGTACCTGCTCGGCGGCGCGGAGCTCGACCGGCTCAAGGCGCTGACGACCGAACGGCTCGCCGCGTCGCCCAAGGGCGAGCTGATGGAGTACGACATCTACCCCAAGGACCTCGCCCACCCCTACGAGGGACGCCGGGCGGAGGTGGGCGAAGCGCTCTATGGCCACCTCGGCATCGATCGGGGCGACCGCGCCGCGCGCCGCGCTCAGTTCGCTGCCAACTTCCGCTTCTTCGACGCGCCGGTCGGCGGCTTCCTCTACGTCCACCGCGGCATGGGGCCGCCGCAGTGGGCTGACTGCGGGATGTTCCTGCAGACGCTGCTGCTCCTGCTCCGCGAGCGGGGGCTGGACAGCTGCGCGCAGGAAGCCTGGGCGATGTTTCCGCGCACGGTGGGCGAGTTCCTGGGGGCACCGGCCGACCTGATGCTGTGGACGGGGCTGGCGATCGGCCGCGCGGACCCGGACGCGCCGGCGAACCGGCTAGTCGCGAAGCGGGCGGCGGTGGAGGACTTCGCCGAGTTCCGGGGGGTGTAGGTGGCCGACGATGCCGGCGCGCGGCGCACCGGCCGGACCGCGCTGCTCACCGCCGCCGTCGCGCTGCCCGCGGGCTGGTGGCTGGCGGAGGCAACGCGGGGCGAGCCGGCGGCTGATCGGCGGGCCGCGCCGCCCGCCGCGACGGCGGCACGCGACGTGTATTCGGCCGGGTTCCGTGACGATCCCTACGTGCTCGCGCAGCAGCGCGAAGTGGTGGAAGCGCTGGAGCGCGAGTGCCGCGCGACCGGGGTGCGCTGCGCGGAGGCGCGGGCGGCGCGGCGGTATCTGGAAGAGCAGGGGCGGTAAGCCGGGGGAGCGCCTAGGCCGTCGAGGCGACCGACCCGAGGATGAACCTCGGGTCGTCGGTCCTCGCTCGCCGCGAGGCCGGCCGGCACGGGCGCGTCCGGCCTAGCTTCGCTGGCCGGACCGGCGCGCTGCTAGCGCTGCGCGCCTCGCGCTCCGCTCGTCGGAAACCCCCGCTTCCGCAGCAGTGCATTCACATCCGGATCCCTACCCCGGAACGCCCGGTAAGCTTCCGCCCGGTCCGTCTCGTTCCCCGTCGACAGCAGCGTCGCCCGGAACCGGTCGGCCGTCGCCTTGTCCCACGGGCTGCCCGCCTCCTCGAACGCCGCCCAAGTGTCGGCGTCCATCGTCTCCGACCACAGGTAGGAGTAATAGCCGGCCGAGTAGGCGTCGGACGAGAACAGGTGGTTGAACTGCGGTAGGCGGTGCCGCATCACCAGCTGGCGCGGCATGCCGAGCTTGGCCAGCGCGTCGCGCTCGAAGCGGTCGGGGTCGACCACGCCGCTGGGCTCCATATGCAGCATCATGTCGACCAGCGCCGACGATAGGTACTCGCTCGTCGCGAAGCCCTGGTTGAACGTCTGCGCCTTGATGATCTTGTCGACCAGCGCCTTGGGCATCGGCTGCCCCGTCTCGTGGTGCCGCGCGTATTTGTCGAGCACCTCGCGGGTGAGGAGCCAGTTCTCGTTCACCTGGCTCGGATATTCCACGAAGTCGCGCGGGGTGCCGCCGAAGCTCGGGTAGTGGACGTCCGACAGGTAGTAGTGGATCGCGTGGCCGAACTCGTGGAACAGCGTTTCCGCGTCGTCCAGGCTGATCAGGACGGGCTGGCCGGGCGCGGGCTTGGTGAAATTGTTGTTGTTGGAGCCAAGCACGATGCGGTCGTTCGTCAGCCCCGCGCGGCTGCGGTAGGTGGTCGCCCAGGCGCCCGAGCGCTTCCCCTCGCGGGCGTAGTTGTCCATGTAGAACACACCCGTCACCGCGCCCGACTTGCGGTCGCGCACCTCAAAGGTGCGGACGTCCGGGTGCCACACGGGCACCGTTCCCGTGTTCTCCTTGAAGTCGAGATCGTAGAGCTGCCCGGCGGCCCAGAACATGCCGTTGATAAGGTTGGAGAGCTCGAAGTACGGCTTGATCTCGTCCTGGGACAGGTCGTAGCGCGCCTTGCGCACCTTCTCCTGGTAATAGCGGAAATCCCAGGGCTCGATCGTCAGCCGGTCGCCCGAGCGGCGGGCGAGCGCTTCCTGATCGCGCACCTCCTCCTTCACGCGCGCCACCGCGGCGGGCCACACGCGCATCATCAGCCCCATCGCCGCGTCCGGCGTCTTGGCCATGGTGTCCTGCATGCGCCATTCGGCGTGGGAGCCGTAGCCGAGCAGCTTGGCGCGGTCGGCGCGAATCTTCACGATGCGGGCGATGATCGGGTTGGTGTCGTTCGCCCCGCCGTTGTCGCCGCGATTGACGAAGGCGCGGAAAACGCGCTCGCGCAGACCCCGGTCGTCGGCGAAGGTGAGCACCGGGTCGACCGCCGAGCGCGTGTTCTTGATCGCGTAGGTGCCGGCCGGGCGGCCCTGCGCCTTGGCGGCGGCCGCTGCAGCGGCCTTCACGTCGGCAGGGACGCCGCGCATCTCGGCTTCGGAGGCGAACAGGTAGGTGCTCTCGTCGGCGAGCACCTTCTGGCTGAACTCGGAGAAAGCGGCGGCGAGCTGCTGATTGTACTGCGACAGTTGCGTCTTCTGCGCCGCGTCGAGGTTCGCGCCGCGCCGGACGTAGCTCTCGTAGTAGCGCGTCGCGAGCCGCTGCTGCTTGGGATCGAGGCCGCCCGCGGCGCGACCGTCGTACACCGCCTTGACCCGCGCGAAGAGTTTGGAGTCGAGCGTGATCTCGTCGGACGCGGCCGACAGCTTGGGCGACCACTCCTTCTCCAGCGCCTGGTAGGCCGGCGTGGTCATGTTGCCCGTCATCACGCCCATCAGCGCCAGCACGCGGTCGAGCCGCGCGCCGGCCTTTTCCAGCGGCTCGATCGTGTTGGCGAAAGTCGCGGGCTCCGCGTTATCGCGGATGGCGACGATCTCGCGGCGCTGCTCGTCGATGCCGAACTGCAGCGCCTCCGCGAACAGCTCGGGGCGCACCTGGTCCCACGGGGGCACGCCCCCGTGAGGACCGGTCCAGTCGGCGAGCAGGATGTTGTCGGGCACGGCGACGGCCGGCGTGGCGGCGGCGGGCGGCGCGTCGGCGGCGGCCGTGCGCGCGTTCGACGTCGCGTTGGTCGCGCAACCGGCGAGCAGGAAGGCGGAGGCGCTCATCAGCAAGGCTTTCTTCAACGAAACTCTCCGGGTCGTATGATCGCGCTCTTTCTAACGCGCTTCGGCTAAGCCGTTGCTGAACAAAGGCGGGCCGCGCAAGCCCGCGCGCGGACGCCGGAGCCGTTCCCGTACTCTGGCCGACGCTGCGCCTAGCCCGCTTCCCGCGCCCAGGCGGCGGGCGACCTGCCGAACTCGCGCCGGAAGGCGTGGCTGAACGCCGACAGCTCCGCGTAGCCGCAATCCTCCGCGATCTCCGTCGCGCTGCGGCGGCCGGCGCGCAGCGCGTCGGCCGCGCGGCCCAGCCGCAGCGCGCGATGATAGGCGGCGGGCGGGCGGCCGAAGGCGGCGGCGAAGTAGCGGGCGAGGTGGAACCGGCTCAGGCCCGCCGCCCGCGCGAGCTCGTCGAGCGGCACCGCGCGGGACGAAGTCTCGTGGAGCAGCGCGCGCGCGACCTCCAGCCGCTGGAGGAGCTGGTGGCGCGTCGCGGGCTTCACCGCGTCGAGCCGCGCCAGCCGGTCGCGCTGCTCGGCTGCGGCCCCGCCCAGGGCCGCCCCCGCC
>CADCVW010000032.1 GCA_902806235.1 uncultured Sphingomonadaceae bacterium | reverse complement strand
ACCGCTGCGCAGGGCGAGGCCGTCGAGCGATGCGTCGCCAGCCGCGCTTGCGCCCGCGCCCGCCGTCGCGGGGCCCGCCGCACCCCGCGCGCAGGCGCTCGCCGCGAAGCAAAGCCCGGCTGCGAGGCTTTCCCGTCTGGACAGTTTCATCACTTCGGCCTCCTCGCCCGCCGCATCCGCCGCGCTGGGCGGAGCGACTGTTAGCGGTAACAATCCTGCCTTGACGGAACCTTGTCAATGCCGTCACCCTGGCCGCTGATCACTCGCGGAGAAGTTCGATGCGCCTTCTTCTGCTCTGCCTGCTCCTCCTCGCCGGCCTGCTCGCCCCCGCGCGCGCTGCGGCGGAAGACGGTTATCGGCTGTGGCTGCGCTACGGCCCGGTCGAGCCCGCCCGGCGCGCGCGCTACGCCGCGGCCGCGACCGCGCTGGTCGGGGAGGCCCCCTCGCCCACCCTGCGCGCGGCGCGCGACGAGCTCGCGCGGGGGCTGGAAGCGATGCTCGGACGGCCGCTCCCGGTGGAGGTCGGCGGTGCCCGCGCCGGCGCGATCCTGTTCGGCACGCCCGCCTCATCCCCGGCCGTCGCGCGGCTGAACCTGCCGGTCGGGCGCCTGGGCGATGAAGGCTACCTGATCCGCAGCGTGCGCGTGGACGGGCGGCCCGCCACGGTGATCGCCGCTAACAGTGACCGCGGCGTGCTTTACGGCGCTTTCGCCCTGCTCCGCCGCATCCAGACGCGCCAGACCCTCGAGCGCTTGGACCTTGCCGATGCGCCGAAGGTGAAGCTCCGCCTCCTCAACCATTGGGACAATCTCGACCGCACGGTGGAGCGCGGCTACGCGGGCCAGTCGCTCTGGGACTGGCACAAGCTCCCCGAATGGCAGGAGCCGCGGCTGCGCGACTACGCGCGCGCTAATGCTTCCGTCGGTGTCAACGGGACGGTACTCAACAACGTCAACTCGAACGCGCAGGTGCTGACCCCGCCCTACCTGGCGAAGGTGGCCGCGCTCGCGGACCTGTTCCGCCCTTATGGCATCAGGGTCTACCTTTCCGCCCGCTTCAACGCGCCGATGGAGATCGGTGGATTGACGACCGCCGACCCGCTCGATCCGGCAGTGCGCGGCTGGTGGCGTGACAAGGCGGCCGAGATTTACACCCGCGTGCCCGATTTCGGCGGCTTTCTCGTCAAGGCGAACTCCGAAGGCCAGCCCGGCCCGCAGGACTACGGCCGTTCTCACGCCGACGGGGCCAACATGCTCGCCGAAGCGGTGGCGCCCCGCGGCGGCGTGGTAATGTGGCGTGCCTTCGTCTACTCGAACGAGAAGCCTGACGACCGCGCCAAGCAGGCCTATGACGAATTCCGGCCGCTCGACGGCCGGTTCCACCCCAACGTCGTCGTGCAGGTCAAGAACGGCCCCATCGACTTCCAGCCGCGCGAGCCTTTCCACCCGCTGTTCGGGGCGATGCCGCGCACGCCGCTGGCGCTAGAGGTCCAGCTCACCAAGGAATATCTCGGCTTCGCCACTCACCTCGCCTATCTCGGGCCCATGTGGGAGGAGGTGCTACGCGCCGACACCTTCCGCGCGGGCGCGGGCTCGACGGTCGCAAAGGTGGTCGACGGTTCGCTCCACGGGCGCACGCTCACCGCGATGGCGGGCGTCGCCAACGTCGGGACCGATCGCAACTGGACGGGCTCGCAGTTCGATCAGGCGAACTGGTACGCCTTCGGGCGGCTGGCCTGGGACCCGCACGGGTCGGCCCGCGCGATCGCCGAAGAATGGGCGCGCCAGACCTGGGACAACGATCCGCGCCTCGTTGCGCCCGTGGTCGACACCATGATGACCTCGCGCGAGGCGGTGGTCGACTACATGACCCCGCTCGGTCTCCACCACCTAATGGCGACCGACCACCACTACGGACCCGGTCCTTGGGTCGACGACCTGCCCCGCGCCGACTGGAACCCGACCTACTATCATCGAGCCGGCGCCGCGGGGATCGGTTTCGACCGCACTACCCGCGGCAGCGGCGCGCTCTCCCAATATGCGCCGGAGGTGGCACAACGCTTAAGCGACCCGCGCACTACTCCCGAGGAGTTGCTCCTCTGGTTCCACCATCTCCCCTGGGATCACCGGCTGGCGTCCGGCCGGACGCTGTGGAACGAGCTGGTGGTCCGCTACTCGCGCGGTGTCGCCAAGGTGCGCGACATGCGCCGCACGTGGGCAGGCTTGCGTCCCCATGTGGACGCCGAACGGCACACCGAGGTGGGCGTTTTCCTCGCCGTCCAGGAGAAGGAAGCGCGCTGGTGGCGCGATGCCTCCATCGCCTATTTCGGCTCCCTCTCAAAGCGGCCGCTTCCAGCGGGCCAAACCCCGCCCGCGCACCCGCTCGCCTACTACCGATCGCTGCGCTTCCCCCACGCGCCGGGGCAGTAGCTCAGCCGCGCGCCAGACCCTGCATCAAGAACTGCCTGATCCGGGCGCGCAGCTGCGGCGTCGATGGGCCGAGGATGCCGCGATGCCCCGGCGCCAGGTGCGCCGCCGGCTCACCGTCGCGCTTGAAGACATAATGGTCGAACAAGGACCGCCACGCCTCGCGCCGCCCTTCGGGCAGGTTGCTCACCGCGAGGATGCCGTACCCCAGCGCCTCCAGCGGCGATCCGGCGTCCGCCGGCTGGTCGTCCCACCAATAGTTGAGGAGGACGTTGAACGGGTCCAGCGCCTCCACATGGTGCCACCAGGGCGACGGGATGTAGATCGCGTCGCCCGGCCCGAGCTCGGCGACCTGCGCCGCGGCCATCGCTTGGCGGAAGCGGGGAAAGCGGTCGAGGTCGGGTTCGGCGAAGGACACCATGCTCGCCGGCTGCCCCGCCATGTTGTGATCGAGCGGGCCGACGTACAGGTTTGCTACCTCCTCGGGCGGGAACACGGTGAAGCGCCGCCGGCCGCTCACGAGGCAGGCGATATTGTCCGACATGTCGAAATGTGCGGCGACCACCGTGGCGTTGCCGATCCAGAGCCGCGGCACGGCCGGCTTATCGGCTATTAGCGAAAGCGCGTTTTCCACCTCGAAGCCGGGCGCGCATTGCGCGACGGGTGTCGCGCCGACGTAGACTGCGGGCCGCCCAGGCGCGTCCTCTTCAGCCAGGAACGTGAGCACGTCACCGAACCGCAACCGGCGCTTCTCGAAGTTGAAGCCGACCATGTCGTCCCGGTAGAAGAAGCGCCCGCCGATCCCAGGTGCCCCCAGGAAGGCCTCTACCGGCGCGCCTTGGTCGAACCGCCGCAAGTAGGCGCAGGCCGCCTGCGACGATGCCGCGCCGGCGCGCGCCGCCGGCCAATCGCGGACCAAGCCGCGTAGCACGGCGGGCGCGAAGCGGGGCACGATCTCCCGCTCAAACAGGTCGTGGTCGACGTTCCGCCATTCGGGGATCGGGGTATCCGTAATCCGCATGTCCTGTCGTCCTCCACGTCCGGCGCTCCGCGACGTTGGCGGAGCGAGCCGGAAAGCCTAGACTTGGCCCCATGCACGCCGCTGCCGAAGCTTACCAATTTGCACTCGCCCCCTCGCCCCGCGTCTCCCTCCACATGGTCGGGCACGAGCGCGAACCGGTGCTGGTGATCGACGGAGTGATGCGACGCGCGGCGGCGCTCGTCGACTATGCCGCGGCCGAGGTGTCATTCGCTCCCGCCGGCATCCCCGGAGGCGGCTACCCCGGCATCCGCGCGCCCGCGCCGTTGAACTACGTCGGCGCACTCGTCCGGGCGATGGACCCGCTCGTCCGGCGCGCCTTCGGCCTCGACGGTGTCGCGCTCGCGCGGGCGGAGTGCAACTTTTCACTTGTCACCACGCGGCCCGGCGACCTCCTGCCGCTGCAGCGCGTGCCCCACGTTGACACCGTAGACCCGCTGCAGTTCGCCTATCTCCACTTCCTCTGCGACGGCCGGTTCGGCGGTACCGCCTTCTACCGCCACCGCGCGACCGGCTTCGAGGCGCTGACGCCCGAGCGGGCTGCGCCCTACGAGGCCGCGCGCGATCGGGAGCTCGCTGTGGCGCCACCCACGCCTGCCTACATTAACGGCGACACGCCCTGCTTCGAGCGCACCGCCGCTTTCGACGCGCGGTTCGACCGGCTGCTCATCTACCGGAGCCGGGTGCTCCATTCGGGGCACATAAATCCCACAGCCGAGCTGTCGCCGGACCCGCGGGGCGGGCGGCTGACCGCCAACGTCTTCGTCAACTACGGCCGCCGCCCG
>CADCVW010000031.1 GCA_902806235.1 uncultured Sphingomonadaceae bacterium | reverse complement strand
GAGCGCGCGCCTCGCGCGGAGCGGCCCGCGCCCGAGCCCCGGGGCGAGCCCCCAACCCGTCCCGATCGCGCGCCGCAACCGGAGCGCGTCGACGAAGGCTGGAACGGCCCGGTCCCGAGCTTCCTCCAGGCGAGCATCGCCGTCGTCGATTAATTGCGCAGGCAACCCGCCGCTCCCCGGCACGTTGCCTCCTCGACCAGTCATCGGGAGAGCGCAATGACCAAGCGACCATTGGACGAGAGCGGACGGACGGCCAATTCGACCGGCCAAGCCATGCACGGCCAGCAGAACAACGAGACTAATCAGCCAGACGGCGGCAACCTAACCGGCGGCCACGTCGGCGAGGCGCACGGTGGCTCCAACGGGAAGCCGAGCGGCGCTGCGGCGCAGGCCCCGAAGAGCAAGCAGAAGTAGTTAGGGCACCCGCCCGAACGAACCGCCCCCGTCAGCCCTGAGCTCGTCAAAGGGCGGGACCCACTTGCCACCTTTCGTGAGTGTCGCCCGCCCTTCGACAGGCTCAGGGCTGACGGTCTGGAGATTTACCCCGCCTTCGAGCACTTCACCCACGCCGCGCCCCGTACCGCGCCCGGAACTCGCCCGCGAACTGCGCCAGCCGCCCGTCCCCAATCGCCCCCCGCAACCCCGCCATCAGCCCCTGGTAGAAGGCAATGTTGTGCTCCGTCATCAGCATCGCGCCTAGCATTTCGCCCGCCCGCACCAAGTGGTGCAGGTACGCCCGGCTCCACGTCGCGCACACGGGACAGCCGCACGCCGGGTCGAGCGGGCCTTCGTCTTCCGCGAAGCGCGCGTTGCGGATGTTGAGAGGCCCGTCAGCGGTGAACGCCTGCCCCGTGCGGCCGCTGCGCGTTGGGAGCACGCAGTCGAACATGTCGATCCCGCGCTCCACCGCGCCGACGATGTCGTCCGGCTTGCCCACGCCCATCAGGTAGCGCGGCTTCGCCGGGTCGAGCAGGCCCGGCGCGTAGTCGAGCACGGCGAACATCGCCCCCTGCCCCTCGCCCACCGCCAGCCCGCCGACCGCGTAGCCGTCGAAACCGATGGCGAGCAGCGCGTCGGCCGACGCCTGCCGCAGGTCGCGGTCGAGCGCGCCCTGCTGGATGCCGAACTGCGCCGCTTCCTCCGCGTGCGCGTCGCCGGCGAGGAAGGCGTCGCGCGAGCGCCGGGCCCAGCGCATGCTCCGCTCCATCGCCGACCGGCGCGCGTCCGCGTCGGCGGTCGCGGGCACCAGCTCGTCGAAGCACATCACGATGTCGGAGCCGAGCAGCCGCTGGACCTCCGTCGACCGCTCCGGCGTCAGCAGATGCCGCGTCCCGTCCAGGTGCGAGCGGAAGGTGACGCCCTCCTCCGTCACCTTGGACAGCTCGCTCAAGGACATCACCTGGTAACCGCCGCTGTCCGTCAGGATCGGCCGGTCCCACCCCATGAAGCGGTGCAAGCCGCCAAGCCGCGCCACGCGCTCCGCGCCCGGGCGGAGCAACAGGTGGTAAGTGTTGCCGAGGATGATCTGCGCCCCCGCCGCGCGCACGTCATCGGGCTTCATCGCTTTCACAGTCGCCGCCGTGCCTACTGGCATGAAAGCGGGCGTGTGGATCTCGCCGCGGCGCATGGCGATCGCGCCGGTGCGCGCCGCGCCGTCCGTGGCGGCGATGCTGAATGCGAAACGGGTCATGGCGCCCGCGTCTAGGCTTTGCGCCGCGGCCTGAGAACCTCCACAGCGCGACGCTATGCCGTTCGGTCCCGATGTCGTCGCCCTGCTGCTCTTCGCCGCCTTCGTCGCCGGCTGCATCGACGCGGTCGCCGGCGGCGGCGGGCTCATCACTCTGCCCGCCCTGCTCGGCGCGGGGCTGCCCCCCGTGGCCGCGCTCGGCGTGAACAAGGCGCAGTCGAGCTTCGGCGTCGCCGCCGCGCTGCTGGCCTACACGCGGCGCGGGCTGGTCGACTTTGCCGGGCTGCGCTGGACGGTGCTCGCGGTGTTTTTGGGATCAGGCCTCGGTACCTTCCTCATCATGGACTTGAATGCGGGCGTCGCCCGCGCGATTATCCCGCTGCTGCTCCTCGGCGCCTCCGCCTACTTCCTCCTGTCGCCCAAGATGGACGAGGTCGAACGCCACCGCCGCCTCGGCCCCGCTGGCTTCGGCGCGACAGCAGCCGCGATCGGCTTCTATGACGGCTTCTTCGGCCCCGGCACCGGCAGCTTCTTCGCGCTGGCGCTGGTCGCGCTGCTCGGTTTCGGCGTCACGCGGGCGACCGCCAACACCAAACTCCTCAACTTCACATCCAACGTCGCTTCACTTTATCTCCTCGCGCTCGGCGGCGCGGTGCTCTTGCCGCTCGCGCTCCTGATGGCCGCCGCGAGCATGGCGGGCGCGACGCTCGGCGCGCGGCTCGCCTTGCGCTTCGGCGCGCGGCTGATCCGGCCGCTGCTGGTGGTGATCAGCTTGGGCCTCACCGCCCGCGTCCTGCTCGACCCGGCGAACCCGCTCCGCGGCTGGTTCAACTAGGCAGCAGCAGGCTCGCGTCGCCGTAGCTGTAGAAGCGGTAGTCCCGCTCGATCGCGTGGGCGTAGGCGGCGCGCATAGTCTCCAGCCCCATCATCGCGCTCACCAGCATGAAAAGCGTGGAGCGCGGCAGGTGGAAGTTGGTCAGGAGCCCCCCTACCGCCCGAAAACGGTAGCCCGGCGTGATGAAGATCGCCGTGTCGCCCTCGAACGCGCGCAGCTTCCCGTCCTCGTCCGCCGCGCTCTCCAGCAGCCGCAGCGAGGTCGTTCCCGCCGCGACGATCCGCCCGCCCGTGGCGCGCGCGGCGTTGAGCCGGGCGGCGGTCGCCGCGTCAATCCGCCCCCATTCGGCGTGCATCCGATGCTCGGACGTGTCCTCCGCCTTCACTGGCAGGAACGTTCCCGCGCCCACGTGCAGCGTCAGCGTCTCCCGCCCGATCCCGGCGGCGTCGAGCGCGGCGAGCAACTGAGGCGTGAAGTGGAGGGAAGCGGTCGGCGCGGCGACCGCGCCCGCCTCGCGCGCGAACATCGTCTGATAGTCGTCCCGGTCGCGCGCGTCCGCCGTCCGCTTGCTCGCGATGTAGGGCGGCAGGGGCACGCGCCCCGCCCGCGCGAGCAGCGCCTCCACCGGCTGCTCGCCCTCGAAGGCGAGCAGCCACGACCCGTCCTCCCCACGCTCGCCCGCCACCGCCGCGCAGCCCTCGCCGAAATCGACCCGGTCGCCCGCGCGCAGTCGCCGCCCGTTGCGCACGAAGGCGCGCCAGGCGCGCAGGCCTTCGCGCTTGTGCAGGGTCGCGCCGATCCGCGCTTCGCCGCGCCGCCCTTCCAGCTGCGCGGGAATTACGCGCGTGTCGTTGAACACCAGCACGTCGCCGGGGCGGAGCAGCGACGGCAAGTCGCGGACCGTCCGGTCGGCGAGGCGGTCGCCCTCGACCAGCAGCAGCCGCGCCGCGTCGCGCGGCTCGACGGGCCGCAGCGCGATCCGCTCGGGCGGCAGGTCGAAGTCGAACAGGTCCACGCGCACGAGCGCTAGTTAGAAGCTCCTACCGGTCAGGAACAACCGTTCGCGCTGAATCTCTCGAAGCGCCTCGCTCGACGTGCCGCCGCCGAAGGAAAAGGGAAGGCTTCGCCAAGCTCAGCCCAAACGGGGTTGGATGGATCGGCGCAGCTTCTAGCGCCGCCGCCGCCGCTTGGCTGCCTCCGCCGCCTTGCTCGCTTCCGCCGCGTCGCGCGCTGCGTGCGCCGCGGCCTCGGCCGCGACCGCCGCCTGCTCCGCCTGCCGCGTGGTCGTCCGCGTGTCGCCCAGCGTCGCCGCTTCCGCCGCCGCGCCCGCCGCCTTGGCCGCGTTCACCGCTTGGCCGACCGCGGCGTCGGCCGCCGCGGACGCGGCGTCCTCCGCCCGCGCTGGGGCGACGCGGGCCGAAGGCGTCCCCGCCCCGATCGTCGCCCGCACGATACGCGACGGGTTGGCCGGCGGCTCGCCGCGCTCCACCGCGTCGACGTAAGCCATGCCGCCCACCACGCGCCCGAACACAGTGTACTTGCCGTCCAGCCGCAGGTTCGGCGCGAACATGATGAAGAACTGGCTGTTGGCGCTATTCGGGTCCTCCGCGCGCGCCATGCTCACCGTCCCGCGGACGTGCGGCAGCGCGTTGAACTCGGCTCTCAGGTCTGGCAGCGCCGAGCCGCCCTCGCCCGTCCCCTTCGGGTCGCCGGTCTGCGCCATGAAGCCGTCGATCACGCGGTGGAACAGCAGCCCGTCGTAGAAGCCCTGCCGCGCGAGCCCGCGCACCCGCTCGACGTGGCCCGGCGCGACGTCCGGCCGCAGCTGGATCACCACCCGCCCGCCCGTCGACAGGTCGAGGTTCAGCGTGTTCTCGGCGGTGAGCGGCGGGGCGTTGAACTGCGGCGGGGCGACGGGCGCGGGCGCCTGCGCGGCGGCGACGGTCCCGGCGAGGCCGAGGGTGAACGCGAACAACATCTTCATCGGCCGACAGTCGGGCCTGCCGCGCCCGCGATCAACCCCCCTTGCGGCCAACCACCGCCACCCGCGCGACGACCTCGGCCGCCACCGCCGCCGGCACGAATTTGTCGATCGCCCCGCCGTAGAGCGCGATCTCCTTCACCAGCCGCGACGCGATCGGCTGCAATGACACGTCCGCCATCAGAAAGACGGTCTCCACCCGCGCGTTGAGCTGCTGGTTCATCCCCGCCATTTGATATTCGTATTCGAAATCCGCGACCGCCCTCAGCCCGCGCACGATCACCGCCGCGCCCTCCCGCTCGGCGAAGTCCATCAGCAGACTATCGAACGTCACCACCCGCACGTCGCCCGGCAGCCCCGCCGCCTCGCGCTCCACGGTCGCCACCCGCTCGGCGACGCTAAACATCGGCGACTTGGACGGGTTGGTCGTCACCCCGATCACGAGCCGGTCGACCAGCTTCGCGCCGCGCCGGATGATATCCATGTGGCCGAGCGTCAGCGGGTCGAAGGTGCCGGGGTAAACGCCGATCCGCATCACCTGTCCCTTTCGACCGCGAAGCGCGCGACCTCGCGCAGCAGGTTCGCCTCGCTCCCGTAGTCGTGCAGGTGCGCGACCGCCTGATCGACCAGCATAGCCGCCTGCCGCTCCGCGGACTCGAGGCCCAACAGCGAGACGAAGGTCGCCTTGCCCGCCGCCGCGTCCTTGCCCACCCGCTTGCCCGCCGCGGCCTCATCGCCGCGCGCGTCGATGATGTCATCGGCGATCTGGAAGGCGAGCCCCATGTCGTGGGCGTAGCCGCGCAGCGGCGTCCGCGCCGCCTCCGGCAACCGCCCCATGATCGCCCCCGCCTCCACGCAGAAAGCGATAAGCGCCCCCGTCTTCAACTGCTGCAGCCGGGTGACCGCGCCGACGTCGAGGTCGCCGGCCCCCTCCGCCGCCAGGTCCATCATCTGCCCGCCCGCCATGCCGCCGGGGCCGGACGCGCGCGCCAGCTCGCGCACGAGGTCCGCGCGCACGAAGGGGTCCTCGTGCGTGTCCTCGTCGGCCAGGATCTCGAAGGCGAGCGCATGGAGGCTGTCGCCCGCCAGCACCGCCGCGGCCTCGCCGAAGGCGCGGTGAACGGTCGGCTTGCCGCGGCGGAGGTCGTCGTCGTCCATGCACGGCAGATCGTCGTGAATCAGCGAGTAGCAATGGATGCACTCGACCGCGAGGCCGGCGCGGAGCGCGCGAGCGCGGTCGACGTGGAACAGCGCGGCGGTCGCCGTCACGAGCAGCGGCCGCATCCGCTTGCCCCCGCCGATCGCCGCATGGCGCATCGCTTCGAACAGCGCCGCGCGCCCGTCCCGCGGCACGGGCAGCAGCCGGTCGAACCCTTCGTCGACCTCCTCGCCGACCCGCGAAATCTCGGCCGCGAGCAGCGGGCCCGCCGTCGCCATGCTTATTGCTCGTCGAACGGCCGCATGCCGCTCGGTTTCCCGTCCGGGCCGAACTGGATCGCCTCGATCTTCGCCTGCGCCGCTTCCAGCCGCGCCTCGCACTGGCGGCGCAGCCGGTCACCTTCGCCGAACAGCTTGATCGAATCGTCCAGGCTCGCGTCGCCGCGCTCCAGTTGCTGGACGATCTCCTCCAGCCGCTTGAGCGCTTCCTCGAAGCTCAGCTCCGCGATCCCGTTTTCGCCTTTCACCATGCGCCGCTGCTTAGGGGGCGGCGGGAAAGGCGGTCAAGCCGGCTGCCCGACCCGCGTCGGCCGCGCGGCGCGCCACCGCGCCCGCTCGCGCCAGCGCCGGAACAGCCCGCGCCGCGCGATCGGCTCGAAGAAGCCGTCGGCGCGCTCCGGGTCGAGCAGCTCCTTGTCGGCGATCAGCTTCTCCACCGCGTTGAAGTCGTCGAGCGGCAGCGGCTTCAGCGCCCGCCCCGGCCGCGTCAACCGCGCCGCCGTCGCGTGCAGCGAACCCGTCTCCGCGAACGTCCGCGCGACGTCGGCCTCCGCCGCGTTCAGATGCTCCGCCATCAACCGCGTCCTGAGCGCCGCGATCGCCGCTCCCATGCCGCTGTTCGCGGGCAGCGCCGTGTCGATCGTCACGTCGCACTCGCTGTCGAGCCCGAGCGAGCGGTTGTTCATGTTGGACGAGCCGATGCGCAGCACCTGGTCGTCGACGATCAGTACCTTGGCATGGACGTAGATGGGCGTTCCCGCCTCGTTCACGGGCGTGTAGTAGCCGAAGCGGCCGCGCAGGTCCCGGCGGCCGATCGCGCGGATCAGCCGCGCCCGCGCCGCATCCATCGCTTCCTGTTCCAGCCAGCCGTCGGCGCGGCGTGGGCCGACGATCATCACCTCCGGCCCGTCCGGCTCCGCCGCCCGCGCGGCGATCGCCTCCGCCACGCGGCGCGAGGCGAAATACTGATTCTCGGCGTAAATGAAGCGCTTCGCCCGCGCGATCAGCTCGAGGTAGAGCGCCTCGATCTCGCGCACCTCCTCCCGGTCCCGGAATGCCGCGCGCGTGCGGCTGATCGCCACGTCGGCGTTCTCGAAATGAACGTCGATGCCCGTCGGCCACAGCGCGCCGCACGGCTGCGGCGGGGGCAGTTCCTCGCCGGTCGCCACCCGCCACCGCTCCAGCCCCAGCTCGGCCAGCGCCTGCGCCGCCGGACCGTCGACCAGCATGGTCGCGTCGTGCCACGGCTTGTAGCCGCGCCCGCGCCGGTGCTGCCGGCGCGGGTCGCCCTCCTTGTGCTCGCTCGTGTCCCAGCGCTCGCGCGTCATGTCGATCCCGCCGCAGGCCGCCAGGCAATCGTCGACCACCGCAATTTTCTGGTGATGCGAGCAGCCGGGCGGGTGGGCGCTGTCCAGCCGGAAGAAGATGCGCGGGTGCCGCGCCCAGCGCAGCAGCGTAAACGCGGTGCGCCCGCGCAGCAGGAGCTTGAACGCGCCGATGTTCCAGTTGAGGATGTAGATGCGAAGCTCCGGCTCCTTGTTGGCGAGCCATAACAGGAACTCGGCCAGCCGGTCGGGGCCCGGGTGGTCGCCGCCCCACCCATCGTTGAGCAGGATACGGGTGTCGAACTCCCAGCCGATCAGCAGGATACGGTGCTTGGCCTGCGCCATCGCGTCGCGGATCGCGGGAAAATAGGTCGCCGCGTCGATCATCACCCGTGCGCGGTCGGCGCGGGCGATGCGCCACGCCGTGCTTCCTTCCCGCACGCTCGGGCCGGCCGACTCGTCCAAGCGCTACTCCCGCTACTCCGGACGGCGAGCCTATGCGCGCGCGCGCCGCCGCGCAATGGCGGGGCCCGCTAGGATGCTTAGCGGAACAAGCTCTCGCCGAGCGACGCCGCCGACGCCGGAACGGCGTCCGCCCCCTCGTCCGCGTCCGCGGCGGCCGCCGCCGCCTCGCGCTCGGCGCGCAGCTGGCCGAGGAGCGCCTCGCGGTCGCCGGCCAGCCGGGTGTCCTGCGGCGCCTCGATCCCCGCCGCCTTAGCCGCCTTCAGGATCGCCGCGTCCAGCTCGCGCTGGGTGGTAAGGCCCAGCGTCACCGGGTCCTTCGGCGTGATGTTGGCGATGTTCCAGTGCGTCCGGTCGCGGATGGCAGCGATGGTGGCCCGCGTGGTGCCGATCAGCTTGCCGATCTGCCCGTCCGTCACCTCCGGGTGATTGCGCACGATCCAAGCAATGCCGTCCGGCTTGTCCTGCCGCTTGGACACGGGCGTGTAGCGCGGCCCCTTGCTGCGGCGGCCCGGGTCGGGCTCGCGCTGCATCTTCAGATGATAGTTCGGGTCGGCCTGCCCGCGCTCGATCTCCGCCATCGTCAGCTCCCCCGCGCGGATCGGGTCACGCCCGGTGAGCTTGGTCGCGGCGGTGTCGTCGGCGATCGCCTGCACCTCCAGTATGTGCAAGCCGCAGAAGGTGGCTATCTGCTCGAAGGTGAGCGAGCTGTTGTCGACCAGCCACGACGCGGTCGCGTGGGGCATGAGCGGCTGGACCATGAAGGGAGCTCCGATAAAGAAAGGGCCGCCCCTCCCGGGGCGGCCGCACAATGTTTTCGAAGTAGAACAAGCGGTCGGCTGGAGCAAGAAGTTCGTGCGCGCGCGGCCCGAATTGTGCCGCAATCGGCGAGGACGTTGCGGCTGAACAACGATATGGGCGAGTGGTGCGAAACATCATGATGGCGGCCCTGCTCGGGCTGGCGGCGCAGCCGGTCGCGGCGGCGCGGCTCGACGGGCGCGACGGAGCGGCGGAGCGGGAGCTGGGCGCGTTCGCCGGCGCTCGCCTTCGCGTGCCGCTCGGTGGGGACGCGCGGGCGCGGCCCAGTGCGGGCCTAACCCTCGCGCCTGCGCTGCGCGGCCGCGATGCCTACGGCGACGCGCGGCTGCAAGTCGGCGAAGGCGTCGGCTTCGGCCTGCGCGGGGACGGCGGCGCCGGCCTTAGCATCGCCGGGCGGCCTGCCTTGATGCTGCTCCGCCCCGCCGGAAACGCGCCGCGCGGGAAAGCCGGCGTGTCCACGCTCGGCTGGGTCGGCATCGGCGCCGCCGTGCTCGTCACGGGCGCGGTCGGCTTCTTCGCCTGGGCGCTGGACGAGGCTGAAGACGCGGAACGGGACAATTGATGGCGGCCCGATGCGGGGGCTAGCCGACCTCAAGCACGATCTTGCCCACATGGTCGCCGCCCTCCATCCGCGCGTGGGCGGCCGCTGCTTCGCGTAGCGGGAAGGTCCGGTCGATCACCGGCCGAAACGCGCCGGTGACGGCGTAGGGCCACACCAGCCGCTCGATCTCTTTGCGCAGCATCGCCTTGTACTCCACCGAGCGCGGCCGCAGCGTCGATCCGGTGAGCGTCAGCCGGCGGCGCATCACGTCCCAGATGGGCACCTCCGCCACCGGCCCGCGCTGCACGGCGATGGACACGTGCCGCCCTTCTTCCGCGAGGCACCGCAGGTTGCGGGCCAGATAATCGCCGCCGACCATGTCGAGCACGACGTCGACGCCCCGCCCGTCCGTGAAGGCGCGCACCTCCGACTCGAAATCCTGCTCCCGGTAGTTCACCGCCAGCGCTGCGCCTAGCGAGCGCGCCGCGTCGCATTTCTCCGCGCTGCCGCACGTCACGATCACCGTCAGGTCGAACAGCCGCCCCAGCGCGATTGCCGTGGTGCCGATCCCGCTCGTGCCGCCGTGGACGAGCAGCGTCTCCCCTTCCCGCGCGGAGCCGCGCCCGAACACGTTGGCCCACACCGTCCACAGCGTCTCGGGGATCGCCGCAGCCTCCGTCCAGCTCAGCGCGTCCGGCACGGCCAGGCACTGGTCTTCCGGCGCGAGCGCGTATTCGGCGTAGCCGCCGCCCGCGAGGAGCGCCGTCACGCGGTCGCCCACCGCGAACCGCCCGGACGCACCCTCGCCCAGCGCTGCCACCTCACCCGCCGCCTCCAGCCCGAACACGTCGGGCGCGCCGGGCGGCGGCGGGTAAAGGCCCAGCCGCTGCGCGACGTCCGGCCGGTTTACCCCCGCCGCGCGCACGCGGATCAGGAGCTCGCCCGGCCCCGGCGTCGGCACGGGGCGCGCCACCGCCTCCAGCACCGCCGGCCCGCCCGGCGCGCGGGCGACCACGGCGGTCATCGTCGCGGGCGCCTCACTCATTTCCAGAACAGCTTGCCGCGGCCGATCGCCCGGCGGCGGACGTAGAGCTGCCAGTACATCCACATCCCCGACACCGTGAAGAAGATCAGCGCGATACCCGACAGCAGGCTTACCACGATGCCCACCGGCCCGAACTCCTCGCCCGAATTGATGAGGTGCAGCCAGCCGATCAGCTCGCGGTACGGGTTGGGCGCGGGCTGCCCCACCGCCGTGGGCGCGGGCTCCGCGCCTTGAGCGACCGGCGCGGCCGGCTTCGGCGGCCGGCGCTCCTGTTCCTCGAACCCGCCGTTTGCCCAGAGCTCGACAACATGACTCGCCACCCCCGTCGTCGCGATGAACAGGATCAGCACGCCGAACACGACACTCAGCCAACGGTGCCATTTGCGCATGGGGTCGATCGTTCCGTGGTAGCAGGTCGGGCGGCGTTATTGACAGCGCGGGCCGCCCGGTCAACGTTGTTGCTATGGACTTGGACGAGCTCCTGCCCGCCCGCCCCGACGATCCCCTGACGCAGGCCGCGCGCCAGGACCTCGACCGCTTGTCGGTCGACGAGCTCCACGCCCGGCTCGCCGCGCTCCGCGCCGAGATCGCCCGCACCGAAGCGCGCCTCGCCCGCACCGCCGACGACCGCTCGGCCGCCGAGGCATTATTCCGTTCCTGATCATTCGGGCAGGTCGGCCCCGCCGCCTGCGCCTTGTCAGCGCGCCGGGCGCTCCCGATCTACCATTCAACGTGGCCCCCGGCTCTCGGGCGTAGCCGCTCCAGCAAAGGATTCTTCATGCCGTCCTTCGCCCGCGAACTCGAACAAACGCTGCACAACGCGCTGGGCGAAGCCAGCCGCCGCCGCCACGAGTACGCGACCCTCGAACATCTCTTGGTGGCGCTCGTCACCGACGACCACGCGTCCAAGGTCATGTCCGCCTGCGGCGTCGACCTGGGCGAGCTCAACGACGCCGTTTCGACCTATCTCGACAACGAGCTCGAGGCGCTCAAGGTCGAAGGGCAGACCGACCCTTCCCCCACCAGCGGTTTCCAGCGCGTCGTCCAGCGCGCGATCCTGCACGTCCAGAGCTCGGGCCGCGACGAGGTGACGGGGGCCAACGTCCTTGTCGCCCTCTTCTCCGAACGGGAAAGCTACGCCGTCTACTTCCTGCAGCAACAGGACATGAGCCGCCTGGACGCCGTCAGCTACATCAGCCACGGCGTTGGCAAGGGCGAAGCCAGCACGGAGACGCCCGAAGTGAAGGGTCAAGAAGAAGAAAAGCAGACCAAGGACGGCGGCAAGGGCAAGAACGAGTCCGCGCTCAAGCAGTTCACCGTCAACCTCAACGAGAAGGCGGCCAAGGGCAAGGTCGATCCACTGATCGGCCGCGGGCCGGAGGTCGACCGCACGGTGCAGATCCTCTGCCGCCGGTCCAAGAACAACCCGCTCTACGTGGGCGAGCCCGGCGTCGGCAAGACGGCGATCGCCGAGGGGCTGGCGCGCAAGATCAACGAAGGCGACGTGCCCGACGTGCTCAAGGAAGCCGTCATCTACTCGCTCGATATGGGCGCGCTGCTCGCCGGCACCCGCTACCGCGGCGATTTCGAGGAGCGCCTGAAGGCGGTCGTCACCGAGCTCGAGAAGCTGCCCCACGCCGTGCTCTTCATCGACGAGATCCACACGGTGATCGGCGCGGGCGCGACGAGCGGCGGCGCGATGGACGCCTCCAACCTGCTCAAGCCGGCGCTGTCGGGCGGCACCATTCGCTGCATCGGCTCGACCACCTACAAGGAGTTCCGCAACCACTTCGAGAAGGACCGCGCGCTCCTGCGCCGCTTCCAAAAGATCGACGTGAACGAGCCGACGGTCGAGGACACGGTGAAGATCCTCGCGGGCCTCCGCACCGCCTTCGAGGACCACCACAGCGTCAAGTACACCCCCGATGCGATCAAGGCGGCGGTGGAGCTTAGCGCGCGCTACATCAACGACCGCAAGCTGCCGGACAAGGCGATCGACGTCATCGACGAAGTCGGCGCGTCCCAGATGCTCGTGCCGCCCAACAAGCGGAAAAAGGTGATCACGCCCAAGGAGATCGAGGCCGTCATCGCCACCATGGCGCGCATCCCGCCGAAGTCAGTGTCCACCGACGACAAGCAAACGCTCAAGGACCTCGACGGCGACCTGAAGCGCGTCGTGTTCGGCCAGGACAAGGCCATCGAGACGCTGGCGTCGGCGATCAAGCTGTCAAGGGCGGGGCTTCGCGATCCGGACAAGCCGATCGGCAACTACCTCTTCTCCGGCCCCACCGGCGTCGGGAAGACGGAGGTCGCGCGCCAGCTCGCCACCATCATGGGCATCCCGCTGCAGCGCTTCGACATGTCGGAATATATGGAGCGGCACAGCGTGTCCCGCCTGATCGGCGCGCCTCCGGGCTACGTCGGCTACGATCAGGGCGGGCTGCTGACCGACGCCGTCGACCAGCACCCGCACAGCGTGCTGCTCCTCGACGAGATCGAGAAGGCGCACCCGGACCTGTTCAACATCCTCCTGCAGGTGATGGACAACGGCAAGCTTACCGACCATCACGGCAAGACCGTTGATTTCCGCAACGTCATCCTGATCATGACCACCAACGCCGGCGCCGCCGACATGGCGCGCGAGGGCGTGGGCTTCGGCGCCTCTACCCGCGAGGGCGAGGACGAAGAGGCGATCAAGCGGATGTTCACGCCGGAGTTCCGCAACCGGTTGGACGCGATCGTTCCGTTCGATTACCTGCCGACGCCGGTGATCGCCCGGGTGGTGGACAAGTTCATTCTCCAGCTCGAGCTGCAGTTGGCGGACCGCAACGTCCATATCCAGCTCGACGACGAGGCACGGGCCTGGCTCACCACGCGCGGCTACGACCGGATGTACGGCGCGCGGCCGATGGGCCGGCTCGTCCAGGAGAAGATCAAGCAGCCGCTCGCCGAGGAGCTGCTGTTCGGCAAGCTCGTGCACGGCGGCGAGGTCAAGGTCCTCATCCGTGACAACGCCCCGGCTTTCGAGATCGCCGCCGCGCCGCCTAAGGCGAAGAAGGGTAAGCGCAAGGAGGAAGGCGCGCCGGAGGCTTCCGAGCCACCTGAAGCGCCCGAGCAGCCGGAAGCGCAGGTCGAGGGCGAGTAGGGACGACCGGCCGGGCCGCCCGCGGTCCGGCTGTTTCGCCCTGATATGGATCGATTTTGCAACCCGGCGACCGTTGCGTTAACCGGAAAACAGGCCGCGCCCGCCAATCTCCCCGCTGAACTAGGGGAGTCGGCGAGTGTCCGATCGATCGGGTGCGGCGAAGGATTGGCGCGGCGCGGCGGAGGTGGCCGGCGCGGGCGCGCTTGCCTTCCTGCTCGCCTACGGCGCGATGTCGCTCGCGCGCCAGCCGGGCAACGTCGCCAGCTTGTGGCTCGCCAACGCCGTCCCGCTCGCCGCCCTGCTGCTCGCGCCGCCGTCGCGCCACCTGCCCCACCTGCTCGCCTTTCTGCTCGCCAAGCTGGTCGCGGGCGCCCTAGTCGGCGACCATCCGGCGGTGATCGTCGGCTTCGCCGCGGCCAACCTCGCGGAAGTCGTGCTCGCAGCCCGGCTAATCCGCGCCGCCGGCGCAGAGCCGCGCTTCGATCGCCTGCCAGCACTGGTCCGCTTCACGCTTGCCGCCTGCGTGGCCGGCCCTACGCTGAGCGCGACGATCGCCGCCGGCACGCTCGCCGCCATCGGCGGCGGCGCGTTCGCCACGGTGTGGCCGACCTGGGCGATCGCTGCGGCGCTCGGCAACGCCACGCTCGCCCCGCTGCTCGTGATCGCGGCGAGCGGGTGGCGAAGGGGCCGGCACGCGCGCGGCGCGAAGGTTCGCGCCTGGCCGCTCCTCGCCGCAGCGTTCGCTTGGCTGCTGATCTTCGGGCAGACGACCTTCCCGCTGGGCTTCCTCATCCTGCCCGTCGCGCTCGGCGCCACCCTCGCCTATGGCACCACCGGCGCAGCCGTCGCGGGGCTCGCCGTCGCGCTGATCGGCGGCGTCGCCACCACCCACGGCAGCGGCCCGATGGTGCTCGGCAGCCATGATCCCGCCGTGCAGGTCGGCGTCTTCCAGCTGCTGGTAGCGACCGTGATCTTCACTTGCTTGCCGATTGCTGCGATCATGTCGGAGCGCGCCGCGCTCGCCGCGTCCTGCGCCGACAGCGAGCGCCGACACCGGGAAATCGTCGAGCAGGTCGGCGACGTCGTTTACACCACGGATCGGGAAGGCCGGTTCACGTCCCTCAACCCCGCTTGGGAGGATCTGGTCGGCGAGCCGGTCGCGGCATGCCTGGGCCGGTCCTACCTGCACTGGGTCGTCCCGGAGGACCGCGCGGAGCTGCTCGATCGTTTCGCTCGCCTCCGCCCCGGCGACCGCGACCGCCCGATGTTCCGCGTGAGGACGCCGCGCGGGCGGCGTCACATGGCCGTGCTCGTTCAGCCGATCCGCGACGAAGAGGACAAGGTGATCGGCACGCGCGGTACCATGCGCGACGTGTCCGACCGCGTGCGGGCGGAGGAGGGCCTTCGCCTCGCCGCGCTCACCGACCCTCTCACCGGACTGGCCAACCGCCGCGCCTTCTCCCAATCGCTCGAAGAAGCGCTCGCCGGCGTCGGCCGATCAGGCGAACCGCTCGCCGTCGCTATGGTCGACGTCGACCACTTCAAGCGGGTCAACGACACCCACGGCCACACCGTCGGCGACGAGGTGCTCAAGCGTGTCGCGTCGAGCTTGAGCAGTGCCCTGCGCCGCAGCGAGATCTGCGCGCGCCTCGGCGGCGAAGAATTCGCCGTGCTGCTGCCCGGCGCCGACGAGGAGGCGGCGCAGGCGGTCTGCGAGCGCCTGCGCCGCGCGATCCGCGGCGCGCCCGCCGCCGTCGCTCTCGGCGCGCCGCACGTCCCAGCCGTCACCGCCAGCATCGGGGTCGCGGTGGCCGCGCCCGGCGAGGCTGGCGAGGTCCTCCTCGACCGCGCCGACCGCGCGCTCTACCGCGCCAAGAACGACGGCCGCGACCGGGTACGGATGGCCGCCTGAGCCGCCCGGCTCAGCTCTCGGCGAGGAACGCGGCCAGCTCCGCGCCTACCCGCTCAGGCTCCTCGTGGTGCAGCCAGTGGGTCGCGTCGGGCAGCGTAACGAGCCGCCCCCGGTCGCACCGCCCCAGCGCCGCTCGCGCCAGGTGGGACTCGAGGAAGCTGTCCCGCTCGCCCCACAGCACCAGCGTCGGCGGGGCGATCCGCGCCGCCGCGCCCGACCGCCGGAACCGCAGCGCGCGGTAATAGTCGAGCATGGCGGTCAGCCGCCGCGGCTTCGCCCAAGCCGCCGCGTATCGGTCGAGCTCGGCCTCGCCGAACGTTCCCGGTCGCGCGCTGTCCTTCATGCTTCGCCGGAGCGCGGCGAAGCCGTCGGCGCGCAGCGCCAGCTCAGGGACGAACGGTAGCTGGAAGAAGGCGATGTAGCTGCTCTTCAGCGCTTGGCTTGGGTGCGCGAGGATGCTGGCCGCCATCGTGTCCGGGTGCGGCGCGTTAAGAATCGCCAGCCGCTCGACCCGCTCCGGATAGCGCCCGGCCACCTCCCAGGCGACGATCCCGCCCCAGTCATGCCCGACGAGCGCGAAACGCGGCGCGCCCAGCGCGTCGGCGAGCCGGACGACGTCCGTCGCGAGCACGTCGGCCCGATAAGCGGCGACGCCGCTAGGCGTGTCGCTTTCGTTGTAGCCGCGCATGTCGGGCGCGACCACGCGATGCCCTGTTTCGGCCAAGGGCGCGATCTGCCGCCGCCAGCCCCACCAATATTCCGGAAAGCCGTGCAGCAGGATCACCACCGGCCCGTCGGCCGGCCCCGCCTCGATCCAGTGCAGCCGCACGCCGTTCACGGCCTCCGTCCGGCTCCGCGAGCCGGGTTCGAGCAGCGCTTCATCCGCCATGCCGGTTCAACCGCGCGGCCCGCCGCGCTGTTCCGTCGCCCCTGTCCTACAGCCCCCGACTCGTGCCATGGTTACTTCGATGACCCGTGCCGCCCGTCCCCGCCAGCCGACGCCCCGCGCCGCCGCGGCTGGCTGAAAACTTTGTTTTATCCGGGACGTTCGGGACTTTCGTCGCGAGACGGGACGCGATCTGTCTGACCGAGGAGCCCCGATGCCGCAGTTGACGCTCTACCATAACCCGATGTCGCGCGGGCAGATCGCCCGCTGGATGCTCGAGGAGGTCGGCGAACCCTACGAGCTCGCCCTGCTTGACTACGGCACGACCATGAAAGAATCGGAGTTCTTGGCGCTCAACCCGATGGGCAAGGTGCCGGCGCTGCGCCACGGCGACCGCGTGGTGACGGAGGCCGCGGCGATCTGCGCCTACCTCGCCGACGCTTTTCCGGACGCCGGGCTTGCCCCCGCCCCCGCCGACCGCCACGACTACTACCGTTGGCTGTTCTTCGCCGCCGGTCCCGCCGAGGCGGCGATCACTGCTAAGGCGATGGGCCTGCTCGCGCCCGCCGACAAGGCGGCGATAGCCGGCTACGGCAGCTACGACCAGGCGGTGGACGCCCTGGAGCGCGCGGTCGACAGCCGCGAGTTCGTCGCCGGCGATCGGTTCAGCGCGGCGGACGTCTACGTCGGTTCCCAAGTGATCTGGGGCACGATGTTCGGCACCCTCCCCCACCGGCCCGCCTTCGACGCCTACGCCGCCACCTTGCGCGCCCGCCCGGCCTACCTTCGCCAGCGCGAGCTCGACGCCGCGCTCATGCCCAAGCAGACCGCGTGATGGACCAGGAAACCCGCCGCGCCGCGATCGCGCTCCACGACCGCTTCACCCACGAAGGCGGAGACCGCCGCACGTTCCTCGCCGACATGGCCCGCCTCGCCGGCGGCGCCGCCGCCGCCAACGCGCTGCTCCTCGCTATCGCCGCCGATCCGGCGGCTGCCGCAATCGTCGCCGCCGACGACCAGCGCGTTGCCGGCGGGGAGGTCGCTTGGGCGACCACGGGCCGCCGCACGCTGAAGGGCTACCATGTCCGCCTTGCCGGGGCCGTCCGCCCCCGCGCGTCCGTGCTCGTTGTCCACGAAAACCGCGGCCTGACCGAGCACATCCGCGACGTCGCCCGCCGGGTGGCGCTGGCGGGCTACGACGCCGTCGCGGCCGATTTCCTGTCGGGCGCAGGCGGTACGCCCGCCGACCAGGACGCCGCCCGCGCCGCGATCGGCCGGCTCGATCTCGCCGCGACCACCGCCGACGCGGTCGCCACGCTCGACTGGCTGCGCACAGTCAACGGCGGTCGGCCGGTCGGCATCGTCGGCTTTTGCTGGGGCGGTGCGATGGTGAACCGCGTCGCGGTCGCTGCGGGCGACGCGCTGGCGGCCGGCGTGTCCTACTACGGCCCCGCGCCCGACCCGGCCGAGGCCGCGAAGGTCCGCTCGCCACTCCTCCTCCAACTCGCCGAGCGTGACGACCGGGTGAACGCCACTGGGCTGCCCTGGGCGGAGGCGCTCGGCCGCACGGGGCGGCCTTCGCTGTCGATTGTCTGGCCGGGCGCGGAGCACGCCTTCAACAACGACACCTCCGCCGAACGCTACGACAAGCCCACCGCCGACGCCGCCTGGGCGCAGACGCTGCGCTGGTTCGAGCAGCATCTGCGCTGACCCACGACAGGTTCTCTTCCCAGTTTTCTGAGAGACGTTGAGGGTGGGTTCTTCCACCCTACTTCAAAGCGGGAAGGGGCTCAGGCCAGCCCCTTCGTCCGCAGCCAGTCCTCGTTGAACAATGTCGACAGGTACCGCATCCCGCTGTCGCACAGGATCGTCACGATCGTCTTGCCCGGCCCCAGCTCCCTGGCCAGCGCCATCGCCCCCGCGACGTTGATGCCCGACGACAGCCCCAAGCACAGCCCCTCGCCGAGTAGCGCCCGCACCTGCTCCAACCCCTCGCGGTCGGAGATGCGGAACTGGGCGTCCACCGGCGCGCCCTCCAGGTTGGCGGTGATCCGGCTCTGCCCGATCCCCTCCGCCACCGAACTCCCCTCCGCCTTCAGCTCGCCCGCGAGATAGTAGTTGTACAGCGCCGCCCCGTGCGGGTCCGTCAGCGCGACTGTGACCTCCGGTCGCCGCTCCTTCAGCCCCAGCCCCACGCCCGCCAGCGTACCGCCCGTTCCCACTGCGCAGGTGAAGCCGTCCACTTGGCCCCCCGTCTGCTCCCAGATTTCCGGCGCGGTCGTGCGGATGTGCGCCATCCGGTTGGCGATGTTGTCGAACTGGTTCGCCCACAGCGCCCCCGCCGTCTCCTCCGCGATGCGCCGCGACTGGTGGACGTAGTGGCACGGCGACGAATAGGGCGCGGGCGCGACCAGCACGAGCTCCGCGCCGAGCGCGCGCAGCGTGTCCATCTTCTCCCGGCTCTGCGTCTCCGGCATCACGATGGTGCAGCGGTAGCCCTTGGCGTTCGCTACCAGCGCGAGCCCAATGCCGGTGTTGCCCGCAGTGCCCTCGACGAGCGTTCCGCCGGGCGCGATCGCGGCGCGCGCTTCCGCTTCCTCGACGATGAACAACGCCGCGCGGTCCTTCACCGAGCCACCCGGGTTCATGAACTCGCACTTCGCCAGGATCTCGCACCCGGTCGCCGCCGACGGACCGGCGAGGCGCACGAGGGGGGTATTGCCGATGAGCTGGAGCGGGTGCCGGGCGTACATGAGTGGGAAGCTAGGGCGCGGGCGGCGCGATCCCAAGGCAGCAATGCTTGGGATCGGGGGAGGCCCGCTTGCCTCTTCCCCGCGCCGCTCAGCTCGCCCGCGGCTTCAGCTCGCCCTGCGTCCGAGTCCCCGCCGCGATCGGCTCCGCGAGCTCGTCGTAGCCCGCCATCACCCGCCCGTCGGACCCCTCGTCCGCGTCGCGCAGCGTGTCCAGGTGCATCAAGCGCTTGATTAGCGGCGACACTGCCAGCACGCCCACGCCGATCGCGATGGTGATCCAGCCGATCTGGCTGTACACGGCGAGCGTCCCTTCCTTGGTCATCTCGCCGCCCTCGCCCCCGGTCGCTTCGCCGATCTTGCCCGCGACGAAGTTGCCCACCGCCGTCATGTAGAACCACGCGCCCATGATCAGGCTGGCGAGGTACGACGGCGCGAGCCGGTTCATTGCCGACAAGCCGACCGGGCTAAGGCAAAGCTCGCCAGTGGTCTGCAGCAGGTAGATCAGGAACACGAAGAACACGGGCGTGGCGATGGCCAGCCCGACCGACTGTGCGCCCCAGACGAAGACCAGGAACGAGAGCCCGACTTGGAGCAGCGCCAGACCGAACTTGGCGGGGGCGGACGGCTCCAGCCCGCGGCGGCCGAGCCACACCCACAGCCCGGCGAAGATCGGCCCGAGCAGCACGATATAGATCGGGTTGATCGACTGGAACAGCGAAGCCGGCACACCCTGTCGATCGACGAAACGGTCGGTGTAGAGGTTCAGCGAACCGCCCGCCTGCTCGAAAAGGCCCCAGAACACCGGGTTAAGCGAGATCAGGAACAGGATGGCGAACATCCGCCCGCGCGCGTCGCCTTCGAGCTTGAAGGTCTGGAACAGCACGTAGCCGAGCAGGGCCACGCCCGACACGATCAGCAGGTTCTGAATCACGTCCTGGTACTGCACCAAGGCCCAGATCACCGCGACAGAGGCGAGGCCGATGCCGTAGAGTGAAAGCTCCGTCCGGCGCGCGAGCGGGCGCGGCGCTTCGCCGCGGCCGAGTAGCAGCGGCTTGCCCCACATGAAGACGAGCAGGCCGAGCAGCATGCCGATGCCCGCCGCGCCGAAGCCGTAGCCCCAGCCGTACGTCTCGCCCAGCCAGCCGGCGAGGATTGTGCCGATCGCCGCGCCCACGTTGATGCCGATGTAGAAGATCGTGTACGCGCCGTCGCGCCGCACGTCCGTCAGCGGGTATAGCTGGCCCACGATCACCGAGATGTTGGCCTTCAGAAACCCGGAGCCGACGATGATGAAGGCGAGCGCGGCCCAGAAGATGTTGATGGTCGCGTCGGCTTGGCCCCCGGTCCCCTCGAACGCCATCAGGAAGTGCCCAACGGTTAGCATGAGCGCGCCGAACAGCACCGCCTTGCGCTGCCCGAGGTAGCGGTCGGCGAGATAGCCGCCGAGCACGGGCATGATGTACACGAGGCTGGTGTAAGCGCCGTAGATCAGGTTCGCTTTATCGTCGGCGAACAGCCAGTGCTTGGTCAGGTAGAAGATCAGCAGCGCGCGCATGCCGTAGTAGGAGAAGCGCTCCCACATCTCGGCGAAGAACAGGACATAGAGGCCCTTCGGGTGACCGGCGAACTCGGCCTGCTTCGAACTGGCGACCGCTGCGCCGCCGACGAGCAGCGCGCCGAGGAAGATGGCCGCGATCAGCGGGATAACGTTGGCTGCGCTCAAGGCTCCGAACTCCAGTATTCTATGCTTTGGCCGGCAGAGTAGCGCGCGGCGGCGGCTTGCCAAGCAGGTTGTTACGCCCCGCGCAAGCTCGCGCGGCTTCCCTTAACCTTTCCTGTCCGCGTCCGCGCCCCTACTTGGCCCCCATGTTCAACGACCGCTCCACCCCGCTCAGCCTCGTCCGCACCCGCCGCTCGGGCCGGCCCAAGGAAATGGTCGGCCCCGGGCCGGATCGCGCGGAAATCCTGGAGATCATCGCGGAAGCGGCGCGCGTGCCCGACCACGGCAAGCTTTCGCCGTGGCGGCTGCTGGTCGTGGACGACCGCGACGCCTTCGCCGCCTTGCTCCGCGACGCGCTCCGCGCCGAGGACCCGGACGCCAAGCCCGGCGCCTACGAGATGGCGGACGGCTTCGCGCGCCAGGCGCCCGTGCTGGTCGTCGTGCTGTCTGCGCCCGTATCAAACCACAAGGTGCCAGTGTGGGAGCAGGAGCTGTCGGCGGGCGCCTTGTGCATGAACCTGCTCACCACCGCCCACGCCCACGGCTACGTCGCGGGCTGGCTTACCGGTTGGCCGGCCTATTCGCAGACGGTCGCGCGCGCTCTGAGCGGGGCCGGCGAGCAGCATCGTGTCGCCGGCTTCATCTACGTCGGCCAGCCGAGCCTGCCGCTGCAGGAACGCCCCCGGCCGGACCTGGCGCGGATCGTCGGCCGCTGGCCGTCCGCGGCCTGAGCGCCGCGGGCGGCCGTCGCGCTTGACCGCCTTGCTGTATTAGAGCAGCGTCACACCGATGTCTGACGCGATCCGCGAGTATCTCCACCCCCGCCCGGTCTATCTGCGGCTGCGCGACGTGGTCGCTGCGGACATCATGGACGGCCGCTACCGCGACGGCGATCCGCTCCCCTCCGTCCGCGCGCTGGCGGCGGAGCATGCAGTGAACCCGCTGACGGTCGCCAAGGCCTACCAGACATTCCAAGAAGACGGGCTAGTCGAGGTCCGCCGCGGCGTCGGCATGTTCGTCGCCGCCGGCGCGCAGGGCCGGTTGCGCGAGACGGAGAAACGCGCCTTCCTCGACCAGCATTGGCCGGTGATCGCCGCGCACGTCCGCCGGCTCGGCCTCAACCCGGCCGAGTTGCTGGGCGACGTCGAACCGGCCTAAGTGTCGTCGTCGACGATCGGGGCGTCACTGACGTAGCGCGGCGTTTCCGGGGCGCGAAGGAACACCGCCATCACCAGCGCCCCCAGCGCCAGCCCGACCCGCCAGTCGAGGAAGCCGACCCCCGCCGCGGCCGCGAGCAGCACCGTCGCCATCAGGTAGGCCCGGTCCAGCCGGTCGACGTAGCTCCGCTCCAGCCGCGAATCGACGTGCCCCGTTCGCCGGCCGACCGTCCACTTCAGGAGCCACGCGCCTTGGGTCAGCGCGACGCAGATCAGCAGGTAGCGCGCGGCGTCCGCCGTCTCCTCCGGATGGAGCAGGCTGACGGCGAAGGTGCGTGACGGAAAAGCGATAAAGCCGATCGCGGCGAGGAAGATGGTGGTCGCCAGCAGGAAGTAATGGCCGGTCGTGCGATAGATCGCGCCGGAGAAATGGTGGTGGACCCAGTAGAGCCCGATCAGCGCTACCGCGATCGCATAGCCGAGATACTCGGGCCATAGATCGATCAGTCCGGCCGCGAGTTGCCGCCCCGGCCCGTCCGTCTTCGGGATGTGGATCTCCACCACCGGCAGGGTGATGGCGATGGCGAACACCCCGTCGGCGAACGCCTCCATCCGCCCAGTGCCACGGGCGGCCCCGTCGCCTTCGTGATCGTCGCGGCGGACAGGGGTGTCGGGGCTGGCTTGGTCACGCTCGGTCATGGCCGAGCACAACGCGCGGGGACTCGCGTGTTCCCCGCGCGTTCAGCGGCTCAAGCCGCGAAAGCCTCCGCCTCCACTTGATACAGCACCTCGGCCGGCGCCATCGCCGCAGCGGCCAGGCCGCGCGCTTCCGGCACGATCTGGTCGAGGAAGAAGCGGCAGGCGGCCGCCTTCATCGCCAGGTGGTCGCGGTCGCCATGGCCCGCGGCCCGATCCGCCTCCGCGGCGCGCAGCGAACGCGCCATCAGGCCGCCCGCGACCGCCACCGCTGTCATGGTGAGCAGCGGGTAGGATGCCGCCAGCCGATCGTCGTGCCCGGCGCGCGCGGCGCGGATCGCCGCCTCCTCGACCTCGCCGAGCAGCGCGATCAGTTGCCGCTCGCCCGCAGCTTCGCTTCGCAAATCATTGAGAAGGCGCGCGAACGCTGCGCCGCCCTCCAACCCGAGCTTGCGCCCGACGAGGTCGGCCGCCTGGATGCCGTTGGTCCCTTCGTAGATTGGCGCGATCCGCGCGTCGCGATAATGCTGCGCCGCCCCGGTTTCCTCCACGAAGCCCATCCCGCCGTGGACCTGGATGCCCTGCGACGCGACCTCCACGCCAACATCCGTCCCCCACGCCTTGACCAGCGGCGTCAGGATGTCCGCCCGCACCCGCGCGTCGGCTTCTTCGGCGTGGTGGACGAGCGCATGGACCTGGAACTCGTCGGTGCGCTGGCCGAGCTGCGCCCCGACTGGCGGTTCGTGATGATCGGGCCGGTGGTGAAGATCGGTCCGGACGCACTGCCGCGTTCGCCCAACCTGCACTGGCTCGGCGTCAAATCCTACGCCGAACTCCCCGCCTACCTGTCCGGGTGGGACGCGGGCTTCATGCCCTTCGCGCGGAACGAGAGCACGCGCTTCATCAGCCCGACCAAGACGCCGGAGTTCCTGGCGGCCGGCCTGCCCGTGGTGTCCACCCCCGTCGCCGACGTCGTGAGCGACTGGGGCGGCGGCGGGCTGGTGGACATCGCGGGCGACGCCCCGGCCTTCGCGGACGCGCTGGGGCGCGCCCTGGACCGGCCGCGGGCGGAGTGGCTCCGGGATGTGGACCGGCGCCTCGCCGAGATTTCGTGGGACCGGACGTGGGACGGGATGCGGCTGAAGATGTCGGACGCGACGCGAGTGGGGGCCGCTTCCGGCGCCCGCGCGGCGGCGTCCGCGATGAGGGAGAGCGCGTAGCATGTTCGATTGGCTCGTCGTCGGCGCCGGCTTCGCCGGCAGTGTCTTGGCGGAGCGGCTGGCGAGCCAGCGCGGCGAACGGGTCATGGTCATCGACCGCCGGCCCCACATCGCCGGCAACGCCTACGACCACCCGGACGCGGCCGGCGTGCTGATGCACCGCTACGGCCCGCACATCTTCCACACCAACTCGAAGCAGGTCTTCGACCACCTGTCGCGCTTCACGCAATGGCGCCCCTACGAGCACCGGGTGCTGGCGGAGGTGGAGAGCCCGCTCACCGGCGAGGCGGTGCGCGTGCCGA
>CADCVW010000030.1 GCA_902806235.1 uncultured Sphingomonadaceae bacterium | reverse complement strand
GAAGCGTCGGAGGCGAGCGCCGGCGTGGCCCGCGCCCGCAAGGTCCTGCGCGATGAGCGCCGGCGACTCGCGCTCTTGGAGGACGAGGCGCGCCGCCGCGCCGAGCGGCTGGGGACCGATGCGCTGGACGAGGGCGACCGCGCCCTCGCGCTGGCTGAGGACGCGCGCGACCGTCAGGCGCTGATTGCCGAACTGCCCGTCCGCCAACGGATCGAGCGCGAGCTCGCCGTGCTCGACGGCCCGCTGCCCCGGCCGGACGCTCCACCCGCGCCGCGCTCTGCGGAGCATTCGCCCTATCACCTCCCCGTTTCCGGTCCGCTCGTCGGAGGTTTTGGCGAGCTGAGCGACGCCGGCGTCCGCGCCCGCGGGCCGACCTTCGCCGCGCGGCCGGGCGCCCCCGTGCTCGCCCCCGCCGCGGGCCGCGTGGCCTTTGCCGGGCCGTTCCGCGGCTTCGGCCGCGTCGCGATCGTCGACCACGGCCGCGGCTGGACCAGCACGGTGACTGGGCTGGCCGCCTTGCGCATTTCGCGCGGACAAGCCGTGCCCCGCGGCGCGCTGCTCGGCCTCGCCTCCTCGCGCGTCACCGTCGAGCTGCGCCGCCGCGGCCGCCCCTTCGACCTGCTCGCGCTCGCTAGCCGATGATCCCGGAACTCGGCATCATTGAAGGCTATTACGGCCGCCCGTGGAGTTGGGCGGAGCGCGAGGACGTCATGCGCTTCCTCGCCCCTCGCGACTACCGCTTCTTCCTCTACGCGCCCAAGGCCGACCCATTTCTCCGCCGCCGCTGGCGCGAGCCGCTGCCGCCGGAGCACGCCGCCACGCTTGCTGCGTTCGGCGGCGCCTGCCGCGCGGCCGGCGTGCGCTTCGGCGTAGGCTTGAGCCCTTACGAGGCTTACGCCGGGTTCGACGCCGGCGCACGGAACGCGCTGGCCGACAAGCTCGCGCAGTTCGACGCGATCGGCATCGATGACCTCGCGTTGCTGTTCGATGACATGCGAGGCGACCTGCCCGGCCTCGCCGACGTCCAGTCGGAGATCGTCGCATTCGCGCGCGGGCGCAGCGCCGCGTCGCGCGTCGTCGTCTGCCCCACCTACTACACCGACGACCGCGTGCTCGACCGCGTGTTCGGCGCCCGCCCGCCTGGCTACCTCGAGCGGCTCGGCGAACTGCTCGACCCAGCGGTGGAGGTCTTCTGGACCGGCGAAGAGGTCTGCTCGCGCGAGATCGCACCCGGCCACCTTCGCGACGTCGCCGCGCGGCTCGGCCGGCGCCCGTTCCTGTGGGACAACTACCCGGTCAACGACGGCCCGCGCATGTCGCGCCACCTCCACCTGCGCGGCTTCACCGGCCGGCCAGCCGCCAACGCCCCGCTCGTCGCCGCCCACGCGATCAACCCCGCGCTGCAGCCTCGGCTCAGCCTTATCCCCGCGCTGACCTTGGCCGCTGCTTACGCGGAGGGCGACGCCTACCGCTACATGGCCGCCTTCCGCCACGCCGCGGCGGCGGTGGCCGGGCCGGCGCTCGCTGCCCTGCTCGAGCACGACCTGCTCCAACTCCACGACTCCGGCCTCGACCGCGCCGACCGGGCGGCGCTCCGCGCGCGCTGGTCTGCGCACGATCATCCGGCAGCGCGCGAAGTGGTCGCCTGGCTCGACGACGCCTACGCCATCTCCGGCGAGGAAGTGCGAACGCAGTAAGGCGTCAGGACGCCAGAGCCGGCGCTCGCGTCGGCCAATGCTCCGGATCGACCTCCGGCAGGCCGCCCAGCCCCGCCCCGTCGAGGCGAGCGTGCAGCACCCCGTCGCGTGCGTCCACCGCGTCCCAAGGCAGCGCGTGGAGCTTCTCGCCGACGCCCGCCACGCCGCCCTCGCGCGCGAGGAGGTAGGAGACGCGGCCAGTTTCCTGCTCGAGCATCGCACCCGACGCGTGGCCGATCACGGTACCGGAGGCATCGTGGATCGGGCAGCCTTGCAGGATCGACGAGGAGAACAGCGTCGGCGCCGCCGACCGCTCGCTGCGCTCCATCGCGAGGCGCGCCCCGTCGTCGAGCTTCGCCTCGCGCCCAAGCCAGCGGTATATGCCGACCAGGTTGACGAGAAACAGGAAGCCGTTGGCCCATACCAGGCTCCCCTGCCCCGTCGCCAAGCCCAGCACCGTCCAGGCAACGGAGCCGACGGTGAACACCACGAACCCCCAGCCGGTGACGCGCGGCCCCAGGTTGGCGGCAGTCATCATCGCGGCGACCGCGGTGGCGATGGGGGCGACGGTGTTGGCGATCTCGGCGGCTGGGCTCATGCCTCGCCCAATGAAGCGCGACCCTCCCTGTTCCCCTTGCGTCCCCGCGCGTGATGCGCTTGAGCCTGTCCTCAATCTCGGCAACGGCCGTGATCACTCGCAGAAGCTTGGCAGCTAGGAGCGTGGCGCAGCCGCGTAGCTGAAGCTACGCGCAAGCAGGCGACGAAGCTGCCGGGCTTCTGCGGGCGAACGCGAAGCGGCGGCGCGGAGGAGCCGCCCGGCGGCGTCGCTCGTCGCTCACGATGCGGGAGCATCGTTCGCTCATCGCTTCTACCCGGGCGGCTTCTCCGCGCCGTCCCAGCCATTGCCGATGTCGAGGACAGGCCTTAATCGCCGCCGCTTTGCGCCCGCGCGGTCGTCGCGCGGCTCCGCGCGCCTAGGAACCATGACCTTGTCCTCGAACGAACCCCTGCCGCCGTCCCGCATGTTCCCCGCCGCGCGCGCGGAAGCCGAGCAGGCGCGCCACACGCCCTCCTCGCCGCAGACGGAGGACCCCGCGTTCCGCCTTGCTTTCCAGGATCAGGATTTTCTGCTGCGCGAGGACCTGCGCCCCGTCCGCTTCCAGCTGGAGATGATGAAGCCCGAAGTGCTGCTCGACGAAGCGGGCATCGCCTCCACTTTCGTCTTCTACGGGTCCGCGCGCATCCCCGAGCCCGCGTTAGCGCAGGAGCGGCTCGCCCGCGCGGCTAGCGACGAGGAGCGGCGCATCGCCGAGCGGCTCGTCGCCAACGCGCACTACTACGACGTCGCCCGCGCGCTCGCGCGGCGCGCCGGCGGCGCGGTGCACGACCCGGACGGGCGGCGGCACTTCGTGGTCTGCTCCGGCGGCGGCCCGTCGATTATGGAAGCGGCGAACCGCGGCGCGGCGGATGCGGGGGCGGAGTCGATCGGCCTCAACATCGTGCTCCCCCACGAGCAGCTGCCCAACCCTTACGTCACGCCCTCGCTCTCTTTCCGCTTTCATTATTTCGCGCTGCGCAAGCTACACTTCCTGCTGCGCGCGCGGGCCGTCGCGGTATTCCCCGGCGGGTTCGGCACCTTCGATGAGATGTTCGAGCTTCTCACCCTCGTCCAGACGGGCAAGATGGCCCCGCTCCCCATCCTGCTCTTCGGCCGCGCCTTCTGGGAGCGCGTGGTGAACTTCGAGGCGCTGGCGGAAGAGGGCGTGATCGGCCGGAGCGACCTGGCGCTGTTCCGCTTCTGCGAGAGCGCGGAGGAAGCCTGGGCGCACGTGCTAGAGTGGTATTGTTAACTGGAAGAGCCCACCCCTAGCCCCTCCCAAAAAGCTGGGAGGGGCCACTAGCGGTTCACGCACCATAGGTCCCCCTCCCCGGATTTCCGGGCGGTAAGGGGTGGGCTCAATTCCTAACCCACCGCTGCTCGAAACCCCTCCGCCGTCCACGCCCGTAGCGCCTCGCCCAGCGCCGCCTCGTCCAGCTCGTCCGCCGCGCGGAAGCGCAGGCAGCTCTTGCCCATGTCGAGCTTCCGGCTTGCCGCCGCATAGGCCGCGCGCAGCCGCGCGCTCGCCTCCGGCGAGGCATACACGCCCTGCAGGTAGAGCGCGGCGTAGTTCTTTTGGCTGGCCAGCGCGGCGTACATCGGAGCGCCCGGCCCATCGCCCGCGGTCCAAGCAATCATCTCACCGCTCACCCTCTCGACGAAACCGGGCAATAGATGGCGGTTCACCAGCGCGCAGGCGCGGCCGAGCAGCTCGGCGCGATCGGGCGGCAGTTCGGCGAGCAGCGCGTCGGGGCTCGACGCGCCCACCGCGTCAGTCGCGCGGCCGCTGCTGGTCGGACCCGCCCGCTGCTTCCGGCGCGCCTTCCCCGCCGACGTTGCCGCGCGGCTGCTGCCTCGCCTGCTCCTCGGTGATGACCGGCTCGTTCTCCGCCTTGCCCGCGCCCGGGTTGGTCGGCTGCGCGGGCCCGCCCGCGGCTTCAGTCGGGCCGGTCGCGGCCGGCAGCGGCAGCGGGCTCTGCGACATGGAGTTGAGGTACAGCATCAACGCCGCGCGGTCCTCGCCCTTGCTCAGCCCGGCGAAGGTCATCTTGGTGCCTTCGGCGTACTTCTTCGGCGACAGGAGCCAAGCGTTCATCTCCTCCCAGCCCCAGGTCGCGGCCTTGCCCTTCAGCGCAGCCGAATAGGCGAAGCCGGGGACGTGGCCGTGCGGCTTGCCCATGGTGCCGTACAGGTTGGGGCCGATGCCGTTGGCGCCGCCCTGCTCGATCGAATGGCAGCTCGCGCATTTCTTGAACACCTGCGCGCCCTTGGTCGGGTCGGACGCGGCGGCGGCGAGCAGGTTCGCGATCGGCTGCTCGGGCTCCGCCCCGCCCTCGCCTTCCTCGCGCTCGACGCCTTCGATCGGGTAGCCCATCGTCTCCGGGCGCTCGCCCTTGAACACGTTGCCGCTGACGATCGACGCGCCGAGCGCGAGGCCGGCCGCGGCCAGCACCCAGCCCGCGATGGTGTTCGTCCGATCGTCCATGTCCGCCTTCTTGTTCGTGAGAAGTTTCCGCTCGGCGCTCATGTATAAGCGCGGCTCCCGCCCCGCAACCCGCGCACCTTGCCGCGAGGCCGCGCCGCCGATAGCCGCGCGGCCATGCTGATGAGCTACCCCGCGCCCGCCCGCCCGCTCGTGGCGGCGATGACCGAAGCCGCACGCGCCGCGTCGACGCGCGCGATATCCTTCCAGGGCGCGCCCGGCGCCAATTCGCACATCGCCGCGCGCCAGGCCTTCCGGGACGGGCTACCGCTGCCCTGCTTCTCCTTCGCCGAGGCGATCGATGCCGTGCGCTTGGGTCACGCCGCGCGCGCGCTGATCCCGCTGGAGAACTCGCTTCACGGCCGCGTCGCCGACATCCACTTCCTGCTGCCCGAGTCCGGGCTCGTCATCACCGGCGAATGGTTCCTGCCCATCCGCTACAGCCTCATGGGCGTCGGCGACCTCGCCGACGTGGCGGAAGCGGCGAGCCACCCCCAGGCGCTCGGCCAGTGCCGCCACTGGCTGGCGAAGCGCGGCATCGCGCCCGTCGACTATCCCGACACGGCGGGCGCGGCGGCGCTGGTCGCCGAACGCGGAAGCCCCGCGCTCGCCGCCATCGCTCCGCCCGGCGCGGCCGAGCTCTACGGGCTGCGCACGCTGGCAGAAGGGCTGGAGGACGCGGCGCATAATACCACGCGCTTCGTCGTGCTCGCGCGCGTGGCGGACCATAGGCCGATCGAAGGGCCGGCGATGACCACGCTGATGTTCGAGGTGCCGAACGTCACGGCCGCGCTCTACAAGGCGCTGGGCGGGTTCGCGACCAACGGCGTGAACATGACCAAGCTCGAATCCTACCAGCGCGGCGGTAGCTTCGCGGCGACCGAGTTCTTCGCCGACGTCGAAGGCGCGCCGGACGAACCGGCGGTCGCCCGCGCGCTCGATGAGCTGCGCTTTCACGCGAAATGGGTGCGGTTGCTGGGGACCTACGCGCAGGCGCGGAAGCGCGGGGTGGACTGACTCGGGGGGAGCGGGCCGGCCTATCAGCCCGCTCTTACACTATGGCTTATCCATGCTACACTATGGCTTATCCATGCGGAGCGCGTCGTCGCACCCCGGACGTTAAGGGTCCGGACGCAGGGGGCCAACTATACTTGCCTATTAGCTGAATGATTGTTCCTTGCTCCCCGTGCCGCTTCTTTACCGTCGGGCAGGTAGTTTCCGCTGAACCGAGATGAATGGCTTCACTCGCCGATCCAGTGCGTCAGTAGCGTGTGCGCGATAGCGTAGGGCGGCGGCGGCAGGAACGGCGCGCCTTCGTCCCCCACCAGCGCTGCGCGCACCTCCACTTCGGAGCACCAGATCGCGTGCTCCAGCTCGTCCCGGTCCAGCGTGATCTCGTTCCCAGAGACCGTCGCCACGCAGGCGATCATCAGCTGCGACGGGAACGGCCACGGCTGGCTGGCGACGTAGCGCACGGCGGTCGCGCGCACCCCGGCCTCCTCCCACAGCTCGCGCGCCACCGCCTCCTCCAGCGACTCGCCCGGCTCGACGAAGCCGGCGAGCGCCGAGTAGCGGCTCGCCGGGAAGCGCGGCTGGCGGCCCAGCAGCACCCGGCCCCCGTGCTCGGCGAGCATAATTACCACTGGATCGACCCGTGGAAAGTGCTCGGCCGCGCACGCGCCGCAGCGCCGCCCCCAGCCTGCGCGATGGACGACGGTCGCCGTTCCGCAGTTCGCGCAATGACCGTGCCGCGCGTGCCACAGCAGCAGGCTGCGCGCCGCGCCCCACAGCGCCGCGTCCTCCGCCGGGAGCAGCCCCAGCGCCCGCCACGGCCCGCGCCCGCCCGGCGCATCCCGCGCGGCCTCCCGCTCGAACCCGACGAAGCACGGAATCTCGCCATCCAGCCCGAGCAGGATCGGCTCCGCCGCATTCGGCAGTTCGGCGATGCTATCCCAGGCGAGCCGCCCGTCCGCGCCCACCGCCGGGTCGAGCCCGTCGAGCCGGAGCAGTCGCGCGCGCGGGCTCCGCAGCGCCGCCGCGAAGGCCGCCGCGTCGCCCCTGATCTTGTCCGCCCGGTCGAGCGTCGCGCCCGTGAACCCTGTCACTGCTTCAGGTCGGCGTAGAGCGCGGCTTCCAGCTCGCGGCGCAACGGGTAGAGTTCGGGCGGGAAAATGTTGATCATGGCGGTGACCCGCGCATCGTTCTTCGGATCGACCCAGGCGATCGTCCCCGCCGCGCCGCCCCAACCGTAGCTCCCGGCTCCCTGCCCGGTCGGCTGGTCGGCGAGCGCGACGATGCCGCCCGCGCCGAACCCGCCGGTGCCGAAGCTTCCCCCGCGAGGCCCCTGCACCCCGGCCGAGAGCAGGTTCGACATCGCCAGCCTGACCGTCTCCGGCCTCATCACCCGCACCCCATCGAGCCGCCCGCCACTGTGCAGCATCGCCAGAAACCGGTCGTAGTCGCGCGCGCTGCTCACCAGCCCCGCCCCGCCGTAAGGAAAGGCGGGCGGGCGTCGATAGATGGACGAGCGCGCCGCGTCCAAGGCGATCAGCCCGTTGCCCGCCCGGACGTAGTTGGTGGCGAAGCGCCCCAGCTCTGCCTGCGGCACCGTGAAATAAGTGCTCGTCATGCCGAGCGGCCGGAACAGCCGCTGCTCCAGGAAGCGATCGAACGGCACGCCGGACGCGACCTCGATCACCCGCCCGAGCACGTCGAGCGACATCGAATAGCTCCACCGCGTCCCCGGGTCGGACAGGAGCGGCACGGTTCCCGCCCGGTCGGCGAAGGCCTGGAGCGAGGGCGCGCGCGGGTAGCGCAGCAGCAGCTCGGCCGCGCCGCCCGCCTGGAACGGGGTCAGCCCCAGCCGCTCGTACTCGGCGAGCAACGGCCCCTTGGTGGTGATGGAGTAACCGAGCCCGCTCGTGTGGGTGAGCAGGTGCCGTACGGTGATCGGACCCTTCGCCGGCCGCGACTGGAGCGACCTGGCCGGATCGACCAGCACCCGCGGGTCGCGGAACGCCGGGATGAGATCGCCGATGTCCTGATCGAGCCGGAGCTTGCCGTCCTCCACCAGCAGCATCGCCGCGATCCCCGTCACCGGCTTGGTCATCGAGTAGATGCGCCATAGGCTGTCCGGCCCCGCCGCCGCCGCGCCGCGGTCGAGCGTCACCCGGCCCTCGCTGACGAAGGTCGGAGCCTGCCCGCGCCGGCCGACGGCGAAGACGATGCCGGGCACCTTGCCGCTCCCCACGTAGCTCCGCGCCAGCGCGCGAAGCTGCGGGTACTCGTTCTGCCGCTGCGCCGCCGCGCGCAGGGCGGCCTGCGCCAGCGCGGGGGCAGGCGCGGCGCCCAGCAGCGCGAGCCCGGCGAGCAGCGCGGCGCCCGCGCGGTTCCGTTTATTCAACAACGCCCAACTCCTCCACGAACGCTTCCGCCGCGCGGCGGAACACCGTCGGCAGCCCGGCCGAGCCAAGCTCTCCGACCGGCCACCACTCGCCCGCCATGTCGGACGTCCCTGTTGCCTGGGCAAGCGCCAGCGTGAGGTGGAAGTGGGTGAAGCCGTGTTCGACGCCGCGCCTCGCCAGCAGCTCCCAGTCCGCGTCGCTAGGCGCGCCCACGAGCCCGGGCGGCGCGTCCTCCCACGGCCCCGTCGGCAGCGCGCGCATCCCGCCGAGAAGCCCCGTGGCCGGCCGGCGCACGAGCAGCACGCGGCTCTCGTCCTCCAGCCAATACGCCGTACCGTAGCGCCGCGGCCGTTCGCGCTTCGTCGGCTTGACCGGGTAGCGCTCTTGCTCGCCCGTCGCGCGCGCAACGCACCACTCGGCGACGGGGCACAGCGCGCAGGCGGGCCGGCGCGGCGTGCAGATCATGGCACCCAGGTCCATCGTCGCCTGCGCGTAGTCGCCCGGCCGCTCCGCCGGCGTCAGCTCGGCCACCCGCGCCTTGATCGCCGTTCGCGCGCCGGGCAGCGGCTCGCCAATCGCGAACAGCCGCGACACCACCCGCTCGACGTTGCCGTCCACCACCGCCGCCCGCCGCCCGAAGGCGATCGCCGCGATGGCCGCCGCCGTATAGTCGCCGACGCCCGGCAGCTGCCGCAGCGCCGACTCGGTATCGGGCAGGACGCCCCCGTGCTCCGCCGCCACCGCCCGCGCGCAGGCGAGCATGTTGCGCGCTCGGGCGTAGTAGCCGAGCCCCGCCCAGGCGCTCATCACCGCCGCGTCGTCCGCCACCGCGAGCGCAGCGAAGCTCGGCCAGCGTGCGCGAAAGCTTTCGAACCTAGGGCCGACCGCCGCCACGGTGGTCTGCTGCAGCATGACCTCCGACAGCCACACAGTGTAAGGATCGGCTGCCGCGCCCCGCTCGGCTCGCCACGGCAGCCGCCGCCGGTGCCGGTCGTACCAGGCGAGCAGGGCGGCGGACAGGGTGACTCGCACCGCCGGGCTATGCCATGAATGCGATAGCATGACCAAAAGGACGAAAGCGGAGGGCCCGCAGCCCGAGTCGCCGCGCGGCGGGCGCGCGCGCTCCGTATCGTCCATGCTGCCGCAGGTGGGCGGGGCGGCGTTCCGCCGCTTCGGCTTCGTGCAGAGCTCGGTCGTCAGCCGCTGGCGCGAGATCGTCGGAGAACGCTACGCCGCCGTGTCCTCCCCCGAATCGATCCGCTTCCCCGCCGGCCGCCGACAGGACGGCGTGCTTCACCTGATCGTCGAAGGCGCCTACGCGCCGATGATGCAGCACGTCGAGCCGGCGATCGTCGAGCGGGTGAACCGCTTTTTCGGCTACCCCGCGGTCGCGCGGCTCCGCCTGACCCAGGGCCGCCCTGCTGTTCCGCCCGCCGCTTCCGCCCCTCGCGCGCCGTGCCGCGCCCCCGCCAACATGGAAGGCTCGCTGCGGGACGTCGCCGACCCGGAGCTGCGCGAGGTGCTCTCGGCGTTGGCCGGCGCGATCGCCGCGCGCGACGAAGCGAACGCGCCCTCCCCGCGGCCCGCCGCCGTGCCTATGTTGGGCATCCCCATCCTCGGCAGATTGTCGGAGAATCAAGAGTGACCAAGCCGATCCACCTCGCCGTCGCGGCGCTCCTGTCCCTGGCCGCCTGCGGCGAAGGCGGCGAGACCGCCCAGACCCGTTCCGCGGTCGCCGGCCCCGTGTCCACCACCGCGCCCGCGGGCGGCTGGGTGAGCAGCGTGGCGGAAACGCCCGAAGGCGGCTTCCGCATGGGCAACCCGGACGCAGCCATTAAGATCGTCGAATTCGCCTCGCTCACCTGCAGCCATTGCGCGAGCTTCTCGAACACGGGCGCGGAGCCGCTGAAGCAGCGCTACATTTCGACCGGCAACGTGTCCTACGAGATCCGCCCATTCGTCAGCAGCGGGTTGGACCTCGCCGCCGTGCTGCTCGCGCGCTGCAACGGCCCGCAGCCTTTCTTCCCGATCACCGAGCAGCTCTACCAGACGCAGGGCGAGTGGATCGGCCGCGTCCAGCAGATGCCGCGCGATCAGCAGGCGCAGCTCCAAGGCATGGCGCCCGAGCAGCAGGTGGCCACCTTCGCCCGCGCCGCGGGCCTCGACCAGTTCGTCCGCCAGCGCGGCGTGCCGGAAGCCAAAGCGCAGGCCTGCCTGTCCGACCGTGCGGCGATCGACAAGCTCGTCGAAGGCAACAACCGAGCGATCCAGCAGTACAACATACCGGGCACGCCCACCTTCCTAATCAACGGCGAGGTGGCGGAGGGCGCGACCACCTGGAACACGCTGGAGCCGCTGCTCCAGGCCGAGCTGAGCTGATTTTGACCGAGGCCCGGCGGGAGCGGCCGGGCCTCAGCCCGCCAGTTCCGCGACCCGCGCCTTGATGGTGCGGAGGTCCTCGACGAAGCGCACGTATTCCGCTTCCGCGCGGTCGGGCTCAGGTATGCGCAGCAAGAAGCTCGGGTGCACGGTTATCCAGCACTCGCCGCCGTCGGCGAGGAAGAGCGGCGCGCCGCGCGTCTTGGAGATCGTTACGGTCTTGCCGGTCAGAGCGCGGCCAGCGGTCGCGCCCAGCGCCACCGTCACCGCGGGCTTGAGCAGCCCGCGCTCGCCGTCGAGCCACCAGCGGCAGGCGTCGATCTCCGGCGCGTCCGGTTTGGCATGGATGCGCCGTTTACCGCGCTGCTCGAACTTGAAGTGCTTGACCGAGTTGGTGACGTAAGCTTGGCTGCGGTCGATCCGCGCCTCGCCGAGCGCGCGGTTGAACAGCTGCCCGGCGGGACCGACGAACGGCCGCCCGGCCAAGTCCTCCTGGTCGCCCGGCTGCTCGCCGACAAAGCACAAAGGCGCGTCCAGCGGCCCTTCGCCAAACACCGTCTGCGTCGCGCACTCGTACAGGTGGCAGCGCGTGCAGCGGCTCGCCTCGTCGCGCAGCGCTTCCCAGCTCGCGCGGAGGTTGTCCCCGGCCGCCGTGCCGGCCGATACCTGTGACTGCTCGATCATCGCCAGCTCCCGACTGCGCGCCCCCGCGACCAATTCGGGCACCAACGCGGTCTCGGGCAAATTGCGCCAATATTTCTTCGGCATCTCGCGCAGCATCGCGCCGACCTTGACCCGCGCCGGGTTGAAGATGCTGGCGTAGTAAGTCTTCCACGTCTCCTCGACGGGGTCGCCGTCCGGCGCTTCCGCCTTGGTCGCTCCTACCGTGAAGCTCAGCTCCGCCCCGTCCCAGTGCGCGCACAGCTCGGGCGTCAGGATCGACCACTGCATGGTCGCGAAGCGCCGCTGAAAGAAGCCCGCGCCCAGCCGCACGATGTGGTGCTCCGGCTCGAACCAGGCGACGAAGCGGATAGAGCCGTTGTCGGTCGCGACCTCGCGGAAGCGGATGAAGGCGTGCATCTTGTGCTCGTCGCGGCGGACCGCCTTGGCCATCTCGTCCAGCCGACGGACGAGCGGGTCGGCGGCGTCCTCCAGCGCCTTGGGCTGGCCGCGCAGGCGCAGGAGCAGCCGGTAGAGCAGCGAGAAGCGCTCGGGGTCGCGGTGGTGGATCGCTTGGGACGCGAGCTCCACGAACGGCCGCGGGACGGAGAAGGCGGCGGTGCTCGCGGCCGGCAGCGGCGTCGCCTCCGCCGGGGCCGCGCCGAACAGGTCCGCTTGCTCGCCCGCCACGCGCCAGCTCACCTCGTCCGCGGGTACGCCCGCCAAGGCCAGCGCGCGCGCCGTCCCCCGCCAACCGTCGAAATCCTCCGCGTGCGCGAGTTCCACCGTCCGCATCGTTCCGATATAGGTGCGGCGGCAACCGTTGCACCCGCCCGACGTTAGCCGTCGGACGTGCCCAGCCGAGGTTCCCGACCCATGAAGAACGCCGCACTCATCGCCCTACCCCTCCTGTTCCTCGGCGCGTGCGAGCGAGGCACGGGCGATCCGGGCGAGACCCCGTCGGAGAAGCTGGAGGCCGCCGCCGAGCGCAGCGACCCGGCCGCAGCCGCCGTGCTGGAGAACGCGGCGGAGCAGCTGGAAGGCCAGGATAACGTCTCGCTCAGCGCCCCCGGCGGCCCCGTGCAGAACGCGATGAACGAGGCAGCCGCGGCGCAGGCCGCCAACCCGGACGACAGTAACGCACTGTGACGATGTTCCGTCCCGGACTGAGGCTTTTACCGGTTGGCGCTAACATAGATATATTTTACCGCCGATTGTTACCTTTTCGGTAACCATCGCCGTGCGAGTTCGGCGTAGAGTTCGAGCGAGCACCATGTCCCTTCGTCGCGTATCTTTTCTCGATCACCTGCGCGGCCCGTGCCGCGCCCTGCTGCTATGGGGCGCTCTGCTGGGGCTGCTGACGGGCGTGTTCAACTTGGGACGGCCGCTCGACGACCTTCTCACCAAAGCGCGCGGCAACCTGCTCAGCCGCCCAGTTAGCGGTGACGTCGTGGTGCTCGCGATCGATGACCGCAGCATCCGTGAACTCGGTAGCTGGCCTTGGCCGCGCCGCCAACACGCGCGGCTGGTGAATAAGCTGGTCGGCGCGGGCGCGCGGCGCATCTATTTCACCATGGGATTCCCAACTTTCTCAAACCCGGTCGACGATAAGATTTTCGCGGACTCGCTGCGTCGGGCTCCCGGCCGTGTATTCATGCCAGTTAACTTCGACGTGGACTCAAAAGGGCGCCGATTAGCGACTTGGTTTCCTTTCGCGCCTTTTCGTCCATATGTTTCCTTGGTGAGCGGGTCCTTTTACTGGCTAGGTGACTGGTCCGTGCGTCAATTGGCGCTCGCGCATAGATATGACGGATCAATTTACCCGACGATCAGCGCCGACCTTGCGGAACGGGGCGGGCGCGCGGACGAGGAATATGTAATTGACGCCTCCTTGGATCCGGCGACAATCCCGCAGATTAGCGTCGCGGAAGCACTGCGCGAGGGCGCTTCGCTCGCGCGTCTAAAGTCGAAGGACGTCGTCGTCGCCGTCACTTCAGATCAGTACAATGACACATACTATATCGCCCGCGGCGGACAAGTGCCTTATGGCCTCCTGCATGTGCTCGGCGCGGAGTCGTTGAAAGCCGGTGAGATGCGGCATATCAATTGGTCGGTTCTGCTCATCGTTGCCTTGCTGCTCGCCTGGACTTATCTACAAGTAAAACGGCGCATTCTTGCGCTGGCGCTGTTTGGTTTGAGCACGGCGGCCTTGATCGTCGGTCCCTACCTATCGGATATGTTCTTGATTGCACCGGCTGCCCCTGCGCTTGTTTGCCTATTCTTTATCGTCGGGCGAAATGAGTGGGTCGCCCTGCGCGCGCGTTTCCGAGAGCGAGCGGCAGTCAACCCCTCGTCCGGCCTGCCAACGATGAACGCGCTCCGCGCCGCGGCAGACGAGCCGGGCGCCGCGCTCGCCGCAGCATCCATTCGCAACTACGCGGAGATCGCCGCCACGCTGCCTACGCAGGACGAGCGCGAGCTCGTGCGCCAAATCGTCGGCCGGATGAAGTCCGTGCTAGGAGAAACGCGCTTGTTCCACGGTGACGCGGGCGTGTTCTGCTGGCTCGTTCCGCGCACGCACACAGCAGCGCTAGGCGACCAGCTCGACGCGCTGCACGGCCTATTCCGCGCGCCCGTGATACTCGCGGATCGCTCGGTCGACCTCGACGTCAACTTCGGCGTAGACGCCGACGGCGGGCGCCCGCTTGGAAGTCGCATAGGCAGCGCGCTGGTCGCCGCGGGCGAGGCGGCGCGGGAGGGGCTGCGCTGGAAGACCTATGATCCGGCGCGGCTCAACGACGCCGAATGGCGCTTGTCGCTGCTGGGCAGGCTCGACAACGCCATTGACGACGGCGAGGTTTGGGTTGCCTTCCAGCCCAAGCTCGACCTCGTCACCGGCGCGATCACCGGTGCGGAAGCGCTGGTGCGCTGGTCGCACCCGGAGAAGGGGGCGATAAACCCGCAGGAATTTGTGCTCGCCGCCGAGCAGCACAACCGTATCGAGAAGCTCACCCGTTTCGTGCTGGACCGCGCGATCGCCGCTGCCGCGCGAATCAATGAGCGCGGAGTAACGTTCGGCATCGCCGTCAACTTGTCATCGCGCCTGCTCGAAAATGACGGTCTGATCCAGACGGTCAGCGACTTGCTGGACGAACACCGACTGCCGCCGCGCTTACTCACCTTGGAGGTGACCGAGTCTGCTACGCTCGCCGGCGGCGACGGTCCTATCGACGTGTTGCGACGACTACGCCTATTAGGCGTGCAAATCTCCATCGACGATTATGGCACTGGTTTCTCGACTTTGGAGTACCTCCGCAAGATCCCAGCGACTGAAATCAAGCTCGACCGTAGCTTCGTGCAGGGGCTCCACGAGAGCCAGCATGACCGCCTGATGGTGAATTCCACCATCCAGCTCGCCCACTCGCTCGAGCGCCGCATTGTAGCCGAAGGGGTAGAGACGGCGGAGGCGTTGCAGCTGCTGACCACCATGGGGTGTGACATCGCGCAGGGCTATCTTATTGCGAAACCTATGGCTCTGCAGGAATTCCTGACTTTTTTCGCGACTAGGGAACAACGCAGCGCGGCATGAGTAGATTCTCCCTTGCTTCTTTATCTAAACTAATTGTAAATTTCTTCCTGCGGGCCGCCTCGGACGGCCCGCCAACGGGAGGGAATAATGAAAACTGTGAAAGCGGCTGCTCAGGCCACCAAGTGGGACTTTTGGAATTGGCTCTTCCCCGGCGGCGGCGGCGGCGGGAAGTCCGGCGCGCCGTTGAATGGTTGACGTCTAGTCCTGAGATACTTCGAGTTACATAGCGTATGCGGCTTAGGCGGCGAACAGCTCGAGCTGTTCCCGCCTGGGCTTTAATTTATCCCGCAAGTCCAATCGGTCGGTCAGCGCTGCGGGTCGCCAACCTTCCGCCTCGATGAACGGCCGCACCTTGGCCACCGACGCCGTGAGCCGGCCCACATCCTCCAGCCGCATCCGCCGCCAACGCCGCGCGCGGAGCAGAGCATTCACCGCTTTCACGCCCAACCCCGGCACGCGGAGCAGAGCCTCGCGCGGGGCGCGGTTCACGTCCACGGGGAAATGCTCGCGGAAGCGGAGCGCCCAAGCGAGCTTGGGGTCGATGTCAAGCGGCAGCATGCCGTCTGCCCCCGTAGCTTGCGCCACTTCGGCAGGCTCGAACCCGTAGAAGCGCATCAACCAATCTGACTGGTACAGCCGGTGTTCGCGCATCAATGGGGGGCGCTGCAGCGGCAGTACGGCGGACGCGTCGGGGATGGGACTGAACGCCGAGTAGTACACTCGCCGCAGGTCGAAACGGTTATAGAGAGCGCTGGCCTTAGCCACGATCGCCCGGTCGTCCGCCGCGTCGGCGCCGACGATCATCTGCGTCGACTGCCCTGCCGGCGCGAAGCACGGGGCGTTCTTGAACCGGCGCGAGGCGTCCGCCCCGTCCTCCATCGCCCGTTTGAGGCGCCGCATCGCGCCCTCGATCCGCGGCGCACTCTTCTCCGGCGCGAGCTTCTCCAGCCCGGCGACCGTGGGCAGCTCGACATTGATCGACACTCGGTCAGCGTGCCGCCCCGCCGCCTCGACTAGCGCAGGATCGGCGTCGGGGATCGTCTTGAGGTGAATGTAGCCGCGGAAGCCGTGGTCTTCCCGGAGGGATCGCGCCACTTCCACCAGCTGCTCCATCGTGTAGTCTGGGGTGCTGATGATGCCCGACGAGAGGAACAGCCCCTCGATGTAGTTGCGGCGGTAGAAGCTCAGGGTGAGGTCAACGACTTCCTTCGCCGTGAACCGAGCCCGGCGCACGTTGGAGCTCTTCCGATTGATGCAGTAATGGCAATCGAAGATGCAGCTATTGGTGAGCAGGATCTTCAGCAGCGAAATACACCGCCCGTCCGGCGCGTAGGCGTGGCAGACCCCCATTCCTTCCGTCGAGCCGATGCCGTCCTTCGCTCCCAGCGAGTTCCGCTTCGCCGTTCCCGAAGAAGCGCAGGACGCGTCGTACTTCGCGGCATCGGCGAGGATCGCCAGCTTCTCTACGGTACCAAGCTGCGCCATGCGTTCCATATATGTTCGCGTGCGGCGGGAGTCGAGTCGAACGGCTGGACAGCCGCCGCCCGATCGCGCCACATCGCGCGATGCGCTCCTTCCTTCTCGCCGCCGCCCTGCTCGCCGCCCCCGCCCAAGCCGCGCCTGACAGCCTGTCCCGCGTCCTCCAGGACCACTGGGCTTGGGCGCTGCGCGAGGACCCGGTGCTCGCCTCCTCGCTCGGGGATCGGCGCGGCGACGGCAAGCTCGTCGATCTTAGCCTGGCTGCCGATGACCGCCGAGCGAAGGAAGCGGCCGCCTTCCTCGCCCGCCTCCGCGCCCTGCCCGACGCGGGACTTTCCTCCGCCGACCGCGCGAACCGCGACATTCTTGCCCGCCTGCTCGACAGCCAGGTCCGCGCCAACGGCTTCGGCCAGCGCGCCCAGCTGTTCAACACCTACTACGGCTGGCACCAAGGCTTCGTCGGCCTGCTTGGCCGCTCGGCCTTCCGCAGCCGCGCCGACTACGACAGCTATCTTTCCCGCCTCGCCGCCTACCCTGCCTATAATAGGGAAGCGCTGCGCGTCAGCGAGCGCGCGGTCGCGGGCGGCTACGCCTGGCCCTGCTCGGCGCTCGGCGGCTACGAGGCGAGCATCGCGGGCCTCCAGGCCGCCGACCCCGCGCGCTCGCGCCTGTACGAGCCCTTCACCCGCCCCCGGCCCGCCGACGTTTCCGCCGCCGATTGGGTCGCCCTGCAGTCCCGCGCCCGCCGGCTGATCGCCGAGGGGGTGAACCCCGCTTTCGCCGAGCACCTCAGCTTCTACCGCGCCCGCTACCTGCCGAACTGCGCGAAGGCGGACGGCGTCTCGGCCCAGCCGGACGGCGCGGCCTTTTACGCCTTCCGCATCGGCCAGGAGACGACCACCGACCTGTCCGCCGACGAGGTCCACCGCGTCGGCCTCGCAGAGGTCGAGCGCATCGGGCGGGAAATGGACGCGGTAGCGAAGGGCGCGGGCTTCGCCGACCGGACCACCTACGCGACCCGCCTCCGCACCGACCCGCGCCACTTCGCCCGCACCCCGGACGAACTGATCGCCCAAGCCGCGCTCACCGCCAAGCTGATCGACGGCAAGCTGCCTTCGCTGATCGGCCGCCTGCCCCGCCTGCCCTACGGCGTGCGCGCGATCCCGGCGGAGGTCGCTGCGATCACCACTACCGCCTACTACAGCCCGGGCACGCCCGAAGCGGGGCTCGCCGGGACCTACTACGTCAACACTTCCAAGCTCGACCAGCGACCGCTTTGGGAGCTGCCCGCGCTGTCGCTGCACGAGGCGGTGCCCGGCCACCACCTGCAGATCGCGCTCAGCCAAGAGCTCGACCTGCCGCCCTTCCGCCGCCACCTCGCGCAGTTTAACGCCTTTACCGAAGGCTGGGCGCTCTACGCCGAACGGCTGGGCGAGGAAATGGGCCTGTACGACACGCCCGAGAAGCGCATGGGCCAGCTCAGCTATCAGATGTGGCGCGCGACGCGGCTGGTGGTCGATACCGGGCTCCACGCGAAGGGCTGGGGCAAGGCCCGCGCCGTCGCCTTCATGCGCAGGCACACCGCGCTCTCCGACGCGAACATCGACGCGGAGGTGAACCGCTACCTCAGCTGGCCGGGCCAGGCGCTCGCCTACAAGCTCGGCGAGTTGCACATCTCGGCGCTGCGACGGGAGGCAGAGGCGGCGCTCGGCCCGCGCTTCGACCTGCGCCGCTTCCACGACGCGGTGCTGGCGCAGGGCGCGGTGCCGCTGGACCTACTCGAGCGGCAGGTGCACAAGTGGGTAGCGACGGAGAAGGCCGGAAACGATTAAGTTGGCGACCAGCTAACCCCTCCAACCCCGTTCGGGCTGAGCCTGTCGAAGCTTTCCCTTACCCTGCGGACGGGATTGAGGAAGATGAGGTGGTCTCGCCCTAATTGTCCTCCACCGGGCTCACCACGCCATCGCCGGTGTTGCCCGTGCGGTCGGCGGCCCAGTTCTCCATCATGTCCGCCCAGCAGCCACTCTGCCCGGCGGGGCCGACCGGCGAGCAGCTCATCGGCCCGCTCCGCCCCGCCGTGCGCACGTCGCGCGAGCGCTGGCCCCAGGTGCGGTTGCTGGTCGGGTTGGCGCTGGAGCGCAGGTCGCTGGGGATGCGGAACTGCCGGTCGGGATCACCCTTGCGGCAGACGACGATGGTTTCCGGGTCGTTCGACGTCGGGCAGCGCTCGTCGCCGAAGATCGTCACCGAAACGTAGCGCTTCGCCTGCCCGTCGTTGGTGACGAGCGTGCCCTGCCCGGTCGCCCCTTCGGGCACCGCGGTCTGGGCGAAGGCGGGGCTGCCCGCGAGGAGGGCAGCGAGCGCCGCCGTGGTGATCGCCTTGGTCATGGCTCGAACTCCTTCGGGTGAACAACGCCGGGCTTCGCCCGAGGCTCCTTTAGACTCTCTTGCTCAGGCCGATCGCCGCCCGGCAGCCGAGCCGGATCAGCGCTGACATGACCGGATAGGCCACAGCCTGCTCCGCCCCGTGCGCGAGCGCCGTCTCCTTGTGCTCGAGCTCCTCCGCCTGGAACCGCTCGATCACCTCGGACAGCTCCGGGTCGCGCTCGCCCAGGTCGCGGCGCTGCTCCTCGTAGTGCCGGTCGATCTCCGTCTCAACAGCCGCCGTGCAAGCCATCGCTGCCTCCGGCGAGATCAGCGCGGTGACCGCCCCCAGCGCGAAGCCCGCGCGGTCCCAGAAGGGTGTGAGCAAGGTCGGCCGCACGCCGCGCTCGGCGATCAGCCGGTCAAAAGTCGCGCGGTGCTCCGCCTCCTGGGCGGCCATGTGCTCAATCAGCTTCGTCTTAGGATGACGCGGCCCGAGCACCGCGAGCTGCCCCGCGTAGATGCGCGTCGCGCCGAACTCGCCCGCCTGGTCGACGCGGATCATGGAGGCGGTGTCCTCCTTCACCGGCTGCCCGCCAGCCACAGCGCGAGCCCGCCACTTCCCAAGGAGACGGTCGCGTTCCACGCCGCCATCGACAGACCCAGGAAGCGCCACTGCACCTGGTCGCAGCGCACGACCGGCGTGGACAGCAGGTCCGCCAGGGAACTGCCCGCGGTGGCGCTGCAGCTGGTCAGTCCCTGGAACACGCCGGCCTCGACGCCCGCGTGGTATCCCCCGATCAGGCCGCTGGTCACCACAGCGAGCGCGGCAAGGATCACGAGCGGCCGCCCCAGCGCCGTGCGCGCGAGCGCGAAGCTCGCCAGCACGAAGGCGACCGCGGCGAAGTGGGCGTAGCGCTGCCACCAGCACATTTCGCACGGCGCCAGCCCGCCAATCAGCTCCGACCCGTAGGCCCCCGCTAGCAGCGCCGCGGGGACGAGCAGCGCGACTAACCGCGCCCGCGCCAGGTGCGGCCGCATGTCCGGCAAGGGGGCCGTGGGCGCGAGCACGAGCCTAGCGCGCCCCGCCGCCCGCCGCCGCGGGCGCGCCGCCCGCGCGGGAAAGCCGCGCGATGGTCTGCACCGCGTAATGGAGCTGGAAATCGGTAATGCCGCGCTTCTTCAGCGACTCCGCCGTGTCCGTGAAGCGAGGATCAGGCTTGGCGCCGTCGTCCTCCAGCACGTCGTCCTTCGCCACCGCCTCGTTCACCAGGTGGCGCTGGAGGTCCGCCTCGCGGAAGCGCGGGCGCTCCTTGTAGTCGGGATCGCTGAGCTGCGGCACGGCGATATCCGGCCGGATGCCGCCTTCCTGAACCGACTTGCCGGACGGCGTGAAATAGCGCGCGGTGGTGAGCCGCAGCGCGCTCTGCTCCGTCAGTGGCAGCAGCGTCTGGACCGAACCCTTGCCGAAGCTGCGCTCGCCCATGACGATCGCGCGGCGGTGGTCCTGCAGCGCGCCCGCGACAATCTCAGAGGCGGAGGCGGAACCGCTGTCCACCAGCACGATCATCGGCAGCCCGTGCGCCGCGTCGCCCGGCTTGGCGTAATAGCGCTCAATGTCGCCCTTCCGGCGCCCGCGCTGAGAAACGACCTCGCCCTGGTCGAGGAAGGCGTCCGACACCTCAATCGCCTGGTCGAGCAGCCCGCCGGGGTTCGACCGCATGTCGACGATGTAGCCGAGCGGCCGCCCGCCCGTCGCCTTGTCGATCGCGGCGATGGCGGCGAGCACATTCTCGCCCGTGGCCTTGCTGAAGGTGTTGATGTTGATCACGCCCACCCGGTCGCGGATCTCCCATTTCACGGGCTTGAGCTCGATGATCTCGCGGCGCATCGTGACGTCGAACGGCTTCTCCTGGCCGACGCGGACCACCGTCACCGTGATCGGCGCGCCCGGCGCGCCGCGCATCTGGTCCACCGCCTCGTCGAGCGTGCCGCCGTAGATCAGCTTCTTGTCGATGTGGGTGATGTAGTCGCCGGCCTTGATGCCGGCGCGGGCCGCGGGGGTGTCCTCCGTCGGCGCGATCACCTTGACCACGCCGTCCTCCAGGGTGACCGACAGGCCGAGCCCGCCGTAATTGCCCTCTGTCTGCGTCCGCAGCTGCTGGAAGTCGCGCGCGTCCAGATAGGAGCTGTGCGGGTCGAGCGACGTCAGCATGCCGTCGATCGCACCCTTGATCAGCGTTTTGTCGTCGACCGTGTCGACGTACTCGCCGCGCACGCGCTCGAACACGCTCATGAACTGATCGAGCTCCTTATAGGTGCTCGCGTCCACGGCGGCGAGCGCGGCGGTGGTCGCGGGCACGAGCGCGATCGCGGACAGGGCGACGGCGGAGCGGAGCAGGGTCTTGGACATGGGGGCTGGGCGTCCTGCGAGAGGGTGTGCGAGCGAATATAGGCGTTAGCCGGTCGGAGGAAAACGGGCGGTGAACGGAGCCCTGCGCCGGCCGGCGCGGCTCCACCGCGTCCGACGGCGGCGGGCTCCGTTTGGTTGGCGGGCCACGCCGCACAAAGCTGCTTGGAAGTGCGAACCGTCTTGCTGCGGGGTGAACCGCAGGTTGTTTTCGGTTCACGCAACCTGCGCCCGCCCCGCTCCGTTCCTTCCGGCAGTTTCCGTTTCAGGAGTCGTACCATGCGTACCCCCATCCTTTCCGCCGTCGCTCTGTCGCTGATGGCCGTGCCCGTCGCCGCGCCGGCCGCAGCGCAGTCCTCCCGCGCCGAGCGCGATTACCGCAAGGCCGAGCGCGAAGCCCGGCGCGAGTACCGGCAGGACGTCCGCCAGGCGCGCCGCGACTACCGCGAGTATCAGCGCTACGACTACAACCGGCCGGAGCCCGGCTACGACCGCTACTACGCTGACCGCTACTACCGCGACGACCCGTCCTACCGGCCGCGCGTGCTCAGCGCCAACGAGCGCATCTACCGCGGGCAAGACGGGCGCTACTACTGCCGCCGTTCCGACGGCACGACCGGTCTGATCGTCGGCGGCGTCGCCGGCGGGCTGCTCGGCCGGTTCATCGCGCCGGGCGGCAGCAACACGCTCGGCACCTTGCTGGGCGGCGCGGCGGGTGCGCTCGCCGGCCGGGCGATCCAGCGCGACAACGTGCGCTGCCGCTGACGGCGGGGCCGGCGGGGCGAGTCTCCGGCGGCCCGCGCAATTTCCGCTGTCCTACAGCCGGGCGCGTCCGTTGGAACGCGCCCGGCACTTTATAAGGTTAGCTTTTCCGGCTCCGGCGCGGCCAGCGCGCCAACCGCGGCGGGAAGCGAAAATTGTACTTCGCCCGGGACTTTCGGGACCTTCGTCCGGTTTCGGGACGTAATCAACCCGCGCTTGACTCCCCCGTCCCGCCCTCTACCGCCGCGGGCGGGCCACGCCGTCCCAACGCGGCGCGCGCTCTCTGCGAGGAGAGTCGACATGACGACGAACACCCGCCCGGCATCCAAGCCGGCGCGCCCCTTCTTTTCCTCCGGCCCCTGCGCCAAGCCGCCCGGGTGGAGCGCGGCGGCGCTCCCCACCGAGGTGCTCGGCCGCTCGCACCGCTCCAAGCTCGGCAAGGCGCGCCTCGCCCGCGCGATCGAGCTGACCCGGCGGGTGCTGGAAGTGCCTGACACCCACCGCATCGGCATCGTCCCCGCTTCCGACACGGGCGCAGTGGAGATGGCCATGTGGACCATGCTGGGCGCGCGCCCCGTCACCACGCTGGCCTGGGAGAGCTTCGGCGAAGGCTGGGTAACCGACGCCGTGAGGCAGCTCAGGCTCGACCCCCGCGTGGTCCGCGCGCCTTACGGCGAGCTGCCGGACTTGTCATCGGTGGACCTCGCTACCGACGTCGTGTTCACCTGGAACGGCACCACCAGCGGCGTCCGCGTGCCCAACGGCGACTGGATCGCCGACAACCGCGCAGGCCTCACCATCTGCGACGCCACCTCTGCCGCCTTCGCGCAAAGCCTGCCCTGGCCCAAGCTCGATGTTGTGACCTTCTCCTGGCAGAAGGTGCTCGGCGGCGAGGGCGGGCACGGCATCCTCATCCTGGGGCCTCGCGCGGTGGAGCGGCTGGAGAGCTACGCGCCCGACCGGCCTCTCCCCAAGATTTTTCGCCTGACCAGCGGCGACAAGCTGATCGAGGGCATCTTCAAGGGCGACACGATCAACACGCCCTCCATGCTATGCGTCGAGGACTACATCGCCGCGTTGGAGTGGGCCGACGGCTTGGGCGGCCTATCCGCGCTGATGGCCCGCGCCGACGCCAATGCCGCCGCGCTCGATCGGATCGTGGGATCGCGACCATGGCTCGAGCACCTCGCCGCCGACCCGCGCACCCGTTCGAACACCAGCGTCTGCCTCCGTTTCAGCGAAGCAGGCCTGCAGGGCCACGACCCCGCCGCGCTCGCCAAGCGCGTAGCCGCGCTCTTGGAGGCAGAGGACGCAGCTTACGACGTCGGCGCGTATCGCGATGCGCCCTCGGGGCTGCGCATCTGGTGCGGCGCGACGGTAGAGACGGCGGACATCGACGCGCTCGGCCCTTGGCTCGACTGGGCTTGGGCGGAGGCGCGGGCGACGGAATAGCCGCCCCTTTCCAACCACTCCGTTTGGGCTGAGCTGGTCCAAAGGCCTCCCTTTCCCTTCGGCCGCGCTGGGGAAAGAGGGAGTCCTTCGACAAGCTCAGGGCGAACGGTTCTTCGAACACTGGCAGCGAGGACCGAACCCATGCCTAAGGTGCTGATCGCCGACAAGATGGACCCCAAGGCCGCCGAGATCTTCCGCGCCCGCGGGCTGGAAGTGGACGAGCGCCCGGGCCTCACCCCTGACGAGCAGGCCGCCATCATCGGCGACTACCACGGCCTCGCCGTCCGCTCCGCGACCAAAGTGACGAAGAGGTTGCTCGACGCTGCGACTAATCTCAAGGTCATCGGCCGCGCCGGGATCGGCGTCGACAACGTCGACATCCCGGCTGCTAGCGCCCGCGGCGTCGTTGTCATGAACACGCCCTTCGGTAACTCGATCACCACCGCCGAGCACGCAGTGGCGCTGATGTTCGCGCTGGCCCGCGAGATCCCCGCGGCCGACGCCTCCACCCAGGCCGGCCGCTGGGAGAAGAACCGCTTTATGGGCGTGGAGCTGACGAGCAAGACGCTCGGCCTGATCGGCGCGGGCAACATCGGTTCCATCGTCGCCGACCGCGCGCAGGGCCTCAAGATGCGGGTGATCGCCTACGATCCCTTCCTCACTCCCGACCGCGCGCTGGCGATGGGGGTGGAAAAGGTCGGCTTGGACGACCTTCTCGCCCGCGCCGACTTCATCACCCTTCACACGCCGCTGACCGACCAGACGCGCGGCATCCTAGGCCGCGAGAACCTGGCGAAGACGAAGAAGGGTGTCCGCATCATCAACTGCGCGCGCGGCGGGCTGGTGGACGAAGCCGCGCTGAAGGATGCGCTCGACGGCGGCCACGTCGCCGGCGCGGCGCTCGACGTGTTTGCTGAGGAGCCGGCCACCGCTTCCACGCTGTTCGGCACGCCCGGCTTCATCTCTACTCCTCACCTCGGCGCGTCGACCACCGAGGCGCAGGTCAACGTCGCGATCCAGGTCGCCGAGCAGATGGCCGAGTATTTGACGACGGGCGGCGTCACCAACGCGCTCAACATGCCGTCCCTGTCCGCTGAGGAAGCGCCGCGGCTTAAGCCCTACATGGCGCTCGCCGAGAAGCTGGGCGGCCTCGTCGGCCAGCTGCAGGGTGGCGGCGTGTCGACGGTATCCGTCGAGACCGAAGGCGCGGCGGCCCAGCTAAACGCTAAGCCGATCACTGGCGCCGTGCTCGCCGGGCTGATGCGGGTGCACTCGGACGCGGTGAATATGGTCAACGCCCCCTACCTCGCGCGCGAGCACGGACTGGATGTGCGTGAGGTGCGTCACGACCGCGAGGGCGACTACCACACACTGATTCGTGTCGCCGCGGGAACGCCGGAGGGCGAGCGCTCGGTCGCTGGCACGCTCTTCGGCCAGGGCGCGCCCCGCCTCGTCGAGCTTTACGGCATCAAGATTGAGGCGGACCTGACCGGCCACATGCTGTTCGTGATCAACGAGGACGCGCCCGGCTTCATCGGCCGGCTCGGCACGACGTTGGGGGAAGCGGGGGTGAACATCGGCACCTTCCACCTCGGCCGCCGCGACGCAGGCGGGGAAGCGGTGCTGCTCCTGTCGGTCGACGGGGCGGTGCCGGGCGAGTTGCTACACCGGGTGAGCCGCCTGCCGGGGGTGAAGCGGGCCAAGGCGCTGCGGTTCTGAGGGCTGGCCCGGCCTTCGCTGGCGCGACGGCGCCTCCCTCCCTATCTCGCCGCTAGAGATGACCGGCCTCCGCCCGCCCGCCCCCGCGCACATCAACGCCGTCGCCACCGCCGTGCCCGGCCACGACGTGCACGAAGCCTTCGTCAATTGGGCGACCGAGCAGATCGACGACTCGCGCCGCCGCGCGCTGTTCCGCCGCATGGCGGAGCGCTCGGGCATCGGCCACCGCTGGTCGGTGCTGCCCGCAGCGCCGGGCGGCGGTTCGCCGGTCTGTCCCGGCGGCTTCTACCACGGCGATCCGCCGCCGACCTCCGCCCGCATGCGCATTTACGCGGCCGAAGCGCCGCGTCTCGCGCTCGCCGCGATCGACAAGCTCGGCGACCTGGGCGAGGTCACCCATTTGGTCGTCGCTAGCTGCACCGGCTTCGTCGCGCCCGGCGTCGACCAGCTCATCGCCGCCGAGTTGGGCCTCGGCTCCCACGTCGAGCGCACCCTGGTCGGCTTCATGGGCTGCTACGCCGCCGTCGCCGCCTTGCGCGTCGCGCATCACCTCGTCCGCTCCGAACCGGGAGCGCGCGTGCTCGTCGTCACCGTCGAGCTGTCCACGCTGCACCTCCAGCCAGCTCGCGAGATCGAGCCGCTGCTCGCCATGCTCCAGTTCGGCGACGGCGCCGCCGCCGCGATCGTCAGCGCCGAACCGCGCGGGTTGGAAATCAGCTGCCCTTTCGCGACGACCCTGGCGGGGAGCTCCGAGCTTATCACTTGGGTGATCGGCGACACCGGCTTTGCCATGCACCTATCGGGCGAAGTGCCGCAGCGCATCGCCGGCGCTCTGCGCGACCCTGCGCTGTTGGAACGCGTGCTCGACGGGGCCGAACCGCACCACGTTTCGCGTTGGGCAGTCCATGCCGGCGGGCGCTCGATCCTCGAAGCGGTGGAGGGCGCGCTGGCGCTCCCTCGCGACGCGCTGCAGCCGTCGCGCGCGGTGCTCGCCGACTTCGGCAACATGAGCTCGTCGACGCTGATGTTCGTGCTGCAAAAGCTGCTCGCCGAGCCCGCCCCGGGTCCCGGCGTCGCCGTCGCCTTCGGCCCCGGCCTCGCCGCCGAGGGCTTCCGCTTCCGGAGCGCGGCATGACGAGCCTCGCCCGGCGCAGCTTCGCCGAGGAGCAGATGGACGCGGCAGAGCTGCCCCCTGCCGTCTACGATCAAGTGCTCCGCGACTTGTCGCGCGTGAACCGCTGGACGCTCGCCGCGCGACCGACGCTCGAGTTTCTCGACAGGGCGGTGGGCCCACGCCGCTCCTTCTCGCTCCTCGACGTCGGCTTCGGCAGCGGCGACATGCTGCGCGAGATCGCCGACTGGGCGCGGCGCCGGGACAAGGAAGCCCGCCTCGTCGGCGTCGATCTTAACCCCAAGTCGGTAGCCGTCGCCCGCGCGCTCACGCCCACGGAGCTGCCGATCGACTACCGCACTGGCGACTACACTGACCAGCCCGAGCCGTTCGACTTCGTCGTCAGCAGCTTGGTCGCGCACCACATGACGCCCGGACAGCTGCGCGCCTTCCTTCGCCACATGGAGCGCACCGCGCGGCTCGGCTGGTTCGTCAATGACCTCCACCGCCGTTACCTGCCCCACCGCGGCTATCCACTGCTCGCCCGCATGCTCGGCGCACACCGTATCGTCCGCGAGGACGGCACGCTGTCTATCGCCCGCTCCTTCCGCGCCGACGAATGGCGCGCCATCCTGGCCGACGCGGGCGTGCACGGCGCGCGCGTCGGTCGCCGCTTCCCCTACCGGTTATGCGTCGAACGGCTGCGCTGATCGTCGGCGGCGGGCCGGCCGGGGCGGCGGCGGCGATCGGCCTCGCGCGCCGGGGCGACACCGTGGAGCTGCTCGAGCGCAGCCGTGGCCCGCGCGACCTCGTCTGCGGTGGCTTCCTCGGCTGGGACGCGCTATCGTTGCTCCGCCAGTGTGGGTTGAACGCCGCCACGCTCGGCGCGCACCCGATCACCCGGCTGCGCGTGGTGACGAACGCGGGCGCGGCCGAGGCGGACCTACCTCATCTCGCTGCAGGGCTGTCACGCCGGACTCTGGATGAAGCGTTGCTCGCCCGCGCGGCGGAACAAGGTGCCGTCGTGCGCCGGGGCGTTTCGGTGCGCAGCGTCGATCCCGACGAGCGCGCGGTGCGCCTTTCCGACGGGCAGGAGATCGTCGCCGACCGGCTCTACCTCGCCACCGGCAAGCACGAGCTGCGCGGCGCGGCTCGCCCGATCGCCGACCGCCCGCTCGCCGCTGGCCTGCGAGCGGCGATGATGCCGCGGCCCGCCGACCGCGACCGGCTCGCGGGCTTTATCGAGCTCCACCCGCTGCCCGACGGCTACGCCGGACTGCTGCTGCAGGAGGACGGCTCCGCCAACCTCTGCCTCTCGGTCGCGCAGGAGCGCATGGCGGGCGGCTCGGCCAAGCTCCTCGCCGACCTGGCGCGCGAGGCGCGCGCGCTCGGCCGCTGGATCGAGCAGGCCGAGGACGGCTGGGCCGCGATCGCCGGCGTGCCCTACGGCTGGCGCGCGCGCGGCACGGAACCCGGCCTATTCAGGCTTGGCGACCAAGGCGCGGTGATCGCCAGCCTGGCGGGCGACGGCGTCGCCATCGCCCTCGCCAGCGGGCTGGGCGTCGCGCGGGGCGGACCGTCCGCGCCCGCATTCCAGCGCCGCTTCGCGCGCCGCGCCGCCCGGCCGCTTGCCGTCGCGGGGGCGATCAAGTCGCTCGCCGAAGCGCCTGCCGCGAGCGGGGTGGCCGCGCGGCTGCTGCGCTTCGTCCCCGGCGCAGCGTCCGTCGCCGCGCGGCTGACGCGGATCGGCGCGCGTCCCGTGTAGTAGGATTGACAGCGGCCCGGCGCTTGGCGGAAGCCTTTCGCTTATGAACCGCTTGGCCGCTCTCACCCTGCTCGCCCTCCCCGTCACGCCCATCGCCGCGCAGAGCGCCGCGTCCGTCTGGGAGGTCGGCCGCAGCGGTCGCGACCTGTGCATCGCGGGCCGCACGCTCGATGCCGCGGGGGGCGGCTACGTCGCGCTAGGGCTCGGTACCGACGGTCGCGTCGCCTTGATCATCGACCGCCGCGGCCGCGCCGCGCCCGGCAGCGTTCAACGGCTCGCCTTTGGCCTCGACGGCCAGCAGTTCGAGGGCGGCGAGTCGGTCAGCGCAAGCGACGGCCTCGTCACCCTCATGCCGGCCGAGTTCCTGGACGGCTTTGCTACCGCGAGCGAGCTGCGCGTGCTCGACGTGAACGGCGCGACGTTGCGCACCTTGCCGCTCGCCGGCAGCGGCGCCGCGGCGCGCCGCCTGCGCGAGCGCATCGACGCGCTGCGCGGCGATGCTCCGTCCGCGCGGCTGGCCGAAGCCGCCCCGCCCGCCCCGGAACCGGCCGTGCTGCGGCGCGAGGGGGGCCGCGCCGCGCCCCCCGCCCCCGTGGGCTCCAAAGCGTCGTGGCTCGCCGGGCTCGAATATCCCGCCTCCGCGCTGCGCAACGACGAGCAGGGCACGGTCCGCGTGCGCTTGTCTGTCGACCCGAACGGCCGCGTCGACGACTGTTCGGTGATCCTGTCGAGCGGGTCGAACAGCCTAGACGCCGAGACCTGCCGCATCTTCCAGCGCCGCGCGCGTTTCCGCCCCGCCACGGACGCGGACGGCCGCCCCGTTTCCGGCAGCAACGAGCAGTCGATCAGCTGGCGCCTGCCGGGCTAGGCGGGACGGCGCGTCCTTCGGCAAGCGCAGCGCTGACGATGGAGCGGTAGGGTCACCCACGTCCAAGGTCATCGCTTGCACCCGCTTAACCCGAAGCTCCGCCGCGCCTACGACCTGCGCGGCACCGTCGGCAGCACGCTGGACGAGGACGACGCCCGCGCTCTGGGCCTGCGCTTCGCCGCGCTCGCGCGCGCGCGGGGACTCGGCGTGCGAGGCGTTGCCGTGTCGCGCGACGGGCGGTTGAGCTCGCCCACGCTGGAAGCGGCGCTGGTCGATGGGCTCGTTCGCGGCGGGCTGCCCGTCGTGCGGCTGCCGCTCGGGCCGACGCCGACGGTCTCCTTTGCGGTCCACCGGCTCGGGCTCGACGGCGGGATCATGGTGACGGGCTCGCACAACCCGCCGGACCAGAACGGCTTCAAGTTGCTGCTCGGCGGCGCGCCCGTCCACGGGGCGGCGCTGGGCGAGTTGTGGGAGGTCGCGGTGGAGGAGCGAACCGGCGGTTCGGTCGCGGAACGCGACGTGAGCAATGCTTACTTGGGAGCGCTACTCGCCGAAGCGCCGCCGGTCCCGCGACGGCTCGCCTGGGACAGCGGCAATGGGGCAACGGGCGCCATGGTGGAACGGCTCGCGGGCGCGATGCCCGGCCACCACGTCCTGCTGCACACGGCAATCGATGGCCGCTTCCCGAACCATCACCCCGACCCGTCGGTGCCGGAGAACTTGGAAGATTTGCGCGCCGCGGTGGTCCTTGAGCGCGCCGACCTCGGTCTCGCCTTCGACGGTGACGGCGACCGAGTGGGCATGGTGGACGAGGAGGGCGCGATTGTCTGGGCGGACCAGCTGATCCTGCTGCTCGCGTGCGACGTGCTCACCGAGCGACCGGGCGCGCCGGTCGTCGCCGACGTGAAGTCGAGCGCCGTGCTGTTCGACGGCGTCGCCGCGGCGGGCGGGCGGGCGGTGATGGGCCCGTCCGGCTACGTCCTCGTCCGAGAGCGGATGCTGGCGGAGGGCGCGCCGCTCGCGGGCGAAATGAGCGGTCACATCTTCTTCGGCGACCGCTGGCATCACGCCGACGACGGCCTGTACGTCGCGATGCGTGCGCTGGGCGCCTTGCACCGTTCGGGGCGAAGTCTGGCCGAGTTCCGCCGCGCGCTCCCAGCCACCTACGCCACGCCCGAACTGCGCCTTCCCTGCCCCGACGAGGACAAGGCGCGAGTGCTTTCGGCAGTCGCGGCGCGCGCCCCGGACGCCGACCGCACGGACGGGCTGCGCGTCTCCACCCCCGACGGCTGGTGGCTACTGCGGAGTTCCGGCACCGAGCCCAAGCTTACCGCGCGGGTTGAAGGGTGGAGCGAGGCCGGGCGCGACCGGCTGCTCAATCAGCTCCAAGGCCTTCTGCGCGACGCGAACCTCGTCATCTAGGCGGATCGCATTACCCGCCGCACCGTCCGCGTCGGCTCCGCGCCCCAGCCGTATTTGTACGGCTCCTCCCCGCGCAGGAAGTGGAACTCGGTCGCGCCGCCGCGCAGCGCGTCTTCGATCAGCGCTTCGAAGGCTAGCGTGCCGAAGCTCTGCTTGGGCGCCGAGTGATCCACGCCGTTGATGTAGGAATAGCCGCGCCGCCCGTCGGCGAAGCCGAGCAGCACCGCGACGATCCGCCCCTCGCGCCGCACCAGCACCAACCGGAGCAGCCCCGCCCCCGCTAGCGCGGGCGCGGCGGCGCGGTGGAAGGCTTGCACCTTGGGGTCGGCGAGCACGCCGACTGCTCCCACCGTCGCCCAGCGCGTGGCGTGGAGCGCGAACAGCGCATGAAGCGCGCCGTCGACCTCGTCCGGCGCAGCCAGCGCGACGGACACGCCGCCCAGAGCCTCGGCGCGATGCCGGTCGTGCACCACCTTGCGGCGGCGCGTCTTGCTCAGCTGCGCGAGCAGCGGCGCGCCCGCATCGAAGCGCGCCACCGGGCAGACCTCGCCCGGCTCGTCCCGCACCGCCCAGCTCCGGCTCAGGCGCAGTAGCGGCGAGTCGGCGCGCAGGTCGGGCAGGAATACCTCGTCGAAGCGCGCGCGCTCCGCGTCGAGCGCGGCGGCCAAGCCGGTGAGCGCGCGACCGTCATGCGCTGGATCGATCAGCGCATCGAGGTAGTCGCTGTGCCCCGCGCCGACCGGCACGAGCTTGCGCGTGCCTTCGTCCACCCAGACGAAGGCGGGCAGCAGACCGACGAGCGCGCCGTCGGCCTTGCGCGCGGCGAGGTCGATCCGCTCGCCGCCGCCCAAATGCTTCCACCAGGCACCCAGCCACGCGGGAGACTGGAACGGCGTCGCGCGCGGGTCGCGACGCCACAGCGCCCAGTGCTCGGCAGGGTCGATCACGCGCGGCGCAGGTGGAAGCCGACGCCGTCCCAGAGACGGAACGGCGCTTCGCCCGCGCGCAGGACGGCGAAGCCGTGCGCGGCGGCCAGCCGACGCGCGTCAGCGATGTCGGCGGCCGGATTGCCGCGGTAGGACCAGTTGAACACGAGCAGGTCGCCGCCGGGCCGCAGTGAGCGGGCGAACTCGCCGAAATGGCGGTCGAGCAGATCGTCGCCCGCGCTCACCAGAAAAGGCACGCTGTCGGCGGCGATCGCCACGTCGACGCTCGCGTCCGGCACGGGCTCCAGACCGCGCCCGTCGCCGAGCACGAAGCGCACGTCGGCGAGCCCGGCCGCGCGGCGGCGCGCTTCCGCCAGCATGCCCGGCGACAGGTCCAGCCCGAGCACCGATCGCGCGCGGGACGCGGCGGCGACCGACACCCGGCCGATGCCGCAGCCGAAGTCGAACAGGTCCCGTCCGGCCAGCCCCGCCCAGCGCTCGATGACCTCCACGAGCTCGGCGGTCGCCGCGTCGAGCAGCGCCGGGTCGCCGAGCGAGTAGATGGCGACCCCCGCTTCGGGCGCGCGCGCGGCCAGGTGATCGAACAGCGCGCGCGTCCCCTCTACGGACGCGTCCGCGCCGCCCAGGTCGGCGACGAGTTCGCGCAACACGTCGAGCCGCCCCGCGTTGGCGCGAGCGAGCGCGACGATCTCCTCGCAGCCTGGCCGGCCGGCGAGCGCTTCCGCCACGTTCGCCTCTTCCCCGGCCAGCAGCAGTTGCGCCAGTGCCACGGGCGCGGACAGCTCGCCCGCGCGATGACGGGCGAGCGCCCGCTCCCAACGCAGGGGAAGGGCCGCAACGTTGCTCATGCGGCGAGCTCCGCGTAGCGAGCGAGGTAGGCGTCCGTCATGCGCTCTCGCGAGAAGCGCGCGCCGGCGGCGGCGCGGCACGCGGCGGAGCCGATCTCACCCGCCCGCCCGATCGCCGCCGCCATCTCCGCCGGCCCGTCCACCAGATACCCCGTCACGCCGTCCTCCACGATGTCGGGCAACGCGCCGGCCCGGTAAGCGATCACTGGCGTGCCCGCGGCGAGCGCTTCCATGGCGACGAGCGACGAGGTTTCGGGCGCCTTGCTCGGCACGAGCAGGCAGCGCGCGCCGGCTAGGAGCCGCCGCTTGCGCGCGCCCGCGACCGCACCGAGCCAGCGGCGGCGCGAGTCCAGCCGGGGTAAGATCGCGTTACGCAGGTGAGCCTGGTGCTCGGCATACGGAAACGCTTCGCCCGCCAGCAGCAAGGGCGCGTCGACCGCACGCGCGGCGTCCAGCGCGTCGTCGAAGCCTTTTTCCGGGCAGATGCGGCCGAGCGCGAAGGCGTAGCACCGCTTGGTCGGCGCGCGCGGCGGCAGCGCCACGCCGTTCTCGATCGGCGACTCGAGCGCCGCCCCGGGAAGCGCGGCGCGCGCCTGGCTCGGCGAAACGGGGTGGAGGAAGGTCCGCGGCCGAGCAGGGCGGAGCGCGTCCGCCGGATACCAATCGAGCGGCAGGTGCAGGGTGACCAGCGCGGGCGGGCCCGGCGGCGGCAGGTAGGCGCCGAAGTCGATCCCGTGGAGGTGGACCGCGTCCACCCGCTCGCGCGCGAGGACATCGCTGATCGTGGCGCGAACGACGGCGTGGACGCGCTCGCGCGCCGCGTCGTCGATCTCGCCGCGGACGGCGGGCACAGGCAGAAGCACCCCCGCCACCCGCGATCCTTCCTGCGCGATCACCAGCGAGCGATGGCCCGCGGCGACCAGCGCCGCGTCGACCGCGGCGAGCACGGCCTCCGCCCCGCCCACCGGATCGGGCGATACCGGGGCGAACGGGTAGGCGACGCTGAGCACCGTCAGGCTCACGCGGGCTCCGCTGCGGCACGCAGAAGCTCCGCGACCTCCGACCGCCAGCGCTCGGCCGTCGTCGCCCAACCGAGGCGATCGTACCACGCCTCGCCCGGCGGCGCGGCCGCGGCGAAGTCGTAGGCCGGCGCGCGCCGCAGCCGTTCGGGAGCGAGCGGGAGCAGCGCCAGCGTGCCCTGCTGGGTGCGGAAGCAGGAGAGCGCCGCCGCCTTGCGCTCCAGCGCAGCGGCATCGATAGGCAGCTCGACTTCGGGACTCGCCAAGTCCGGCCAGAACCGGCCAAAGACGTCGCCGTCCGGGCCGCGATGGTAGGAGGCGAACTCGACATAGTTGATGTCGGCTTCCCGCGTCGCGAGCGCGACGGCGAGGGCGGCAGTGTCATGATCCGGGTGGCCGTGCTCGTAAGGATGGGTGAGTACTGCGCGGTGGCGGGGTAGCTCGGCCCGGAGCACGTCGAGGATCGCCGGCAACCCGCCCAGCGCCTCCTGGTCGGGCAGGCCGAGCGCGATCCGGCGCGGAGCGACGCCGAGCGAGCGGAGCGCCTCATCCAGCTCGCACCGCCGCGCCGCCGCATAGTCGTCCACTCGGGCGAACCCGTGCCGCCGCGCGTCTACCCCGTCGCGCGGCGCACCATCAGTGAGGTGCAGGATCGTCAGGTCGGCGAAGCGCGGCAGCGCCGCGCCCAGGCTCACCGTCTCGTCGTCGGGATGCCCGACGACGAGGAGCACGGGTTCGGTGATCGGCTCCCCGGCGGCGAGCCGGGCGGGGAGGTCCATCACGCGGCCCGGCCCGCTCCCGCCGCCGGCTCCGGCCGCAGCAGCTGTATTGCCGAGCGATACCCATCGAGCGTGCCGACGTCCACGTAGCTCTCGCCCGCGCGCACGCCGACCGCCGAACCGCCCTGCGCCAGCCAGGCGTTCACCAGCGTCCCGACATATTCGTCCGGCTCCGGCCGCGCGGCCCAGAAGGCGCGCAGCTCGTGGAACAAGCGCCCGGGCATCTTGAACGCGCCCCAAATCCAGCGCGTCGCGGCGTCCGCCTGCTTGACTTGGATCTCCCTTATGTTGCCCGCGTCGTCCGTCCGCACCGCGTCGAACAGCTCCGGCCGCTCGACCGGGAAGAGAAGGAAGCTCAATCGGTCGTCCGGCAGCGACGCCAGTGCCTCCTCCGGGAACCAGATGGTGTCGGGCAACCCCACGATCACCGGCTCGTCCGCCCCGATCACTGGGTGGGCGCGGAAGATCGCGTCGCACAGGCCGACCGCCTTCGGCTGGACGACGTAGGCCATGCTCGGCCCGCCCTCCTGCCGCGCGTAATATTCCATGATGTCCGATTTGCCGGGCGAGATCACGAAGGCGATCTTGGTCGCCCCGCCCGCCACCATGCGCTCGACGAGATATTCGCTCACCGCCTTGGGACGCTCTGCGACGCCCGCGCCGACGCCCTCGCGCGCGCCTACGGGCAGCAGTTCCTTAGAGAAGGCGAGCGGCTGGATGCGCGTGCCGTTGCCGGCGGCCGGGATGATGCCCCACATGTCGCCTACTCCGCCGCCGCGCGCTGCGGCGCGGCGATGCCCCGGACCAGTTCGGTCAGCGCGCGCGCGCGGTGCTCGCTCGTGTGCTCGGCGAGCACCCGCTCGCGGGCGCGGCGGGCGACGGCGGCGAGCTCCGCCGCGCCGAGGTCGAGGGCGGCGACGCTGTCCTCGCGGGTACGGGCGATCAGCAGCTCCTCGCCAGGGACGAAGAAGCGATCGAGCCCTTCCCAATCGTCGCTGAGCAGCGGGCAACCGCACAGCGCCGCCTCGAACAGGCGGCCGGACGGGCACCAACCCATCGCCGCCATGTCGGCGCGGGTGATGTTGAGGGTCAGCCTCGACGAAGAAAAGAAGCTCGGGTGGTCGGGCGGCGGTAAGTGCCGGACGAAGAAGATGTTGTCCGTCCAGGGAAAGTCTTCTGGGTAGCCCGAGCCACCGAGAACGAATCGCTGCGCCGGGCGAAGCTTTGCGGGCTCGATGAACAGCTCCCGCAAGGCGTTCTGCCGGTCGCCGGCGTAGGTGCCGAGGTAGGACAGGTCGCCCGCGAAGTGCGCGTCAGGGGGGCCGGGGCGGTGCTGCTCGGGATCGGCATGGCCGTAAAGCGGGACCGCCTCGCGCGCGCCGAGCCGGTCGCGCAGCGCATCGAGCGCCGCGCCCCCTGTATAGCTGAGCACGAGGTCGAAGTCGCCCAGCCCGTGCGCTGGCAAGTAGGCGGGATGTTCGCCCGCGGCCAGCTTGGCGAGCGTCACCGGCGTGTCGAGATCGTAGAACAGCTTGGCGGCGGGCGCGCGCTCCGCGATCAGCGCGGCGGCGGCGACCGCGTCGGGGCAATAGGAGGTGGTCATCGCCACGTCGGCGTCCGCCACTTCCCGCGCCGCGCGCTCGCGCGCAGCCGTCCAATCGGGGTACAGTACCAGCTCCGACGCGCCAGGCAACGCTCGGAGATCCCGGAAATGGGCGTAGTAGTCGACGTCGCGTTCGAAGAAGACCACCCGGTGCCCGAGCCGGTCGAGCGCGCGGATCAGCCCGCGCCAGAGCGTCGCGTGGCCGTTGCCCCAAGAGGAGCTGACGGTGAGGCCGAAGACGACGATCTTCATGGCGCGACGGCTTGGCCGATTCGTTGCGCGCCCGCAAGCAGGGAACATGGGCCCTTGTTCGTTGGTGCTACTCGATGAGCATTTCCCGGTACAGCGTCAGATACGCCCGCGCCTGTCGTTCCACCGTGAACCGCCCGGCCCGCGCCCGCGCCGCCGCCCCGAGTAGCGCGCGTTCCGGCCTGTCGGCCACCAGCGCATCCAGCGCCGCGGCATAGGCTTCCGCGTCGCGCGCTGGCACGAAGCGTGCCGCTCCGTCCCATAACTCGCGAAAGGTAGAATTTTCGGATAGAACCAGCGCGCAGCCAAAGTGCGCTGCCTCCAGCACTGACAGGCCGAAAGGCTCGTATAGCGCGGCGGAGACAAAGATCGGGCGCTCAGCCAGCCGCGCCAACAGCTCGGGTTCGGAGAGATTGCCTATGCAGCAGAGGTGCGGCGCCTCGGCCCGTACGCCGTTCGGTCCGAGAAGCGGGCCCGCGGCGAGGACCGGTACCGCGGCGAGCGCGGCCGCGCGGTCGAGGGTCGCCGTCCCTTTCCCCTCGTCCCATAGGCGGCCGGCGGTGAACGCGTGGGACGCGGGCGCGACGGTGGGCGTCAGGGACAGCAGAGCGCGGGCATTGTGGACGACCGTCGGACGCGCGGGCAGGCCGTAGGTTCGCGCCACCGCGTCGGCGTAGGCGGCGCTCGGCGCAGCGACGCGGGCGGCGACACGCAGCCCTTCGCCGAACTGCGCCGCGCGCCATGCGAAGTCGGCCGGCAGCAACTCCGCACCCTTCACCGCCGTCCACCAGGTCGCGACCGAACTGTGCGCGACGGCGAGCACGGGGACGGGGAAGGGCGCGACTGCCAGCGGCGGGGCGTTGAGGTGGACGAGGTCCACGCGCTCCTCCGCGGCGAGCGCGGCCAGCGCCTCGCCGGCGCGCCGGGCGGCCGAGCGGTCGTCAGTCAGCCAGTCGAGCGGCAGCCCCGTGTCGATCAGCTGGATACCGCTTCCCGCTTCCCGCAACGCCGGGCCGGGCGACGGACCCATCACGGCGACCACCGCCTCTACGTCGAGCGGCGCGAGCGCGCGGGCGAGGTCGAGTGCGTAGGTCCACACCCCGCCGACCGCGTCGGCCGTGAGCAAGACGCGCATGACGCTAGGCCTGCGGGCCGGTTTCCATCACGGCCGGGTCGCTGCGCCGCAGCCGCGCGAACTCGAACACTTGGCGGCCGACGAGCCGCAGCTGCCCCGCAGCCCCCGCGTCTGTGCAATCCCCGTCGCGGAAGATGCCGCCCGAACTGTTGATTGCCGCGCCGAGCGGCGTCGGCCAGCCGCGGAGCGCGTGGACAATCGAGCGGAGCGTCGCCAGCGTCGATCCGGTCGCCTGCCAGCCGTAGGCGGTGGCGATCAGGCCGACGGGCACCCCGTCCAGGTACACGCGCGGGTCCTTGGCGGTTTCCTCCAGGTAATCGATAGCGTTCTTGACCAGACCGGAGATCGAGCCGTGGTAGCCCGGGCTGGCGATCACCAGCCCGTCCGCCGCGCGCACCGCCTCGATCAGCTCGGCGCACTTGGTGCAGGCCGCGTCGGAGTCGGTCATGTAGTGCGGCAACTGCGCGAGATATCCGCCGCCGAACAGCCGCGTTTCCGCCCCTGCTTCCGCCGCGGCGGCGAGCGCGAGGCGCAGCGCCTGCTCCGTCGAGCTATTGGTCGCGACCGTGCCGCCGATGCCGACCACCAGGGGCCTCGCCATGCCGTTCCTCTCCGCCATCCGCCGCGCTATGGAGCGCGGCGGATGATCAGGGAAGCACCCCCATACGACTTGCTGATCGTCGGCGGCGGCGTCAACGGCGCGGGGATCGCGCGCGACGCGGCCGGGCGGGGCCTGCGCGCGCTGCTGGCGGAGGCCGGCGACCTCGCCGGGCAAACCTCGTCGGCGTCGACCAAGCTGATCCACGGCGGGCTACGCTACCTCGAATATTACGAGTTCCGGCTGGTGCGCGAGGCGTTGCGTGAGCGCGAGCGGCTGCTCCGCGTCGCGCCGCACCTCGTCTACCCGCTCACCTTCGTGCTGCCGCGGCCGCCGAACGGGCGGCCGGGCTGGCTGATCCGGCTCGGGCTGTTGCTCTACGACAACTTAGGCGGCGGGCGCACGCTGCCCGGCTCGCGCGGGGTGAAGCTCGCGGGGACGCCGCTCGGGCAGGGGCTGAAGCCGCACGTCGCCCGCGGCTTCTCCTACGCCGATTGCTGGGTAGACGACGCGCGGCTCGTCGCGCTCTTAGCGCTGGACGCGCGCGAGCGGGGGGCGGAAGTGCTCACGCGGACGCGCGTGACGGCGCTGCGCCGCGGGCCGGGGACGTGGACCGCCACCCTGCGTGACGAGAAGGGCTGGCGCGAGGTCGCCGCCCGCGCCGTCGTCAACGCCGCCGGCGCGTCCGTCGGCGCGCTGCTGGAGGCGGCGGGGACCCCCGGCCGCCACCCGCGGCTGGTGAAGGGCAGCCACATCGTCGTGCCCCGCCTCTTCGCCGGCGACCACGCCTTCATCCTGCAGAACCCGGACACCCGCATCGTCTTCGCCATCCCGTACGAAGGGGACTACACGCTGATCGGCACCACCGACGTGCCCTGGACCACCGCGGACGGCCCAGCGCGGATCGACGCGCACGAGGTCGCCTACCTATGCGAGAGCGCGAACCGCTACCTCCGCCGCGAAATCGGGCCGGGCGACGTGGTGCACAGCTATTCGGGCGTGCGCCCCTTGTTCGACGACGGCGCGGACGACGCCTCGGCGGTGACGCGCGATTACGTGCTGGAATTAAGCGACGGGCCGGGCGCGCCGATGCTGTCGGTGTTCGGCGGCAAGATCACCACCTTTCGCCGGCTCGCCGAGCAGGCGGTGGACAAGCTCCGCCCGCATCTGCCCGACGCGGGCGCCGCCTGGACGGGCGCGGCCCCGCTGCCCGGCGGCGACATCGGCGCGTTCGACTCCTTTCTGGCCGCGGCGCGCGCGCGTTGGCCGTTTCTGCCCGCGCCGCTCGCCCGGCGGCTGGCCCACGCCTACGGGTCGCGGCTCGAGCGGGTGCTGGGCGACGCGGCCGACCTGGACGACCTGGGCCCGCATTACGGCGCGGGTCTGCACGAGCGCGAGCTCGCCTACCTCGAAAAGGAGGAGTGGGCGCTGACCGCGGAGGACGTGCTGTGGCGACGCACCAAGCTCGGGCTGCACATGAGCGCGGCGGAAGTCGCGAGGGTGGAGAAGCGGATGAGCGGAGCGACGGCGGAGGCGGGCGCGTGAGCGGACGGTACATCCTGGCCATCGACCAGGGCACCACGTCGACGCGCAGCATCCTGTTCGACCGCGGAGCCCGCGCCGTCGCCGCCGCCCAAGCCGAACTGCCGCAGCACTACCCCGCCGACGGTTGGGTCGAACACGACGCGGAAGATATCTGGCGCGACGTCCTGGCCACCGCGCGCGAGGTCGTCGGCCGCGTCGGCGCGGACACGGTGGCGGCGATCGGCATCACCAACCAGCGCGAGACGGCCGTGGTCTGGGATCGCGCGACCGGGGTCCCTATCCACCGCGCGATCGTCTGGCAGGACCGGCGCACGGCCGACCAGTGCGCGATGCTCCGCGCCGCGGGCCACGAGCCGCTGGTTCAGGCGCGCACCGGGCTGCTGCTCGATCCTTATTTCTCTGGCACCAAGCTCGCTTGGCTGCTCGACCACGTCCCGGGCGCGCGCGCGCGCGCCGAGGCGGGCGAGCTCGCCTTTGGCACAATCGACAGCTTCCTGCTGTGGCGGCTGACGGGCGGGCGCATCCACGCGACGGACCCTACGAACGCGAGCCGGACGTTGCTGTTCGACTTGCGCGAGCAAGTTTGGGACGAGGAGCTGTGCGGCCTGCTCGACGTACCCATGGCGGTGCTGCCGGAGGTGCGCGACAACGCGGGGGCGTTCGGCGAGACCGACCCCGGATTGTTCGGCCGCGCCATCCCCATCGCCGGCGTGGCGGGCGACCAGCAGGCGGCGCTCGTCGGCCAGGGCTGCTTCGCGCCGGGCGCGACCAAGGCGACCTACGGCACCGGCTGCTTCCTCCTGGTGAACACGGGGGCGCAGCCGCTCCCCTCGACCAACCGGCTGCTCGCCACCACTGCCTACCGGCTGGCCGGGGCGCCCTGCTTCGCTCTCGAAGGCTCCATCTTCGTCGCGGGCGCGGCAGTGAAGTGGCTGCGCGACGGCCTGGGCCTGATCGCGGAGGCGGCCGAAACCGGCGCGCTCGCCGCCTCCGTGCCCGACAACGGCGGCGTTTTTATGGTGCCCGGCTTCACGGGGCTCGGCGCGCCGCACTGGCGGCCGGACGCGCGGGGCCTCCTCAGCGGGCTGACGCTCGCCACCACCCGCGCCCACCTCGCGCGCGCCGCGCTGGAGGCGGTCGCCTACCAAACCGCCGACCTGCTCGACGCCACGGCGCGCGACGGCGCGCCGCGACCGGTGGTCCTCCGCGTTGACGGCGGCATGGCGGCGAGCGACTGGCTACTCCAGTTCCTCGCCAACGTGCTGGATGCGCCCGTCGAGCGGCGCGCCGATCTGGAGAGCACCGCGCTCGGCGCGGCGTTCCTCGCCGGGATCGGCGTCGGGCTGTGGAGCGGGCTCGACGAGGTGGCGAGGCTCGCGGGCAAGGCGGAGCGCTTCGCCCCGCGGATGGAGGCGGCGGAGCGGACGGCGCTGCTTGACGGCTGGCGCGGCGCGCTCGCGCGGGCGCTGGCGTGAAGCGAGGAAGAGCGACGCCTCCTCCAGCCCGTCATTCCCGCGAAAGCGGGAATTCATAAACCCCGACGCCGGCTCGGTGCGCGCTCACGACCGTGGAAGGTCATAGACCCCCGCCTTCGCGGGGGTGACGGATCAGCGTCGAAACGACCCGTCCTCCAACGCTGTCAGGCCAGCGGCCCGTGCTCCAGCTTCGGCAGCACGTGGCGCGCGAACAGGTCGGCCTCCGCCGCATGCGGGTAGCCCGACAGAATGAAGGCCTCGATTCCCATGTCTTGGTACAAGCGGAGCTTCGCCAGCACCTGATCCGGATCGCCGACGATCGCCGCGCCGCAGCCCGAGCGCGCGCGGCCGATGCCGGTCCACAAGTTCTCTTCCGCGTAGCCGTCGTCGGCCGCCGTCTCGCGCAGCGCGGCCTGCGCGGCGACGCCCGCCGAAGCCGAGTCGAGCGACTTGGCGCGGATCGCCGCGCCCGCGCCTTCGTCGAGCTTGGACAGGAGCCGGTCGGCCGCGGCGCGCGCTTCGGCTTCTGTATCGCGCACCACCACGTGGACGCGGTAGCCGAAGCGCAGGGTGCGCCCGTGCTTCGCCGCGCGCGCCGTCATGTCGGCCATGATGTCGGCGACCGCCTCGCGGCGGTCGGGCCACATCAGATAAACGTCGCAGCCCCGCGCCGCGGCCTCGCGCGCATCCGGCGACAGCCCGCCGAAGTAGAGCTGCGGGCATCTGCCGCTCACCGTCCCTACCCGCGGCGGATCGACCTTAATCTTGTACGCCTCGCCCTGGTGGTCGAGCGGCTCGCCGTTGAGCAGCGTCTTGAGAATGAGCATCGCCTCGAGCGTCCGCTGGTAGCGCGGGGCCGACGCCAGCTGCTCGCCGGGCAGGTCCGACGAGATAACGTTCACTGTCAGCCGCCCGCCGAGGATGCGGTCGATGGTGGCGATGCGCCGCGCGAGCTGCGGCGGCCAGGTTTCGCCGATCCGCTCGGCCATCAGCAGGCGCATGCGCTTCAGCATCGGCGCGATCGCCGCGGCGAAAGCGGCGGTGTCGATGCCGAGCTGGTAGCCGCTGGGCAGCAGGATGTTATCGAAGCCGCTCGTCTCCGCCTGGAGCACGATGTCACGGCAGTGCTCCCAGCTGGACTTCAGCTTATCGTCGGGGACGCCCAGGAACTCGTAGTCGTCGTCGCACAGCGCCGAGAACCAGCTGACCTCGCACCCCTTCGCCCCGTCGCTCACGGCAGTTTCTCCCCCATCGACGCCTGCAGCACCTCGTACCATTCCGCCCGCGTCCAGCGCGGCTTGAGCGCGTCGCCGATCTCGCGGATGCGCGCCACGTTCTGCGTGCCGACGATCGGGATCGCCCGCGACGGGTGCGCCATGATCCAGCTGAACGCCGCGGCGGAGCGCTCCACGCCCGCCTCCTCCGCCTTGCGGTCGAGCAGCTCCGCCACCGCCAGCGCGCGATCGTCCTGCGGAGCGGCGATGCGCCCCTGCGCGAGCGGCGACCAGGCGAGCACGGCGATATCGCGCTGCATCGCGAGGTCGAGGGTGCCATCGACGAGCGGCTGGAGCGCGAGCGCCGAGAATTCGGGCTGGGTGGAGGCGAGCGGCACCGACGCTTCGCGCAGGTACTTCGCCAGCGCCCGCGTCTGCGCGGGCGTGTGGTTGGAGACGCCCACCGCGCGCACCTTGCCAGCGCGCATCGCGCTCTCAAGCGCGCGCGCCGCCTCCTGCGGGTGGGTGAGCATGTCGGGCCGGTGGATCTGCCACAGGTCGACCCGCTCGACGCCGAGCCGCTTCAAAGACGCATCGATTGCCGCGGCGAGATAGTCGGCCGACGAGTCGTAGGGCGTGCCGATGACGATGCCGCCCTTGGTGGCGAGCACCATGCGCTTGCGCAGGCCCTTCGCCGCTGCGAACACCCGGCCCAGCAGCAGCTCGGCCGCGCCGAACCGCTCGCCGTTGTCCGGGCCGTAGATGTCGGCGGTGTCGAACAGGGTAACGCCTGCCTCCAGCACCGCTTCAACCTTCTCCTGCGCCGACCGGAGGTCCTCGCCGGCAAAGCGCCACATGCCCCAGGCGAGGGGCGATACGGTGATGCCGCTCTTGCCGAGCGGGCGGGGTTCGGGCGAAGGGAGGAGGTCGGCCATGCGCCGCTCATACACGAGGTGGGACGCGATGGGAGAGGTGGTGCGCTACGGCCTGGTCGGCACGGGCATGATGGGCGTGGAGCACATCAATAACCTGGCGATTACCCCCGGCGCGCGGCTGGTCGCCATCGCCGACCCGGTGGAGCGCTCGCTGGGCTGGGCCCGCAAGGCGCTCGGCGACGCGGCGGACGGGATCAGCGTCTACGCGGGCGCGGCCGAGTTAGCGGAGAGCGGCGACGTGGACGCGGTGGTCGTCGCCTCGCCGAACCACACGCACCGCGAGGTGCTCGAGCCCTTGTTCGACGCCGAGGTGCATATCCTGTGCGAAAAGCCGCTGGCGACCACGGTGGCGGACGCGCGCTGGGTGGCGGAAGCGGCGGCGAGCAGCGGACGGGTGTTCTGGACCGCGATGGAATACCGCTACATGCCGCCGGCCGCCGAGTTCATCCGGCGCGTCCACGCCGGCGACGTCGGCGCGCTCCGGATGCTGTCGATCCGCGAGCACCGCTTCCCCTTCCTGCCCAAGGTCGGGGACTGGAACCGGTTCAACCGCAACACAGGCGGCACGATGGTGGAGAAGTGCTGCCACTTCTTCGACCTGATGCGCCTGATCGTGCGGTCGGAGCCGGTGCGCGTCTACTGCTCGGGCGCGATGGACGTGAACCACGTTGACGAGCGCTACGAGGGGGAGCGGCCGGACATCATCGACAACAGCTATACTACCGTCGACTTCGCGGACGGCACGCGCGCCATGCTCGACCTATGCATGTTCGCTGAAGGAGCGGAGAACCAGGAGGAAATGACGGCGGTGGGCAACGCCGCCCGGCTCGACGTTTTCATTCCCGACGGCACCCTCGTCCGCAGCCCGCGCACCGGCTTCATGAAACTGAAGGCGCCCGAGCGCACCCACGTGGGCGTCGACGAAGTGGCGCTCCGAGCAGGCCATCACCACGGCGCGACCTTCTACGAGCACCAGGCGTTCCTGCGCGCCGTGCGCGGCGAAGGGCCCGTCGAGGTGACGGCCGACGACGGGCTGCGCGCGGTGGCGATGGGCATGGCCGCCGAGATCAGCGCGCGCGAGCGCCGGGCGGTGGAGATGAGCGAAGTCCTCTGACCTGTGGCTTCCGGGCCACGGCGCGGCCTTGGCGCTGCGCCGCGCACTATGGTAGCTCCTCCGCGAAGACCCGCGGCGGGGCGGGACGGATCGGGGGGAACGCTCATGCGCGCTTTGTTGACGACCACGACGAGCCTGCTCGCGCTGGGTGCGCTGCTCGGCTCGCCCGCGCTCGCGCAGGACAGCCTGCCGCCGGGCCAAGAGCCCGCCGCCGACCAGGGGCCGGATCAGGCGCAGTCCGAGTCGCCCGCCCTCGCCGACGAGGCGCCGGCCGAGATCATCGTCACCGCGCAGAAGCGGTCGGAGCGACTGCAGGACGTGCCGGTCGCGGTGTCCGTCGTGTCGGGCGCGGCGCTGGAAGCGCAGGGCGGCGTCAACATCGAGCAAGCGCAGTACCTCGTCCCCACCCTCACCATCCGCAAGTCGGGCACCTCGCTCAACCAGTCGCTGTTCCTGCGCGGCGTGGGCACCTCCACCTTCTCCATCGCGGGCGAGCCGTCGGTCTCCACCGTGCTCGATGGCGTGGTGTTCAGCCGCTCGGGCGAGGCCTTCGCCGACCTCGTCGACATCGAGCGGATCGAAGTGCTGCGCGGGCCGCAGGGCACCTTGTTCGGCAAGAACGCGTCGGCCGGCGTAGTCAACATCGTCAGCCGGCGGCCGACCGACGAGTTCGGCGGCTACGCGGAAGCGGCGTTCTTCGACCCCGACGAGTACCGCGCGCGGCTCGCGCTGAACGTGCCGCTGGACGATCGTTCGGCGGCGCGCGTGGTCGGCTTCTACTCGAACTTCGACGGCAACATCCGCAACGAGACGGTCGGCCGCGACGTTAACGGCTTCCGGCGCTACGGCGTGCGCGGCATCTTCGTGTCCGAGCTGTCGCCGTCGATCCAGGCGACCTTCATCGCCGACTACCGCCGCGCGAACGACGATTGCTGCGCGGAGGTGATCGGCACGCCGCCGAGCAACTTCACCGCCGGCGCGCTGCCCGAGCCGCGCGGCGACCGCACACGGCGCGTCCGCCAGAACCTCGTCACCCGGACGCGGGAGAAGTCGTTCGGCTTCTCCGGCCAGTTCGACGTGGACGTCGGCGAGCACGTTTTCACCTCCATCACAGCGTATCGCGAGTATGAGAACGTCGAGATCCGCTACGGCGACTTCCTCTACCGCGCCTACGTCGGCGCCAACCAGCTGCACGACGTCGGCCCGCAGGACGGCGACACCTTCAGCCAAGAATTGCGCCTCACCTCGCCCGACAATCGCACGCTCGAATATGTGCTGGGCGGCTTCTACTCGCGCGCCGAGTCGCTGCGCGTGTTCACCCGCGACGACGTAGTCTGCAACGGCCCCGCGGTGACCACCCTGATTCCCTGCGGCAGCCCGGGCGCGCCGGCGACGACCTTCCCGACGGGCACCGCGCGCTTCGGCTCCGTGTTCAACAACCTCGCCGCCTACGGCCAAGCGACCCTGTCCTTGTCCGACGCCTTCCGGTTGATCGCGGGGCTGCGGTACACCCACGACAAGCTCAGCGTCTTTCACCAGCGCACGACCGCGCTCGCCGGGCCGGGCATCCAGCCGAGCTTCGGCCCGTTCCGCGACTCGACGACGAAGGACAACCTGTCCGGGCGCGTCGGCGCGCAGGTCGACCTGTCGGAGGACAACACGCTCTACGCCACCTACGCCCGCGGCTACAAAGGCCCGGCGTACAACGTGTTCTTCAACCTGACCGCCATCGGCACCAACGTGATCGAGGCGGAAACGGCGGACAGCTTCGAGGTGGGCCTCAAGAACAGCCTGCTCAACGGGCGGCTCGTGCTCAACCTCGCCGGCTACTACGCCAAGTACAAGAATTTCCAGGCCAACAATCCGGACGTGGTGGCTGGGGTGGTGGTCACCCGCTTCACCAACGCGGGCGACGTGTCCACGCGCGGCGCGGAGCTGGACCTGATCTTCCAGCCGGCGCGCGATCTCAACATCTCGGGCGGTTACGCCTACACCGACGCGCAAGTGGATGAATTCCGCCTGCCGCCGGGCGGCCTGCCGACGCAGGTGATCCCGTCGGGCACCCCGCTCGCCTTCGCGCCCAAGCACAAGGGCACGCTGGGTCTCGACTACCGGGCGCGGACGGGCGGCGGGATCGACTTCACCTTCGGCGCGCAAGGCTCCTACCAGTCGGACCAGCTATCGCTGTTCGACCCGAGTCCCGTCGTCCGCGCGGCGGGCGAGATCGACGGCTACACGCTCATCGACCTGTCGGCCGGCATCGTCGACGCCGACGACCGGTTCAAGCTCACCTTTCAGGTCAGGAACTTGCTCGATACGAGCTTCGCCGCGCAGATCACCAACGGCGGGCCGGGCGGCGGCTACCGTTACATCATTCCGCGCGAGGCGGACCGCTACTTCGGCGTGACGGGGCGGATAAACTTCGGGCGGTGACGTAGCGGTGGCCACGAACATCTCAAGCCCGGGAACGGCGCAGGCCGTCCCCGGGTTGCGCGCCTGGATTCTGTTCGGGCTGCTGTGCGTGGCGGGCGTGTTCAACGCGATGGACCGGCCGATCATCGCCATCCTGAAACCTGACATGTCCGCCGACTTCGGCTGGACCGACGCCGACTTCGGCCGGCTCGCGGCGCTGACGCAGTTCTCGGCGGCCATGTCCTTCCTGTTCACCGGCTGGCTCATCGACCGACTGGGCGTGCGCCGGGCGATGGTGGTTGGCGTCGCCGCCTGGAGCCTCGCCGCGCTGCTGCACGGTTGGGCGCGGACGGGCGCGCAGGTGGTCGCGGCCCGCGTGGGCCTGGGTGCGACGGAGGCGGTGCAGACGCCGCTGAGCATCAAGACGGTCGCTACCCTGTTCGCGCCGAACCGCCGCTCGCTCGCCATCGGGCTGGGCACCGCGCTCGCCAGCGCGGGCACGATCGCCATGCCCTTCCTCATCCCGCCGCTCGCCGCGGCCTACGGCTGGCGCGGCGCATTGGTTGTCGCCGGGGTTGCGGGCTTCGTGGTGCTGGCGGCTTGGCTCGTCGTCGCCCGCGGCGTCCGCTTCGACGCGGGCGACGTCGCGAGCGACGGGCAGGCGCACGATGACCGGCGGGAGCCGATCGGCCGCATCCTCGCGCAGCGTGCGACTTGGGCGATCTTGGGCGCCAAGGCGCTCTCGGACGCGACCTGGTGGCTGCTCAACTTCTGGCTGCCCGATTTCTACCGCCGCGAGTTCGGGCTCTCCACGACGGATCTCGCGGTGCCGCTCGCCATCGCCTTCGCGGGCTCGGCGCTCGGCGCGCTCCTGGCCGGCTCTTTGTCCACCCGCCTGCTGGAGCGCGGCGTGCCCGTGGACCGCGTCAGAAAGGGCGTGCTCCTCGTCTCCGCCCTCATCGTGCTGCCCGTGCCCGCGGTGCTGGCGCTGAACAGCTTCTGGCCGGTGGCGGTGATGATGGGCGTGGTGCTCGCCGGCCACCAGGGCTTCAGCCTGACCCTGTTCTCCATCATCACGGACGTCTTCCCGCGCGCCGCCGTCGGCCGCGTCACCGCGCTGGGCGCGTTCGTCGGCAACCTCGGCGGCATGGCGATCGTGTGGATCACGGGCAACGCCTTGACGGCGGACGTCGGGTACACCCCGCTGTTCGCCTTCGCCGCGGTCTCCTACCTGCTCGCCTTCGGCTGGCTGCGGCTGCTCCTGCCGCGGATCGTCAGGGCGGAAGCGTAGCGAGCGGAGCGGGTCGCCTGGAGACGAGCACGCGGCCGGCCGCGCCGGGGACCGGGACAATGATGGCCGCGGACTTGTACGGCGACATCGCGCCGCCGCCCGAGACGACGTGGCGCGACTACGTCCCCGGGCTGATCGTGGCGGCACTGGCGACCCTGGCCGCGGCCTACCTGTCCGAGCACTACGGCGCGCCGCTGACGCTGATGAGCCTGCTGATCGGGCTGGCGCTAAACTTCCTCGGCCACGACAAGCGGCTGCGGGTGGGGCTCGGCTTCGCGTCGCGGACGCTGCTGCGCTCGGGGATCGTGCTGGTGGGCGCGCGGGTGACGCTGGGCGACATGCTCGCATTGGGGCCGGAGGCGCTGATCGCCATCCTCCTCATCGTCGCGCTGACGATGGGCGCGGGCGTGGCGGCGAGCCGCGCGCTCGGCCAGGGGAGCGCGTTCGGCGCGCTCGCGGGCGGGGCCGTGGCGATCTGTGGGGCCTCGGCCGCGCTCGCGCTCGCCACCACGCTGGGCGAACGCCGCGCGGGGCAGGCGCGGCTGGCGCTGGTGCTGGTCGGCATCTCGGCGGCGAGCTCGCTGGCGATGGTTGCCTACCCCGCCTTCGCGCTGCAGCTCGGCTTAAGCGACCGCGCCGCCGGCTTTATGCTCGGCGCGGCGATCCACGACGTCGCGCAGGCGCTGGGGGCGGGCTACTCGTATAGCACGGAAGCCGGGGAGACGGCGGCGATCGTCAAGCTGGCGCGGGTGGCGCTGCTCGCGCCGGTGCTGGCGATCGTGGCGCTTTTCCTGCCGCGCGGCGAGCGAGGGACGACGCGCGGCATCGGCCTGCCGTGGTTCGTGGTGGGCTTCTTCCTCGTCGCGGCCGCCAACTCCATGGGGGCGGTGCCCGCGGCGGCCGGCGTCGCGGCAGGCCAGGCGGCGGCGGCGCTGCTGGCGTGCGCGGTGGCGGCGACGGGCATCCTGTCGCCGATGGGCGAGCTGCTGAAGGCGGGGCCGAAGCCGTTGCTGGTGATCGCGCTCGCCACCTCGGCCGCGCTGGCGCTGTCAGCTGGGGCGGCGCTACTCCTGCTGGGCTGAGCTAACGCCCTGGTGACCCCTACGGGAATCGAACCCGTGTTTCAGCCGTGAAAGGGCCGCGTCCTAACCGCTAGACGAAGGGGCCGTCAGCGCGGGCGGGCATAACCACCCTGCCCCCGCCCGGTCAAGCGTCAGCCCAGGCGGCGTCGTCCATGTGCAGCTCGGCCCCGACCCGCCCGTTCCAGTCGTCGCGCTTCACTTTGCCCGCAAGCCACAGGCGTCGGGTGCTTCCCGCGCCCAGCACGGCGTGGCCGAGCGGTGTATCCGCCTGGCGGAAGGCGACCGCTTTCAGCCGCCGCCCGTCGCGGCCCGCGACGATCGCGCGGAGGTGGCCGTTGCCGACCACGTCCGCCTTGACCACCTGCACCGGCCCGCAGGCGACGCGCGGCGCGGGCCAGCCCTGGCCGTAAGGGCCGCCGCGCTCAAGGGCGTCGGCGAACTCGGGGGTGACGCCGCCCACGCTGAGCACGGCGTCGAAGGACAGGCTCTTGCCTGTCCGGGCGGCAGCCACGTCAGCCTCTAGCCGCTCCTCCAAATAGGTTTGGAGCGCGTCCACCCGCCCCGCCTCGACGGTGAGGCCCGCGGCCATCGGATGGCCGCCGCCTGCCAAAAGCAGCCCGCTCTCCTTGGCGGCGAGCACGGCGGCGCCGAGGTCGACGGCCGCGATGCTCCGCCCCGAACCCTTGCCTAGCCCGTCGTTGCCGAGCGCGACGACCAGCGCCGGGCGGTCGAGTTTCTCCTTGAGCCGGCTGGCGACGATGCCGATCACGCCGGGGTGCCAGCCGCGCCCGGCGACGAGCGCGACCGCCCTGTTCCCTTGCCCTTCGGCAGCGCGCAGCGCTTCCTCCAGCACCACCGCTTCGATCCCGCGCCGTTCCTCATTCAGGCGGTCGAGCTCGCTCGCGATGGCGCGCGCCTCGTCGGGGTCGTCGGTGGTGAGCAGGCGGACCCCGAGGTCCGACCGGCCGACGCGGCCGCCGGCGTTGATGCGCGGCCCCAAGGCGAAGCCGAGGTCGGAGCAGAGCGGCGCGCGGGTGAGCCTGGAGGCGGTGATCAGCGCGTCCAGCCCGACGTTGCGGCGGTTCGCCATGACCTTGAGGCCTTGAGTGACGAAGGCGCGGTTGAGGCCACGGAGCGAGGCGACGTCGGCGACTGTGCCCAAGGCGACGAGGTCGAGCAGCTCGAGGAGCTTGGGCTCCGGCCGGTCCATGAACCAGCCCCGCCCGCGGAGCACCCGCAGCAGTGCGGCGCCGAGCAGGAAGGCAACGCCCACCGCGGCTAGGTGGCCGTGGCTCGCGCCCTCGTCGCACTGGTCGAGCCGGTTGGGGTTCACCAGCGCGTGGGCGACCGGCAATGCGGCGGCGCACTTGTGGTGGTCGACCACCACCACGTCGAGCCCTGCAGCCTTCGCCTCCTGCAGCGCGTCGAAGGCCTGCGCGCCGCAATCGACGGTGACGACGAGGTCGGTGCCCGCGGCCTTGAGCGCGACCAGCGCCGCGCCGCCGGGGCCGTAGCCCTCCGTCAGCCGGTCGGGGATGTAGACTCCCGGATCCCCGCCGAGCGCGCGGAGCAGGCGCACCATCAGCGCCGCCGAGGTCGCGCCGTCCACGTCGTAGTCGCCGAACACCGTGACCCGCTCAGCCCGCGCGAGCGCGTCGGCAATCCGCTCGGCCGCGCGGTCCATGTCGCGGAACAAGGACGGGTCGGGCATGAAGGAGCGCAGCGTGGGCGTCCGGTGGGCGTCCAGCGCGCCCCGTTCGACGCCGCGGGCGAGCAGCAACTGGTCGACGAGGTCGTCGGGGCGGAAGCCCTCGTCGCGCCCGTCGGCAGCCGCGCCGCGCCAGCGCCATGCCCGGCCGAGGATGGAGGCGGTAACGCCGACGACGTGGCTCACGGAAGCTCCGCGCGAACCGCGTCCCGATCCGGGACGACGGTCCCGAAGGTCCAGGGAGGAATGAAACTCTCCCCCCGCCCGGCGCCGCGGGGGGCCGGGTTGCGGGAGTCGGTGCGCTGCGCCATGCCGCGACCATAACCGCTCGGCGGGGCTGTAGGAAAGAGGAGCCGTTCCCATGCACTTCGTCGTGATCGGGCGGGACAAGGACGCGAGCCTCCGGCTGCGGCTGCGTGCCGAGCATCTTGAATTCATCGCCGACCGGCAGGCCGCGATCATCTATTCCGGCCCGCTGCTGGAGGACGGGCGCATGGTGGGCAGCCTGTTTCTGTTCGACCTGCCCGACCGCGCCGCGCTGGACGCCGCGCTCGCCGACGACCCTTATTTCCGCGAAGAGCTGTTCGAAACGGTGGAGGTGTTCGAGACCCGGCGCATGGTGCCGGAAAGCGAGCCGGGGGCGCTCAGGCGGGAAGCGGAGCGGGCGCGGGCGGCGTTTAGCGGCTAAGACGGCTCTGGACTGGCGCTTGCGCCGGTGCCGCAGCGGCGGCAAGGCAATTCCGATGAAGGATCAGGACGAGCCGGAGACGCCGCGCCTCGACGTCGAGGGCGGCGGGGGGAGCATGGGCGTGCCCGCGATGGGCGCGGCGGACACGGGAGCGAACGAGCCCACCGAGCGGTCGGGCCTGCACCATTGGCGCGAGAGCACGATCACCGAGCCGGGGCTGGAGGCGCGCGGCAACGTGTTCTTCGCCGCGATCGAGATGACGCGGATGCCGATGATCCTCACCGATCCCAACATCCCCGACAACCCGATCGTTTTCGCCAACAAGGCGTTCCTCGACCTCACCGGCTACGAGGAGCGCGAGGTGGTCGGGCGCAACTGCCGCTTCCTGCAGGGTGCGCAGACCGACCGCAACGCGGTGGCCGACCTGCGCGACGCCGTCGCCGCCAAGGGCTCGATCGCGCTTGAGATGCTGAACTACCGCCGCGACGGCTCGCCCTTCTGGAACGCTGTGTTCATCGGCCCGGTGCACGACACCTGCGGCAAGCTCCTCTACTTCTTCGCCAGCCAGCTGGACGTGACGCGGCGGCGCAACATCGAGCAAAGCTTCCGCCAGGCGCAGAAAATGGAGGCGATCGGCCAGCTCACCGCCGGGCTCGCTCATGACTTCAACAACCTGCTGCAGGTGGTGAACGGCAACCTCGAACTGCTGGGCATGCGCACGGACGACCCGCGGTCGCAGCGTTACGTGCAGAACGCGCGGGCGGCGGCCGAGCGCGGGGCTAAGCTCACCCGCCAGCTGCTCGCCTTCGCGCGCAAGACGCGGCTGGAGCCGCGGCTGACCGATATGGCCGCGCTGCTCGACGACTTCGGCGAGGTGATGGAGAGTTCGGTCGGCAACGACGTGCGGCTGAGCGTGGAGGTCGAGCCCGAGCTGCCGACGGCGGTGATCGACCCCGACCAGCTGGAGATGGTGCTGCTCAACATCGTCATGAACGCGCGGGACGCGTCGCCGGGCGGGAGCCCGGTCGCGGTGCGCGCGCGGCGGACGCGGCTAGCCGATGGCTCTGCCGGCGACCTGCAGCCGGGCGACTATCTGGCGCTGGAGGTGGCGGACGAGGGATCGGGCATGCCGCCGGAAGTGATCGAGCGCGCGACCGAGCCCTTCTTCACCACCAAGGGCGTGGGCAAGGGCACGGGTCTCGGGCTCGCGATGGCGAGCGGCTTCATGCGGCAGTCGCGGGGCAGGCTGGAGATCGACAGCGCGGTCGGCCGCGGGACCACTGTACGCATGCTGTTCCCGGTCGCCCGCGAAGCGCCCGCCGCGCGCACCGCCGAGGAGCCGACCGGCCTCGAGTACCATCCGGCGATCGCCCAGCTGGACGAAGCGCCCGCCGAGCACATCCTGGTGGTAGAGGACAGCGCTGAGGTGCTGGAGCTCGCCTGCGAGATCCTGCGCGGCGCGGGCTACCGCGTGACCTGCGCCGAGGACGGCGAGCGGGGGCTGGCCGCGTTTGAGGAGGCGCACGACGCGGGGAAGCGGTTCGATCTCTTGTTCACCGACCTTATTATGCCCGGCGGCATCAACGGGCTGAGGCTCGCCGATCGGGTGACCGAGCGCGATCCGAAGATGCCCGTGCTGCTCACCACCGGCTACAACGAGGAGCTGGTGGTAAACGACGCGCGGCGGCGTTCGTCGGACGTGCTCAGCAAGCCCTACCGCCGGTCCGAGCTGCTCGACCGGGTGCGCCAGTCGCTCAACCGCACGCGCGACGGGCCGCGGCGGCGGACGTCGGACTTCGGCGCGGTGGAGGCCTAGAGCCCCGCTGCCTTGCGCAGCTCGTCGTTCATGCGCGTCTGCCAGCCCGCGCCGGAACGCCTGAACCAGTCCACCACCTCCGCGTCGAGCCGCAGGGACACGGCTCGCTTCGGGCTCTCCGAGCGGGGCCGCCCGCGGCGGACGAGCTTGGGACCGAAAAAAGCGTCAGCTTTCTCGAACCACGCCTCGTCGAGCTCTGGCTTGGTCTCAGCCGGATCGCTCGCGTTGCCGGTGATAAGCTGTTCGTTCGCGTTCATTGGCTTTCCACATGGTGACGATGCGGCGTCCGCCTTCCCGCTCCGTCCAGACGACCATCACGACTTCATCGCGCAGCGCGCCGACGGAAATGAACCGCTCCTCCGCCTCGCTGTGGCGGTCGTCGCGGCGGGTGAGATGAAAGCCGACAGAGATCGCTTCAACGTCAGCGACGTGGAGTCCGCGCTCCCGCAGGACGACCTCGCGCTTGGCCGGGTCGAAGCTGACGTTCATTCCTATCCACTCTGGAAGACTCCCCGATCGGGGAACGAGTCCGATGGTTCATGACGCCTTCCTCCGGTTGTCCCGATATCTTGTATATACGTGAATAGCCCAGGGACAAGGCCGCGCGAATGTCCGCCTTGACGTGCGACGACGAAACCGCCATCTCTCCACCAGCGACGCACATCGTGCAGCGTGATCGGGCCCGTGCGGCCTCGGCTCCGCGTCGCTTTCCCGGCTTCCCTATCACGCGGGTCGTCATTCATGACCCCGCCCTTCGTGCGCGCGCCTTCGGCCGCCGCGGAGCGCCGGACTTTATGCGAGTTCTTCCATGTCCTTCGACCAACTCGGGCTGTCGCAGCCCGCGCTCCAGGCGCTCGCCGCCAAGGGCTACATCGTCCCCACCCCCATCCAGCGCCAAGCGATCCCGCCGATCCTGAGCGGCCGCGACCTGCTCGGCATCGCGCAGACGGGCACCGGCAAGACCGCGGCATTCGTGCTGCCCGCCATCGAGCGGCTCGTCGCGTCCGCCAAGAAGCCGATGCCGCGCAGCTGCCGGATGCTGGTGCTCGCGCCGACCCGCGAGCTCGCCGGGCAGATCGCCGACAGCGCGCGCGCTTACGGCCGATTCGGCAACCTTTCGGTCGCCACCGTGGTCGGCGGCACTTCCGTCCACCGCGACCGGCAGACGCTGCTGCGCGGCGTCGACATCCTCGTTGCCACGCCCGGCCGCCTGCTCGACCTCGTCGAGCAGAACGCGCTGGAACTGCGCCACGTTGAGATCCTCGTCCTCGACGAGGCCGACCAGATGCTCGACCTCGGCTTCATCCACGCGCTGCGCGCGATCAGCCGGCTGGTGCCCAAGGAGCGGCAGAGCCTGTTCTTCTCCGCCACCATGCCGCCGGCGATCAAAGACCTGGCCGACAAGTACCTGCGCGATCCGGCCGAAGTGTCGGTGGCGCCGACCGCGACGACCGCCGAGCGCGTCGACCAGAGCGTGACCTTCGTTAATCAGGCGGAGAAGCAGGCGCTGCTCACCCTCCTCCTCCAGCGCGAGGAGATCGAGCGGGCGCTGATTTTCACCCGGACCAAGCACGGCGCGGACCGTGTGGTGAAGCTGCTCGCCGCCAACGGCATCGAGAGCAACGCCATCCACGGTAACAAGAGCCAGCCGCAGCGCGAGCGCGCGCTGGGCGCGTTCCGTTCCGGACAGACGCCGATCCTGGTGGCGACGGACATCGCCGCGCGCGGCATCGACGTGCCCGGCGTGTCCCACGTCTTCAACTTCGAGTTGCCCAACGTGCCGGAGCAGTACGTCCACCGCATCGGGCGCACCGCCCGGGCGGGCGCGGACGGCATCGCCGTCGCCTTCTGCGCGGACGACGAGCGGCCGTTCCTGCGCGACATTGAGAAGCTGACGCGACGCAAGATCGCGGCGGTGCCGCTGCCGGCGAGCTTCGCGGCGGAAGCCGAGCGGATCAGGAACAGCCGGATTGGCCCGCCGGTCGAGGACGCCCGTCCCGAGCGGCGCGAGCACGGCGGCGGGCGTCCCGACCGCCGCCGCTTCCAGCCGACGCCGATGGGCGCTTCGCGCGGGCCGCGGCGGGGCGGCAGCTCCAGCGGCGGCGGCGGGCGGCGCGCCGCGGGGCGGTGAGGCTTTAGACCTTTCCCTTTCAGGGGCGCAGGGACGAGCTTCCCGGGCCGCTAAGGGTTGGGAGAGGGGCCGAGCCGACAGGCTCGGTCCCTTCTATTTGAGCGCAGCAACCCCTCTCCGCTGCGACTAAGCAGCAAGCTGCTAAGTCTCGCTCCTCTCCCCTGAAGGGGAGAGGGAAGTTAAGGTTAAGCCGCCCCTTCCGGCAGCCGGCTGTGCCGCCCGCGCACCCGCCGCACGGTGCCGGAACTCGCGCGCATCACGATGGACTCGGTGGTGATCGTGCCGCCCCGCAGTCGCTTCACGCCGTCGAGCAGCGAGCCGTCGGTCACGCCCGTCGCGGCGAAGATCACGTCGCCCTTGGCGAGCTCCTCCAGCTCGTAGATGCGGTCGAGGTCTTCAATCCCCCATTTGCGCGCGCGGCCGCGCTCGTCGTCGTTGCGGAACAGGAGGCGACCTTGGAACTGGCCGCCGACGCAGCGCAGCGCCGCCGCGGCGAGCACGCCTTCGGGCGCGCCGCCGCTGCCTAAGTAGATGTCGACGGTGGTCTCCGGGTCGGTTGTGGCGATCACCCCAGCCACGTCGCCGTCGGGGATCAGCATGATGCCGCAGCCGAGCGCGCGGAGCTCGGCGATCAGCTTCTCGTGGCGCGGGCGGTCGAGCACGCAGGCGATGATCTCGCCCGGCTCCACGCCCTTCGCCGCGGCGAGCGCGCGGACGTTCTCGGAAGCCGAGCGGTCGAGGGAGACGGTGCCCTTGGCGTAGCCGGGGCCGATCGCGAGCTTGTCCATGTACACGTCCGGAGCGTTCAGCAGGCCGCCCTGCTCGGCGATGGCGAGGACCGCCAAGGCGTTCGGGCCCGCCTTGGCCGTGATGGTGGTGCCTTCCAGCGGGTCGAGCGCAATGTCGATGGCGGGGCCGCTACCCTGGCCGGTGCCGACTCGCTCGCCAATGAAGAGCATGGGCGCCTCGTCGCGCTCGCCTTCGCCGATCACCACCGTGCCGTCGATGTCGAGCGTGTTGAGCGCGGCGCGCATCGCCTCCACGGCGGCCGCGTCCGCTGCCTTCTCGTCGCCGCGGCCGATCAGACGCGAGGCGGCGAGCGCCGCGGCCTCGGTGACGCGCACCATCTCCAGGACGAGGACGCGGTCGAGCGCCGAAGTCTGCGTGGCCAAGTGGAATCTCCCTGTTGCTTTGTAGAAGGCGGATAAGGCGAGGTCGGGAGCTTGTCGAGCGTGCGCCTTCCCTCTCCCTTTCAGGGGAGACGAGCGAGACTTAGGTCTGGGAAGCAGGCCTTAGTCGCAGCGGAGAGGGGCTGTGCCGGAAGCGAGCAGAGGACCGAGCCTGCTGCTCGGCCCCTCTCCCCTGAAGGGGAAAGGGCTACCGCCTCACTCGCCCAGGATCCGCATCAGCATTGGCTCTTTCAGCAGCCCCGCCGACCCCGCCAGCCGACGCAGCGCGTCCGCCACGCACCGCTCCTCGCCCGCGTGCGTCACCATGACCAGCGTCACCGCGCCGTCCGGCCCCGCTCCGCGCTGGATGAGCGAGGCGATGCTCACCCCCGCGTCGCGGGTGGCGGCGGTGATCTCGGCGAGCACGCCGGGGCGGTCGGCCACCGTGAAGCGGAGATAGGCCCGCCCGCGCCGCGCGCCCGCGTCGGCTGCGGCAAGCACCGCGAGCTGGTCGCTCGGCATGGCGAAGGCGGGGCCGGCCTCGCCGCGCGCGACGTCGATCAGGTCGGCGACGACGGCGGAGGCGGTCGGCCCCTCCCCCGCCCCGGCCCCCTGGAGGAGCAGGCGGCCGAGGTGCGAGCCCTCCACCGCCACCGCGTTGGTCGCGCCGGTCGCGTGGGCGAGCGGGTGGCCGAGCGGCACGAGGCAGGGCGCGACGCGCTGGAACAGCCCGACCGGCCCCGCCTCGGCTTGGCCGACGAGGCGCACGCGGTAGCCGAGGGCGGCGGCTTCACTGATGTCCGCGGCGGTGACGCGGCGGATGCCCTCGATCCTGACGGCACCGAAGTCGAGCCGCGTCCCGAAGGCGAGCGCGGCAAGGATTGCCAGCTTGTGCGCGGCGTCCGTCCCGTCGACGTCGAACGACGGATCCGCCTCGGCGAAGCCGCGTCCTTGCGCCGCGGCGAGCGCTCGATCGAAGCTGACGCCCTCGCTCTCCATCGCGCTCAGAATGTAGTTGCAGGTGCCGTTGAGGATGCCTTGGACCCGCGCTACCCTGTTCGCCGCCGCGCCCTCGCGGAGCGCCTTGATCACGGGCACCCCGCCGGCGACCGCCGCTTCGTATTTGAGCGCCGCGCCCCGCGCCTCGGCGAGCGCGGCGAGCTCCATCCCGTGATGAGCGAGCATCGCCTTGTTGGCGGTAATCAGCGGGGTGCCGCGCCCCAGAGTCTCCCGCGCGATAACCAGCGCCGGGCCGTCCGCGCCGCCGATCAGCTCGACCACCGCGCCGAGGTCGTCGCGCGCCGCGAGCGCGGCGGCGTCGTCCGTCCACTGGTAGGGCGACAGGTCGACGTCCCGCGCCCGATGCCGGTCGCGCGCGCTCACCGCAACGACCCGGATCGGCCGCCCCGCGCGGCGTTCGATCAGCGCGCGGTTCGTGTCGAGCAGCTTGAGCATGCCCCCGCCGACGGTGCCGAGCCCGGCGAGGCCGATCATGAGAGGGGTGGGCATGGGCGGCGTGCTAGGGCGCGGGGCGGCGGGGAGCAATGTCCGCTTTCGACCCATAACGACGTTCGTCGTGAGTCCGCTGTCGAACTACTGCAGGCACTGGACTGCTCGTTTCGGAGTTGAAGCGTGCATCGACTCGGTGAACCTGAATTCTCTTCAAGCTTCACTGAACCGGCCGAGATTGCGATCTGCCTGTCGTTGGTTGAGCCTACTTGTGTCGCGCTAATCTGCCTGGGCTAACCATCTTCAAATGGACGAATTGTACGACATGAAAAGAGGCGACAAGCTCATGCAAGTAGACCAAAAGTGCATTCTCATCACCGGTGCAGCCTCAGGCATTGGGCGCGCCACCGCTGAGCTGTTCGCAGAGAACGGATGGTTCGTCGGAGCCTATGATATCGATGCAGCTGGACTTGCATCCCTGCAAACAAAAATCGGCAAAGGTGTATTTGAGTGCCTTGACGTTAGCGAGCCAACCGCGATCAAAGCGGCGGTCGAGCAATTTAGCTTCGTTACCGGTGGGCAGCTGGACATGCTCTTTGCAAATGCCGGAATCGACGCCAAGGGCCAGTTCTCTGAAATGGAGTGGAGCCGAATAGAGCGCCTTGTCTCAGTCAATCTGCTGGGCGTGATGGCCCTTATCCAAGCGGCTTACCCGTTGCTATCGCGGACAGAAGGGTCATTGTGTCTCTCCACGGCGTCGGCATCAGCCATTGTCGGAGTTCCCGGCATGGCGGTCTATTCGGCAACCAAGCATGCAATCAAGGGTCTGACTGAGGCACTAAGTGTGGAGTTCGCGTCTGCAGGTGTGCGAGCGGCCGATCTGGTACCAGGCATAATCGACACAGGTATGCTGACTGCCGGAGACAAAGCTATGTTGCCCAAAGAAGGTATGTGGCGGCCATTATCTGCTCGCTCAGTCGCGGAAGCGGCATGGGCCGCATACACCGGTAAAAAGCTGCACATTTACGTGCCGCACGAGCTTACCGATCTTGTTCAGGAAGTCGCACTGGCACCGGAAACCATTCGTGATCGTCGGGCGGCCGGGCAGCCCTTTTGAGGCCTGTTGAGCACCAGAACGTTCGCGACTACCAGCAATGCGCGGGGAAGCACTTGTACCACCGCTCGGCTTAGTCGAGTTCCGCTAGCCCAACCGGTTTGCCAACTGCTTCAAGGACAGCGTCCGCGCCCACGCGCTGTTGCAGGGTATCGTCGGCAAGTGGCTCACCTATGAAGAGGCTAGTGTAAGTCCTGATAGCGATGGCGAAGAAGAAGTCGGACAGCCCGGAAGCGCAGAGCGAGCGTTTCCGCGCCGCCGTGCGCGAGCTAGAGGCCGCTGGCGATTTAGACTCTACAGAAGCGGCGGCTCGCTGAAATCGGACGCTAGTGTGCATAGACCGGCACCAGCCTTCGTTCTTTCAGCGGGTTCGGAGCTTCACTCCAAGAGCAGCTCCAAAATTTGATCAGGCGCTGGGATGAGCGTGCCGTCGGCATCGAACTTTGGGCAGACGATGTGGTGCATGATGACCAGATCGTTGGGCCCAATCCGGTCACGCCCACACAATGCCAACGCGTCGTTCTCCGACTGGTACTCCTCCTTGATGACTTAATGCACCTATTCCCAAGCGCCGGAGGTGATTGCCGCTTCCAGCTTCGCGACCCGTCGTTGCATGCTCACCGCGGCTTGCCTTCCAGTGCCGCAATCCGTCGTTCCAAGTCGCCCGCTTCCACGATGGCCTTGTGTGCCGTCAGGAGCGCCATCACCCGGCCCGCCTCATCCGGCATGTCCTCGCCCTTAGCCGCAGCCGCCAGCACTGCCGCCTTTGCCCAGTTCTCGCGCGCCTGCGCCACATCGAGACGGCAGGAGATCACCGGCTTGCTTGTCGGTCCGGATCGATCAAGTACCTCGTCGTGGTCAGTCGCTTTGGCTCCATCCCTTTATCAAGCGACTGACCACACCGCCGGTCAGTGGAATGCCGCTCACCAGTCAGCTCAGGCTACCCATTTTTGGCCTGGGCGGTTTTCATGCTTGTTAGCCTGCATGCCTGACGACAATGTATGAACGACCGTGTGAGGTGCTCTTCATCAGGTTCGGCGGGGCCGCCCGTGCCCACGCTCTACGGGGCCTCAAAGCGGCCCCTACGTGGCCTGGAGCCACCGAGCGCGGAAAGCATCGGCGGTGCGCTGGTCCGTGAAGCACACGCAGTAGGCGCCGCCCTTCTCGTAGCCGGTCACCGACCCGTTCGCGCGCTCGACCACCTAGTCCGCGCACTCCGTGGCTGGCACAGTCTTAACTCGATCAGGTGGGATGGGCACGTCGATCATTATTTGCACGTGTCGCGCCTTGGTTAGCGGAGCTCAAGGCGCGCGAACGTAGCATCGGCAGCCGTGCAGACTTTGCGCCCCACCGGAAGCGGGCCGGCCTTCACCAACTCTCAACCAGTAGCGCCCATAAGCGGCGCAGGGCGCGCCACTTCTTCCCCGGTGGTGCCCTACGGGTAGGGGCGGGCGGCTTGAGGCAGCGGGCTGCCCGTCCTGCTGTCCGGCATTCCCCAACTCCCACCCTTTCGCCACGAGCGCCGGCCGTTGCCCGCTGCCAACGAGCGCGAACAGCGCATGCGTGAGAAAGTCCGCCGGTCCGCCAAAGAACAGTCCGACAGGTCCACGGTGAGCAGCGAGGACCCAGTCCGCGCCTCTCTTGGGCAGGCGGCAAGGTATCCCAACTGCTGCCCGCCGAGCGTCCCGCTACAGCGCCACGCGTGGGGGTAAGGCGAAGAACGGGAGAACTGGACTGCAAGCCAAGGTGCGGACGCGCCAGCCAAACCTCAGGTGCATCGCGATCGCGCGGGCACCCAGCCACTGCGGAAGTGCCCCGAAGGCCCTGGGCGGGGCTCTCCGGGGCTTCCTGACTATGCTGTGAGTGCAGCCTCCATCGGCCGACGGCGCAGGCTGAAGCCGACCGCCCCGAAGCCGAGTAGCATCATCGCCCAGGTTGCAGGCTCGGGCACTGCCGCCAACTGCCCCCTGATCTCGCCGCCCGGGAACAAGCTGGTATGGACGTTGAAGTAAGTCCGCCCGGACAGAAGCCCGCCCACAAAGACCTGCCGCGCTGACTCTACCGTCCCGCCATTGGCCGTGACAAAGGCCGGATTGTAGCTCGCCGCCTGCGTCAGGTCGAAAGTGCGCAGGTACGACCCCGCCGTCACGCCCGTGGGAAACCCGGGAAAGCTCGGCACGGGCGTCGCGACTCCCGCGTTGGCTCCCGGCAGCGTGCAGCAATGAATATGCGCGGCCGAAGTGTTCCCCAGCAGATTTGCGAAGCTCGCCTGAACGGTCAGCAGATTGGTTGCGTCGTCAAAGGTAACGGTTGCAACTCCTGCTCCCGGGGTCGCCACGGGCGGAAACTCTTGGGCGCCGGTCAGATTTGCGTTGAGAACCACGGTTGCAGCGTTGCCGGCTGACGGGATCGCGACCGCAGCTGTGAGAACGGCCAATAGTCGCTTGCTGGTCTTCATGACTGTTCCTCTCCGAACGGAGGGAAAGCCGTTCTGGTCCCCCCTATCACCCTGTTAAGCGCCGCATCCGCGGCTGTTGCAAGCAAGGAGCCAGCGCGACCGTATCATGCATGCCTCCCTGATCGTGCACTTCGGTGTTCACGATCCGCTGCGCATCGCCCCGGACCTTTTGCCAAACGTGGTACTGCTTGAGTGCCAAAGACGTCGAACCCGTGTGTGGCTGGATCATAAGCCGACCTCCGGTTGACCGTCCTTCGTGGTGGTAAGCGGACCTTCACGAACAGCGGCACTGGCGTATCTCCTTCCGCGTTTCTGCACAGCTATGGCTGCGAGGAAGGTTGATCTCCGCTTTCCACCCATGGCTGACATTCAGGGTTGCTTGCTTTCACGGCGGCGTGCTCTGCTCTGCCTGCCTTCCAAAGCGGCCCCACAGCGGTGAGTAGAACGGTGATATTGAACAAAATGTTCGGCTCATTGCCCGAAAGTGCCGACCCGGCGCTGTCCAGCACGAACCAACTGAGCAGACCATAAACTACAGTCTTGCGAGCCGGTCCGGGTGCAATGGGGTAGATGTATTTGCCGAGGCACCAGATGGTGACACCTCATCCTAGGAGAAACCCTCCTGCCAGAGCCGACACAAACCGGACGGTAGGTTCCCGATAGCTCATGTTGCCGTCGATTGGCTAGCTGAGTAGGTCGAGAGTGAGGCGCGCGGGCTCTGGAATACCTGCTGCCCCGAGAAAGAAGACAGGCCCGACGGCCCCAACCACCAAAGCTGCGACGTTGAACCAGAGCTTATGCCAGTCGCGACCCATGGAGTTCCCCCTTGTCAGCGAGGCATACCAGCCTGCAGTGTCCGCTATATACCCTTAGCGCACGTTCGGCGGCGGTCCGCTTCCGACACATTGCGGACATTCGGCCATAGTGAGACAATGCAAGCGTCAACTGGAAGACTGTGATGCAAGAGCCGAACCGTGCCGTCATGAAGGCTTCAGTCCCTCTCTGGATTGGAACATTTCTGCTCACCACGCTGTACGGGTTAGCTACCTCGCTGTCGTCTCTGACGCTTACTTACGATGCTCTGGCCTGTTCGGCCCTGTTTGCGCTCTACGGCATCGGTTTCGGCGTATGGGTTGGCGAAAGTTGTCGCAACCGCGATAGGTCCGCTTTCCACCATGAGCGGACGTTCGGAGCAAGGCCGAAGCTACGCGTAAGACGTCAGCTTTCAGGCAAGCCCTGGGTCGTCGCTAAAGACCGGCATGGGCGCGAACCCGATACGGTCACGGCCTTTCTGAGCGTGTAAAGGAGAGCCGTCCCTGCGCGGGCCTAGATGTCAATGCAGATCTTGCCGAAGTGCCGCCCCGTCTCTTGCCAGCGGAAGGCATCGGCCAGTTCGGCGAGCGGCAAGCTCCGGTCGATCACAGGACGGATGCCGGTCGCCTCGATCGCGCGGATCATGTCGAGCTGCTGGCGGCGCGTGCCGACGGTGATGCCCTCGAGCCGGACCTGCTTCTGCATGAGCAGGGCGGTCGGCACTTGCCCGGCAAGCCCAGCGAGCACGCCGATCAAGGATATGTGGCCGCCCAGGCGCGCGGCGGCGATCGACTGCGGCAGCGTGCCCGCGCCGCCAATCTCGACCACGTGGTCGACGCCACCGTTCGACAGCTCGCGCGCCTTGGCGCCCCACTTGGGCTCCGCCTTGTAGTTGACCAGGTGGTCGGCGCCGAGCGCGCGGAGCCGCTCGAGTTTGTCGTCGGACGAGGAGGTGGCTATTACCGTCGCGCCCATCGCCTTGGCGAACTGGAGCGCGAAGACCGACACGCCGCCCGTGCCCTGGACGAGGACATGGTCGCCGGCCTTGAGCGGACCGTTGGGCACCAGCGCGCGCCACGCGGTCAGTGCGGCGCAGGGCAGCGTCGCGGCCTCCCGGTGATCGTAGCCGGCCGGCGCGCGGGTGAAAGCGGTGGCGGGCGCGACCGCCAGCTCGCGCGCGTAGCCCTCGGCGGAGTCGCCCGGCACGCCGGCCAGCAGCCGCTCGTCCGGCCGACCGTCGAGCCAGAAGGGGAAAAAAGTAGAGACCACGCGGTCGCCGGCCCGGAACTCCGTCACGCCCTCGCCCACGGCGAGCACCTCGCCCGCGCCGTCCGACATGGGGATGCGGCGATCGGGCGTCTTGATGGCACCGACGACCACGGCGTAGTCGTGGTAGTTGAGCGAACTGGCGGCGAGACGGACCAGGATTTCGCCGCGGCCAGGCTCGCCCGCGTCAGGTAGTTGGGCGGGCTCGAGCCGGTCGAGTCCGCCGGGCTGCCGCAGGACCATCGCGCGCATCGTGCTCCTCCTTCGCAGCACCCCTGGGTCGGGCAACGAGAGCATGGGCGCGAGCGGTGGCGGACGCAACGCCGCGGATTGGAGTCGCCGTCGCGGTCGGAGCCCTCGTGGGCGCGATGCGAACAGCCTGTCCTGTTCCACGTGATGGCCGAAGGCCGACCGTCTACTTCTCAGCAGGATGCTGTTGGCAGGTTGTAGTCGGCCCTAATTTGGCTTCGCGACGATAACCGACAGGGGTGCATTCGTCGGCAGCACGCGGCCGAGCGTCCAGCCGGCGGCGCGCAACAGCTCATCATACTGACCCTCCGTCCGTTCGCGTCCGCCGGTGGCCGCGAGCATGACGATATCCAGCACCTTGGAAGGGTGTGGCCCTTCGCCTTCGAACAGCAGGTTCTCGACAATCAGCAGTTCGGCATGGGAGGGCGCAGCCTGCTTGATCGCCTTCAGGATCGCTATGCACTCGGGGTCGGGCCAGTCGTGGAGAATGTTGCTCAGGATGTAGGCATCCGCCGCAGGCAGCGGGTCGGTGAAGAAGCTTCCTGCTTGCTTCTCGATACGGCGATGGTCCGGCGCGGCCGCAATCACATCCGGCAAATCGAACAAAATGCCGCGAGCTTCCGGCGCCGCTTCAAGTACGTTCGCTAGCGTATGGCCGCGACCACCACCGATGTCGGCGATCATGCCGTAACGAGAAAAATCGAGCACGCGCCTCAACTCGGCCAGCTCGGCGTGCGACTTGGCCGTCATCGCATCATCGAACACGCGACCCTCCTCCGGATGGTCGAGGTAATAGTCCCAGAACTGCTGCCCAAATGCCTCCAACACGCCAGCCTTCCCCGTGCGCGCCGACACCGAAAGCGCGCCAGCCGCCGCCCACTGGCCCTCGCTGCCCATCATGCGCGCGAAGCCCCGCATCGAGCGTGGGTGATCGGTGCGCAGGAAGCGCGACAGTTCGCTGTGCGTCCAGCCTTCGGGTTGGACGGAGAAGACGCCATGCGCGGCAAGCAAGCGCAGCATGCGATGAAGTGCATCGGGATGCGCACCGATTTCCCCCGCAAGCCGCTCGGTGCCGGCCGGCTCATCGCCGAGTGCGTCGGCAACGCCGAGTTCGGCGACTATCTGCAAGCAACGTGGCAGATAGTGGCCTCCGGCAAGCGCCCACAGCATGGCTTCAGGTGGTGGTGTCATGCGTCGCTCCAGCCCTTTGATTCATTGTCAGAAACGGCTGCGCCCGCGCGCTTTGGGCGTCAATCCTGGCGACCAACGGCCGGTGTTGGGCTACCTCTGCCAGCACGGGCCAATGCTCATGATTGAGAGTCCGCTTTCCACCTATAGCGGACGCTTACCCCGCCGGCCCCGCGTTCACCCCCATGCTCGCAAGGTACCGCTTCACGTTCCGCGCCGCTTGCCGCAGCCGCTGCTCGTTCTCCACCAGCGCGATGCGGACATAGCCCTCGCCGTCCTCGCCGTAGCCGACGCCGGGAGCGACGGCGACGCGGGCATGAGTGAGGAGCTGCTTGGAGAACTCGAGCGACCCCAGGTGCGCGAGCGCGGGAGGCAGCGGGGCCCAGGCGAACATGGAGGCGCGGGGCGGCGGGATTTCCCAGCCGGCGCGGGCAAAGCTGTCGACCAGCATGTCGCGGCGGCGGCGGTACAACCGACGGTTCTCCTCCACGATGTCCTGCGGGCCGTTGAGCGCCGCCACCGCTGCGGCCTGGATGGGCGTGAAGGCGCCGTAGTCGAGGTAGGACTTCACCCGCGTCAGCGCGGCAATGAGCCTGGGGCTGCCCGCGGCGAAGCCGACGCGCCAGCCGGCCATGCTATAGGTCTTCGACATGGAGGTGAACTCGACCGCGACGTCCTTCGCGCCGGGCACTTGAAGGATCGACGGCGTCGGCGCGCCGTCGAAGTAGATCTCCGAATAGGCGAGGTCGGACAGCAACCAAAGCCCGTGCTCGCGGGCGAAGGCGACCACCCGCTCGTAGAAGGGCAGGTCCACCGTCTCCGCCGTCGGATTAGACGGGTAGCCCATTACCAGCACGCTGGGCTTGGGCACGGTGAACTTCACCGCGCGCTCCAGGCTCTCGAAATAGCGCTCGTCGGGGGTGACGGGCACCGAGCGGATCGTCGCGCCGGCGATGATGAAGCCGAACGTGTGGATCGGGTAGGACGGGTTGGGCGCGAGCACCACGTCGCCGGGCGCGGTGATCGCCTGCGCCAGATTGGCGAGCCCTTCCTTGGAGCCGAGCGTGACGACGATCTCTGACTCCGGGTCGAGATCGACGCCGAAGCGGCGCTGGTAATAAGCGGCCTGCGCGCGGCGGAGGCCCGGGATGCCCTTGGACGCGGAATAGCCGTGCGCGTCCGGCTTGCGCGCGACCTCCGCGAGCTTGTCGAGGACGTGGGGCGGAGGCGGAAGATCGGGGTTGCCCATGCCGAGGTCGATCACGTCCTCGCCCGCGGCGCGAGCCTGCGCCCGCATCGCGTTCACCTCCGCGATGACGTAGGGCGGCAGGCGACGTATGCGGTAGAAGTCTTCGGTCATGCGCCGTCCCTGCCCTTCGAGCGTTGAACCGCTATAATGGGCGGAAACCCCGCCCGCCAAGGAGAGCGCCGCGATGGCCACGCCCGAAGCCCAGCCGCACCCGCCGATCCTCGCGCCCGGCCCGGAGGACGCGCAGGCCTGGGCCGCGTCCGCGGCGCGCGCGGGCGAGCTGGTGGCGCGCTTCTGGAGCGAGCAGCTGGAACGCGCTGCAGACGCCGACGCGCCCGCAATGCCCGCCATGTTCGACCCGCGGGCGATCGTCGCCGCGCAGACGGAGCTGATGAACCAGGGACTCGCCTTGTGGGAGCGGATGCTCGCGCTCGCGCCGGGGGCGGACGACGCGGCCGCGCCGGAGAAGGACAAGCGCTTCGCCGCGCCGCCGTGGCGGCAGCCGCCGTTCGACGCGCTGGCGCGAACCTATCTGGCAGCCACGCAGGCCGCGCTGGGGAGCGTCGACCGGCTGCCACTGGACGACCGCGCGCGGGAGCGGCTGCGCTTCAACTTGCGGAGCATCCTCGACGCGATGAGCCCGGCGAACTTCCCTTGGACCAACCCGGTGGTGATCGAGCGCACGCTTGCGACCCGCGGCGAGAACCTGGCGAAAGGCATGGAATACCTGCTGCGCGACGTGGCGAAGGGCCAGCTCACCCACACCGACCCCGACGCCTTCGAGGTCGGGCGCAACATCGCGGTGACGCCGGGCAAGGTGGTCAAGGAAACGCCGCTCTACCAACTCGTCCAGTACAGCCCGACGACGGAAAGCGTGCGGGAGGTGCCCGTCCTCATCTTCCCGCCGTGGATCAATCGCTTCTACATCCTCGACCTCAACGAGAAGAAGAGCTTCATCCGCTGGGCGGTGGCGCAGGGGCTGACGGTGTTCATCGTCTCCTGGAAGTCCGCGGACGAGAGCATGAAAGACGTCACCCAAGACGACTACATCCTCGGCGGCATCGTGGACGCGGTGGACACGGTGCGCGACCTCCTCGACGTACCGGCTGTGAACGCGATCGGCTACTGCGTCGCAGGAACGACGTTGGCCGCGGCGCTCGCTTACCTCCCCGCGCGAGGCGAGGCCGAAAAGGTTCGCAGCGCGACCTTCTTCACAGCCCAGGTCGACTTCGAGGACGCGGGCGAGCTGCAGCACTTCATCGGCGACGAGATGTTCGGGTTGATCGGGGCCACGAGCGGCGGGGGCGTGATGGACGGGCGGCTGATGAGCGCCGCGTTCAACGCTTTGCGGGGCCCCGAGCTGATCTGGCGCTACGTCGTCGACCACTACATGCTGGGCGAGGACTATCCGGCGTTCGATCTGCTCCACTGGAACGGCGACGTCACCCACCTGCCCGCCAAGTGGCACGGGACGTATCTCCGCGACCTGTACCGCGACAACCTGCTCGCCAAGCCGGGCGGAGTGTCGGTCGCTGGGACGCCGATTGACTTGGGGAAAGTGGAAACGCCCGCCTACGTCCAGGCCGGGCGCGAGGACCATATCGCGCCCGCGAAGAGCGTGTGGAAGATCACCCATCATTTCCGGGGGCCGGTGCGTTTCGTGCTCGCCGGCTCCGGCCACATCGCGGGCGTGGTCAACCCGCCGGACGCGGGCAAGTACCAGCACTGGACCAACGACCAGCCGGTGGGCACCCTGGAGGAGTTCGTCGCGGGCGCGACGGAGAACAAGGGAAGCTGGTGGCCCGACTGGCTGCGCTGGCTCGAGCCGCACGCGGGCGAGCTCGTGCCCGCGACAGGCGCGCGGGTGCCGGGCGCGGGCAAGCTGCCGGCGATCGAGGACGCGCCGGGGCGGTACGTAAAAGAACGGTGATGTCTAAGCCCCTCCCCCTTCAGGGGATGGGTTGGGGTAGGACTGTCCGGCATCCTACCCTCTCAGGCGGTTGGCTTCTGCAAAGAGTTCCTCCCTTGAAGCGGAGAAGCTTGCGTTTTCACCGTTCGTGCTGCACTGCACAACTTTCCGCTTGCAACCGGCCCGCCTCGCCCCTAATTGCTGCACTGCAGCATAGAAGGGGCCCTGATGAGCAAGCACCACCACGACAACGCGCAGCCCAAGCACCGCGCTCCCGCGCGCGCCAAGGCCGACGCGCCGGCGCTGCCGGAAACCAACCCGCTCGCCGTCGACGCGCCCGTCGCATCGCCCGAGGTGATCGCCGTCGCCAGCGTCGATCCCGCCGAGATTGCGGCGCGCATCGAGCTGCCCCCCGTCCACATTACCCAAGCCAACGAGGAACCCGCTATGACCGACACGATGAACGCCGCCGCCGAGGCGACCGCCCCGACCGCCGCCGCCGCCGCGACCGCCACGCGCGCCACGATGGACAACGCTTCGGGCGTCGCCCGCCAGGTGGCCGACCGCATGCAGTCCGCGATGGGCGACATGGGCGAGCGCGCCCGCACCGTCATGGAGCGCAGCTCGCGCGTCGCCGCGGAGCTCGCCGAGCTGAACCGCGGCAACCTGGAAGCGATGGTCGAGTCCGGCCGCGCCGCCGCCCACGGCGCGCAGGCGCTCGCGGCGGAAGCCGTCGAGTACAACCGCCGCAACCTGGAAGCGACCGTCACCGCCCTTCGCGGCATGACGGAGGTCCGCACCCCGGCGGACTTCGTGCAGCGCCAAAACGAGCTGGTCCGCGGCGCCTTTGACCGCGCGGTGGCCGAGAACGCCCGCGTGACGGAGCAGATGCTGAAGATCATGGGCGAGGTCGTCCAGCCGCTGTCCAACCGCGTCGCGGTGACCGGCCAGAAGCTGACGCAGGCGATGGCGGCGTAAGCCGTTCCGCCTTCGTCGGTGACGGCGCGGCCGCTCCCCACCCGGGGGGCGGCCGTTCCTTTTAGGGCGCCTCGCCCCTTGCCCGGGCCACCCCCCTTCCACTATCTTCTGGCCTGAGATGAGCAGCTTCGTCGATCCCACCCTCATGGCCGGCAAGGATACGGACCGCGGCACCGGCCTCGGCGTCGCCACGCGCACCCGGGCCAAAGCGAAGAAGCCGACGCCCTACAAGGTGCTGATGCTCAACGACGACTATACGCCGATGGAGTTCGTCGTGCTGTGCCTGCAGCGCTTCTTCCGCATGAACATCGAGGACGCGACCCGGGTGATGCTCCACGTCCACCAGAAGGGCGTGGGGGTTTGCGGCATCTTCTCCTACGAGGTGGCGGAGACTAAGGTGAGCCAGGTGATCGACTTCGCCCGGCAGAACCAGCACCCGCTGCAGTGCACGCTGGAGAAGGCGTAGCATCGGCGGACCCGCACCTTCCCCGTCAGCCCTGAGCTTGTAGAAGGGCGGGCGACGCGCGCCACCGTTGATCCGTGCGGCCCGCCCTTCGACGGGCTCAGGGCTGACGATATAGGCTCAGGTCCGGTCGCGCTCGGCCCGCTTGCGCCCCCGCCCCCGTTAACCTAGCGCAGCCTCCCCATGGACCAGATACATATCCGCGGCGGGCGGCGGCTTGAGGGGGCGATCGCCATCTCCGGGGCGAAGAACGCCGCGCTCACCCTGCTGCCCTGCGCCTTGCTCACCGACGAGCCGCTGACGCTCAGGAATCTTCCCCGGCTCGCCGACGTCGACAGCTTCGGCCACCTGCTCAACGAGCTCGGCGTGTCGACCACGACGGAGGGCGCGCGGCGCGGCGAGTTCGGGCGGGTGCTCACCGCGCGCGCGACAGAAGTCCGCTCGACCACCGCGCCCTATGACATAGTGCGCAAGATGCGGGCCTCCGTGCTGGTCCTGGGGCCGCTGGTCGCGCGCATGGGTGAGGCGACCGTGTCACTCCCGGGCGGCTGCGCGATCGGCAATCGCCCGGTGGACCTACACCTGCAGGCGCTGGAAGCGCTCGGCGCGGAGATCGAGGTCGCGGCGGGCTACGTGCGGGCGCGCGCGCCGGGCGGGCTTCGGGGCGGCACTGTGCGCTTCCCCATCGTCTCGGTCGGCGCGACAGAGAACGCGCTGATGGCCGCGGTGCTGGGCCGCGGCACCAGCGTGATCGAGAACGCCGCGCGCGAACCGGAGATCACCGATCTCGCGCGGTGCCTGCAGGCGATGGGCGCGCGGATCGACGGCGTGGGCACCTCCACGCTGACGATCGAGGGGCGCGACCGGCTGCACGGCGCGACCTACGCGGTGATGGCGGACCGGATCGAGGCGGGCAGCTACGCCTGCGCGGCGGCGATGACGGGCGGCTCGCTCGAGCTGCTCGGCGCCCGCGAAGAGGACTTGGCGGCGGTAACTGCTAAGTTGCGCGAGGCGGGAGTGAGCGTGGAGGAAACGCGGCGCGGGCTGAAGGTCAGCGCGGTCGACGGCCTCCGCCCGGTGGAGATCGAGACGGAGCCGTTCCCGGGCTTCCCCACCGACATGCAGGCGCAGTTCATGGCGATGCTCTCCCTCGCCACGGGAACGAGCCGGCTCACCGAGACGATCTTCGAGAACCGCTATATGCACGTTCCCGAGCTCGCCCGCATGGGCGCGCGGATCGAGGTGCGCGGGCGCACGGCGCAGGTGGAAGGCGTCGGCGGTCTCCACGGCGCGCCGGTGATGGCGACCGACCTGCGCGCGTCGATGAGCTTGGTGCTGGCGGGACTGGTGGCCGAAGGGGAGACGCGGGTGAACCGCGTGTACCACCTCGACCGCGGCTACGAGCGGCTGGAGGAGAAGCTGCAGGCGGTGGGCGCGGATATCGAGCGGCTGTCGGACGGTTAGCGCGGCACTAGCCCTCTCCCCTTCAGGGAGAAAGGGTTGGGAGAGGGGCCGAGTCGATCAGGCTCGATCGTTCCACCTCCAGCGGTTCAGCCTCGCTCCGCTGTGACTAAGCCTTCGCGTGCCGCGAAGACTAAGTCTCGTCCCTCTCCCCTGAAGGGGAGAGGGCTTCAGCCGCCAAGCACCCGCTCGTACAGCCGCACCGGTTCGCCCTTGTGCCGCGCTTCCCGGAACGCCCGGTAGCCCAGCCGCGCCGCGATCCGCTCGGACGCCCCGTTCCCCGGCACGATCATGCAGCAGGTCCGCGGCTCGGCCCGCCCGTGCGTCCGGTCGAACCACGCCAGCGCCGCCGTCATCGCCTCGGTGGCCAGCCCTTCGCCCCAGCGTTCGGGTGCGACGATCCAGCCGGCCTCCACGCTCTCCCATTCGCCGTCCTCGAAGCTGCGCAGCGCGCGGAACAGCCCGACGTTGCCCACCAGCTCGGCCGTGGCCTGGTCGCATGCGGCGAACGTCGAGAAGCCGTCGAGCGCCCAGCCGCCGATCGTGCGCATCAGCCGCGCGTGGCTGTCCTCCAGCGTTGTCGCGCCCGCGGCGAGGAAGCGCCGCGCCTCGTCGCTCGCCGTCAGCGCGTGGAGGTCGCGCAGGTCGTCGCGCCGATAAGGGCGTAGGTGCAGCCTTTCCGTGTCGATCACAGCGCCACCTCCACCGCGTGGATCAGCAAGCCCACCGTCCCGCCGACCACCGTGCCATTGATACGGATATACTGGAGGTCGCGGCCCACCGCACCCTCCAGCCGGTCAGTGATCGTGCCCGCGTTCCAGCCGCGCACAGTGGAGGACACTAGCCCGACCAGCGCGTCGCCGTAGGCGTCCACCGCGCCCACCACCGCGCGGCGGGCGAACTTGTTGATCGTCTCGCGAAGCCCCGCGTCGGCGCGCAGCGTGCCGCCTAGCGCGCGCAGCGCCTCGCCGAAACGGCCGGCAAGTACGCGCTCGGGATCGCGCGTAGCGTTGAGCAGGCCCGTGCGCGCGCCCTCCCACAGTCGGTCGATCCAGGCGGCGACCGCCTGGTTGGCGATCACCTCCTCCTTGATCCCCTCCACCTTGGCGCGCAGCTCTGCGTCGTGCTGGAGCCGGTGGGCCAGCTCGGCGAAGCCCTCCTCCGCCTTAAGCCGGATCGGGTGCAGGCGGTCGGCCTCGATGTCGACGACGAGCTTGCGCAGGCCGTTCAGGATCGCGTCCGCCAGCCGCTCGTCGAGCCCGGCGAGCCGCACCACCCAGCCCGCGCGCTGGTACACCACCGCGCGCACCACGTCCTCGTTGGCGTCGAGCGCCTTGCCCGCCCAGCGGATCATGCCGTCGAACAATTCGACGTGGCGGTCCTTGCCGATCGCCGCGTGGAGCGCCTGGCCAGCGATGGGGGCGATCTCCAGCGATCGCAGCCGCGACGCAACCGCGCCCTTCACCATGCCGCCGAGCCGCTCGTCGGCGAGGCTTTCCAGCACGTCGCCTGCTAGGCGCGAGGCGCCCTCGCGCAGTCGCCCCTGGCCCGGCGGGCGTTCGAGGAAGCGGCCCACCGCGGCCGCGACGTCGAACTCCGCCATACGCCGCGCGACCACGCGGGGCGTGAGGAAGTTCTCCTTCAAGAACAGCGCCAGCGTGTCGCCGATGCGGTCCTTGTTCTTGGGGATGATCGCCGTGTGCGGGATCGGCAGGCCGAGCGGGTGGCGGAACAAGGCGGTGACCGCGAACCAGTCGGCCAGCCCGCCGACCATCGCCGCCTCCGCGAAGGCGCGGACGAAGCCGACCGCCGGGTGGGCGTCAAGGAAGGCGGTGGCGACGAGGAAAACGACGGCCATCGCCACCAGCGAACCGGTGGCGATGCGGCGCATCGTCCGCGCGCCGCCCTGAGCCAGCGCGCCTTCGCCCGCGAAGGGGGCAAGCCTCATTCGGCGGGCTGGAGCGCTCCCGGCCCCTCGGTCCGCGGCTCGTTGTTGGTGAACCGCCGCGCGAGCTTCGGCCCGAGCTTGCGCTCGGCCCCGACCGCGAGGCTGAAAGCGGCCGGCACGATCAGCAGGGTCAGTAGGGTGGAGAAGATCAGCCCACCAATCACGGTGATGCCCATCGGCCCGCGGAAGCTCGCGTCGCCATGCAGCGCCAGCGCGGTCGGCACCATGCCGGCGACCATCGCCACCGTGGTCATCACGATCGGCTGGGCGCGCTTGTGCCCTGCATCGATGATCGCGACCGTCTTGTCGACGCCCTTCTCCATTTCCTCCAGCGCGAAATCGACTAGCAGGATGGAGTTCTTGGCGACGATGCCGAGCAGCATCAGCAGCCCGATGTACACGGGCAGCGACTGCGGATTGCCCGTCAGGTGCAGCGCGATCGCGGCGCCGAGCGGCGCGAGCAGCAGCGAGCCCATGTTGACCAAGGGTGGCAGCAGCCGGCGGTAGAGCAGCACCAGCACCGCGAACAAGAGCAGCACCCCCGTGATCACCGCGACCACGAAGTTGGTCAGCATCTCCGCCTGCGCTTTGTTCGCGCCGAGGTTAAGCCGGGTCACCCCGTTGGGTAGGTTGTTCAGCGTCGACAGCTCGTCGATCAGCGGATTGACGTCGCCGCTCACCACGCCCTGCTCGAGGTCGGCGCCGATCACGATGCGGCGCACCTGGTTGGTGCGGCTGACCTGGATTGGCCCGGCCCCGAAGCGCACCTCCGCCACAGCTTTGAGCGGGACCGAGCCGCCGTTGGCGGTCGGCACCGGCAGGTTCTCGATCGTGGCGATGTCGCGCCGCGCGGACTCGGGCAGCAGCACGCGGATCGGCACCTGCCGGTTGGCGAGCGAGAAGCGCGCGCTGTTCTGGTCAATGTCGCCGAGCGTCGCCAGTCGGATCGTCTGACCGAGCGCCTGGGTCGTGACGCCCAGGTCGGCGGCGAGGTCGAGCCGCGGGCGGATCAGCACCTCCGGCCGCGTCAGATCGCCCTGCACGCGCGGCGCGCGCAGCCCGGGTACGCGCCCCATCTCATCGGCGATCTTGTTGGCGGTCTGGCTCAGCAGTTCCGGATCCTCGCCGCCGAGGTACACGTTGATGTCGCGGCCGCCGCCCGAGCCGCCTTCCGGCCCGCCCCAGCTCTGCGACTGGAAGTTGACCCGCGCGTCGGCGATCGCGGTGAGCTGGGGAGCGAGGCTGCGCTCGATCTCCGTGCTGCGCCGCTCGCGTTCCTTGTTGAGCATAATCTGGACGTTGCCGTTGCCCACGCCCACGCGCTCGGTGATTTGCACCACCTCCGGCGCCTGGCTCACCACGGCGCGCACTTGGCGCGCGACGTCCTCCGCCTGCTCCAGCGTCGAGCCCGGCGGCAGGAAGAAGCGGACGGTGGAAAAATCGTTGTCCTGCTCCGGCTGGAAGGTGACGGGGAGCGTGCCGAATGAGACCACGGTAAGGCCGAGGCAAGCTAGGCCGGCGAGCATGGTCTTCCAGCGGTGCCGCAAAGTCCATTCGAGCGTCCGGACGTAGGCCTTGATCCAGCCCGCTTCGCCGTGCTCGGCCTGCCCGTGCGCCTTCAAGAAGTAGGCGGCGAGCAGGGGCGTGATCAATCGCGCCACCGCCAGGCTCATCAGCACGGACGCCACCACAGTCAGCCCGAACACCTTAAAGAACATGCCGGAAATGCCGGGCATCAGGCCCACGGGAAGGAACACGGCGACGATCGCCATGGTGGTGGCGAGCACCGCCAGCCCGATCTCGTCCGCCGCGTCGATGGAAGCCTGGTAGGCCGATTTGCCCATCCGCATGTGGCGGACGATGTTCTCGATCTCCACGATCGCGTCGTCCACCAGCACGCCGGCGACCAGGCTCAGCGCCAGCAGGCTCAAGAAGTTGAGCGTGAAGCCCAGCATTTCCATGAAGAAGAAGGCCGGGATCGCCGACAAGGGGATCGCGATGGCGCTGATCACCGTGGCGCGCCAATCGCGCAGGAACAGCAGCACCACGAGCACCGCGAGCACCGCGCCTTCGACCAGCGCGAGCATGGCGGCGTCATATTCGTCCAGCGTGTCCTCCACGGAGGTATACGTCTGCTGAAAGCTGATCCGGCCGTTGGACTCTTCTTCCATCTTGCGCAGCTCGGCCATCACGCCGTTGTAGGCGTTGACGTCTGACGCGCCCTTGGCGCGCTGGAAGGAGAAGGAGACCGCCTGGTTGCCGTTGTAACGCGCGATGGAGCGCTGCTCGCCGTAGCTGTCCTCGACGCGCGCGATGTCGCCCAGCCGCGCGGTGCGCCCGCCGGGCAAGGCGATCTGGGTATTGGCGAGCTCGACGGCGGTGCGCGCATTGCCAATCACCCGCACCAGCTGCTCGGACCCGGCGATCTCCGCCCGGCCGCCAGCGGCGTTCAGGTTGGTCTGACGCAGCTGAGCGTTGACCTGCGCGGGGGTGATGCCGAGCCCTTGGGTCGCCACCGGATCCATCACGACGCGGATTTCGCGATTCACGCCGCCGTTGCGGGTGACCCCGGAGACGCCGGACACGGACAGAAGCCGCTTGGCCACCTGATCGTCGACGAAGAAGCTCAGCTCCTCCAGCGTCATGTCCCGGGCGTTGACCACGTAGGTGGCGATGTCCTCGTCGGGCTCCGCGCGCCCAACCTGCGGCTCCAGGATGCCTTCCGGCAGGTCGCCGCGGATTTGGGCCACCGCGTCGCGCACGTCGTTTACCGCGCGATCGATCGGCGTGCCGAGCTCGAACATGATGAAGGTGCTGGAATTGCCTTCGCGCACCGTGCTATTGATTTCGTCCACGCCTTGCACGTTGCCAACGGCTGCCTCCACCCGGCGCGTGATCTGCGTTTCGAGCTCGGACGGCACGGCGCCAGGCTGCGAGATGTTCACGTACGCGCCCGGGAAGTCGATGTCCGGCTCCGCCGTCACCGCCATGCGGCTGAAGCTCAGCAGCCCCGCGAATAGCAATGCCGCGAAGAGCACCAAAGGCGGCACCGGGTTGCGAATCGCCCAAGCGGAGATGTTGCGGAAGTTCATGGGGCCGGGTGCCTACGCTGGGTCATCGCGCGGATTGGCGACGGGGAACGATTTTCTGGCCGGGGTTCAGGAACGGGCCCGCCGACAGCACCACTGTTTCCGCTCCGGATAGCCCGGAGGCGATGGTGACGCCGCGGTTGTCGACGTTGCCCACCTGGATGTCGCGCCGCGCCACCGTGCCGTCCGGGGCCACGACGTAGACGAAGCTGCCCTTGTCGTCGCTGAGCACCGCCGACTGCGGCAGCACGGGCGCGTCGACCTGGCCGGCGCGGATGGACGCCTGGGCGAAGCCGCCCGGGCGGAGCGCGGGGTCGTAGGGGACGGAGATGCGGACCTGACCCTGACGGGTCGCCGGGTCAATCACGGGCGACACCTGCCACACCGAACCGGCGAAGCTGCGGGTGGAGCCGACGGGGGTGACGGTCGCGGGCACGCCGACCCGCACCTTGGCGAGATCGGCTTCGCTCAGCTGCGCTACCATTTCCATTTCGCCCCCCGCGGCCAAGCGGAACAGAGTGCCGCTGCCCGGCGTCACTACCGCGCCCGGCTCCACGCTGCGGGCGAGCACGAGCCCAGCCACGGGCGCGCGGATGTCGAGTCGGCCGATGCGCGCGCGCTGCTCGCCGAGCTGCGCTTCGGCGAGGGTGACGCGCGCGCGCGCGGCGTCGCGCGCGGCGCGGCGGCGGTCGACGTCTGCCTTGGACACGAAGCCGCGGGAGACCAGCGCCAGCGCGCGGTCGAGCTCGTTCTGCGCCAGAGCGGCGTCGGCGCGCGCGACCTGGATCTGCGCGGCGACCTGCGCCTGCTGCTGCTGCTGCACGGAGCGCTCGATCACCGCAAGCACCTGGCCGCGGCCGACGAAGGCACCCGCGTCCACCGTGACCCGCGTCACCTGCCCGCCTTCGCCCACCACGCCCACCGCAGTATCGCGACGCGCAGCGACCGTGCCGGTGGCGTTAATGACCGACGCGACCTGCGCGCGGCCGGGGACGACCACAGTGACGGCGGGCTGCTGCTGGCCGCGCCCGCCGGCCCCGCCCTTGGCCGCGCCACCCTTGGCTTCGCCCGCCGCGGCCGCCTCATCGTCGCTCATCGCCCAGGCCGCGCCGAGGATAGCGGCGACCAGCAGGACGAGCGCGCCGACGACGAGCAGGATGCGCCGGCGCCGATCGCGCTTCGCGTCCTCCACCACAATCAGCTCGGGCGGCGCCCCGGTCAACTGTCCTGCCGCAATGTCCATGAATGGGCTCGCTCTAAACAAAACGCGGGCCCCCCGCCCGCGAGCACTGTATTATGCCACTATGGCACTTGCCGCAAGCGCCTGAGCGCGGCGAGGGCAGCTCCGCAGCCTTCCGCCCGGCCCGGCGTTGTGAAGCGAGGTGGGACGGCGACGGGCCGCCCGCAACAGGGAGAGAACACATGCTCGAAGGTGGAAGCTGGCTCGGTTGGATCATTGTCGGAGGCATCATGGGCGGGCTCGCCAAGCTCGTCATGCCGGGCAAGGACCCGGGCGGGATCATCGTCACCATCCTGCTCGGCATCGCGGGCGCGCTGTTGATGGGCTTCCTCGGCTCGCTGCTCGGCTTCCGCGGCGACGGCGCGGGCTGGGTCGGGTCATTCGTCGGCGCCTTGATCCTGCTGTCGCTGTACCGGATATTCGTTGGCCGGCGGAACCGCGTCCGGTGAAGCGGCGCCTCGCGCTGTTCCTGGGGGCGGCGCTGCTCGCCGCTCCGGCCGAGGCACAGCGCGGGCGCGGGCGGGATGCGCCGCCGACGTCTGCGCCCGCGCCGTCCTTCGCCGAGTCCGGCCGGACTCGGCTGGAGGTGGTCGCCACCGGCGAGGCGACGCGGACGCCGGACGTGGTGCGGATCGGCGCGGGGGTCGTCACCCAGGCGCCGAATGCGCAAGCCGCCTTGGGGGGCAACAGCACCCGGATGGAGCGGGTGATCGCCGCCCTGCGCCGGGCGGGCGTGGAGGCCCGCGACATCCAGACCAGCTCGGTGAGCCTGCAGCCCGACTACGCCTACGTGAACAATCAGCCGCCGCGGCTCACCGGCTTCCGCGCGTCCAACGAGGTCACCGTGCGCTTCCGTGACATCGCGCGGACGGGCGCAATCCTTGACGCGCTGGTGGCGCAAGGGGCCAACCAGATCAACGGGCCAAGCTTCGAGCTCGACCGGCCGGAAGAAGCGCTGGACGAGGCGCGCCGGGCGGCGCTGGCGGCGGCGGGCCGGCGCGCGGCGCTTTACGCGGGGGCGATTGGCAAGCGCGTCGGACGCATCCTGCTGATCAGCGAGGCGGACGGCACGGGCGGGCCGCGCCCGTCGCTGCGGACCTATGACGTGGCGGTGCAGGCCGCGTCCGCGCCGCCCATCGCGCCGGGCGAGAGCCGGATCGCAGCGCAACTGACGGTGGTCTACGAACTTGAATAGGAAAGGGCCGCCCCGGCATCCCGGGGCGGCCCTTTCTCGATGCCGGGTGCGCCGTGCTTACCGGACGCGGCCGCGGCGGAACAGGTTGACGATCGCCAACAGGATGACGGCGCCGACCAGCGCGGCCAGCAGCACGCGGAAGTCGAGGGCGTTGTTCAGGATGTTGCCGCTCGCGCCGAACAGGCTGCCGAGCAGGAAGCTGCCGAGCAGCGAACCGATGATGCCGACGACGATGTTGAGGAAGATCCCCTGCTGCGCATCGGTGCGCATCACGATGCTGGCGAGCCAGCCGATGATGCCGCCGATGATAAGTGCGATAATGATGTTCATCTGCGTCCCTCCGTTGTAGCCGCCGCCCGCACTTCAGCGCCGAAGCGACGGCACGGTGCGGCGATCTGCGGATAAAGACGCGCGGGACGGCGCTCGGGTTCCTCGTTTCGTCGATGTATCGATCGGTGCGGGCAGCCTCAGTAGCGTTGCTGCCGCTCGTAGAGCGACTTATAGTGCTGGATACGGGTCACGCGCAGGCCCGGCATACCGGACCGGTCCACCGCGCGCTGCCAGCCAGCGAACTCCTCCACGGTCAGGGCGTAGCGGCGGCAGGCGTCGTCGACGGAAAGCAGCCCGCCGTTGACCGCGGCGACCACCTCCGCCTTGCGACGCACCACCCAGCGGGTGGTGCCGGCCGGGGGCAGGCTGTCGAGCGTCAGCGGCTCTCCCAAAGGGCCGATCACCTGCGCGGGCTTGAAAGTCTGATGTAACATTCGGTCCTCGATGCTTGCCGGCGAACTGCCGCTTTCTTCCGCCCCGGTGGCTACGTCGTCGGCGCTCAACGAAGGTTGAAACGGGACGGTGAACTCCCCGTTCATGCTTCGCCCTCCCCGCCCGCGGGCGGCGAGAAACGGTCGCGCAGCGCTCCCGCCACCTCCCGCCAGCCGTCCGCGCCACCCGGCGTTCCGCGCTGGGCGCGCGCGGTGGCGCTATCCGCCTGCGCCGCGGCGAGCCCGGCGGCGAGCGCGCGGTAGTCGGCGAGGCCGAGGTCATCCGCGGGGGCCTGGTGTTGGTCGCCGGTCACCGCGGCACCATAGGCTGCGGCTCCCTAAAGACCGGTAAACCGCCGGGTTTCGCCGACGGAGCGTCGGCGGTATGGGGCGGGGATGATCGACTTCGCCCTGCCCCGCCCGCCCGCGCAGTGCCGGATCGTCGTCGCCATGTCCGGCGGCGTCGACAGTTCGGTCGTGGCGGCGCTCGCCGCGCGCTCCGGCGCGGAGGTGATCGGCGTCACGCTCCAGCTCTACGACCACGGCGCGGCGGTGAGCCGGGCGGGGAGCTGCTGCGCGGGCCGCGACATCCGCGACGCACGCGCGGTCGCCGACCGGCTGGGCATCGCGCATTACGTGTTCGATTACGCCAGCCGCTTCCGAAACTCGGTGATCGACCGCTTCGCCGACGCCTATCTAACGGGCCGCACCCCCGTGCCCTGCGTACAATGCAACCAGGGCGTGAAGTTCACCGACCTGCTCGGCTTCGCTCGCGAGCTCGACGCCGACTGCCTGGCGACCGGCCACTACGTCCGCCGGATGGCGGGGCCGGACGGGGCCGAGCTGCACCGCGCGGCCGATCCCGCGCGCGACCAGAGCTATTTCCTGTTCGCCACCACGCCGGCGCAGCTCGACTACCTCCGCTTCCCGCTCGGCGGCTTGGCGAAGCGCACGGTGCGCGAGCTCGCCGCCGAGCTGGGGCTCGGCGTAGCCGCGAAGCCCGACAGCCAGGACATCTGCTTCGTGCCGGACGGCGACTACGCGTCCGTCGTGCGCAAGCTCCGGCCGGAGGCGGACGCGCCTGGCGAGATCGTCGACCTGGACGGCCGGGTGATCGGGGCGCACCGCGGCGTGATGGGCTTCACCGTCGGCCAGCGGCGCGGGCTGGAGGTCGGCGGTCAGCCGCGCCCGCTCTACGTGGTGCGCATCGAGCCGAACGCGCGCCGCGTGGTGGCGGGGCCGCGCGAGGCGCTGGCGGTGCGCGCGGCCTTGCTCGAAGACGTGAACCTGCTCGGCGACGCCGACGGCGAGGCCGTCGAGGTCAAGGTCCGCTCGCAGGCCCGCCCCGCGCCCGCGCGGTTCGACGGGCGGAGCATCCGCTTCGACGCGCCCGAGTACGGCGTCGCGCCGGGCCAGGCCGCCGTCTTCTACCGCGGCGACCGGGTGCTCGGCGGCGGGTGGATCGCAAGCACCGTCGCGGCCGAACTCGCCGCCGCCTGATCGGGACCGGGCGACGAGCCGCGGCGTTCGGGCCGGACCTCGCATCCGTTCCCGGACGAAGCCGAGTCCGCGCCGGGCGTCCCTCGCTGAAGCAGGTAGAGATCGAAAGGTTTGTTGCCGGGCGGATAGCGCGCTAGGCTCATGCGGTGCCCTCCCATCCATCTCGATGCCCCAACTGAGCGCCGGCATCCTGCTCTACCGCCGGCGCGCGGGCGCGCTGGAGGTGCTGCTGGCGCATCCCGGCGGGCCTTACTGGCGCAGCAAAGACGCGGGCGCGTGGATGATACCTAAGGGCGGGGTCGAGCCGGGCGAGGACGCCCTCGCCGCCGCGCTGCGCGAGTTTGAGGAGGAGTTGGGGACGCGGCCCGACGGCGCGCCCTGGCCGCTCGGCCGGGTGCGTCAGGCAGGCGGCAAATGGGTGGAGGTCTTTGCGCTCGAAGGCGAGTTCGATCCCGCGGCGGTGCGGAGCATGGAGTTCGAGATGGAATGGCCGCCGAAGAGCGGGCGCTATGAACGCTTTCCGGAGATCGACCGGGCGGCGTGGTTCTCTTTGCCGGAAGCGCTGGAGATGATGCTGCGGAGCCAGCTCCCGCTTTTGGACGCGCTGCAAGCGCGCGCGGGCGGCGGGGGCGCTTAGCCGTGCGTTCCCGTCGCAGACCGGCTGCCGGTATGACGACGCTCAGCCCGGGGGCGACGCGGCCGGCGCAGGCCGCAGGCAACGCTGGCCGAGCGCGGCGAGCGCGGCGTACCAATTCAGCGCGGCGAAGTATTAATTGGGGTGGCGGGAGCCGTCCGGTGCGGCGACCAGCCAGGGCGTGAGCTCGAGCAGCAAGTCGTCGATAAACCAGGTCAGCGCGACGGGGAGCAGGATCAGCAGCGTGAGCCTCCGCTCCATGCCGCGCCGGAGAAGGTCCAGCGCGACGAGTAGCGCCGGGAGCAGCGCGACGAAGTCGTAGGGCCAGTGGTAGACGACGATCCCGGACAGGAAGCACAGGACGGCGAAGAACAGCCGCGCGTCGGCCGGGCGCCGCTGGGCGAGGTGGACGGCGAGCAGCGCCAACGCCGCGGCCGCCGCCGGGGGCGCGGCTGACGGCAGGTCGAGGTAGCCGGCCAGGCGCAGTTCGCCGCCGCCCGCGGCGATCGCCTAGCAAATCAGGGTGAGCGGGTGCTCGCCCAAGTGCCCGGCGACGCCGAGCGTCGCGGCGGCGTGCAGGCCGCCGACGACCAGCAGCGGGGTCCATCGGCGGCGGAACAGGAACTAGGGCAGCAGTGCCCCAGTAACCGAATACTGGCCAAGGACGCGGCGAGCGCTAGCCCGGCGAAGACGCCCCTGCCCCGGTCGGCGAGCGCGGCGGCGAGCAGGAAGAAGAACAAGGCGGCGATCGTGCCCTGCCCGTTGCCTAGCGCCACGCGCCACGGAAGGCCGAGCAGCAGCAGGCCACCAACCGCGACGTAGGCGGCGGCCGAGACGCCGGACAGGAAGCGGCGCGCGGCGAGGAGTAGCAGCAGGCCGGCGGTGAACAGCCCGTTGAGCAGGAGCCAAGCGAGCTTGGTGGCGGGCCAGGGCAGGACGTTCAGCGGCCAGAACAACATCAACGCCGACGGCAGCGCCACCGGTGGCATGGGGAAGGGTTGACCCCGGGCGCCGCGGGCCGGCCGGCGGGCGCGCGGGGGCCGCGCCGCGCCGGGGTGTCGCGCAGGCGGCGGTTCTGCGCGCCCGGCAACGTCCGGTCGGGCGCGGCCAAGTGGCGGGCGTAAGGGTTCTCCCGCTGAAGCAGCGCCGCCGCCCGAAGATTGGAGCCGAGGTCGATGCTGCCGCGCTCGGCGAACCGCGAGTTGCGCGCGCCGGCCGCGGCCGAGAGAAGGCCGAGGGCGACGAGGAGCAGCAGCGCGAGGCGGCGCGCGGGTCAGTCCCGCGCCGCCCGGCGCAGGTTCACGCGCCCGGCAGCCGAAACGCGCCCTCGATCACCGTGACGCAACGGCCGCCGAGGAACACGCGGTCGCCCGCCACCTCGCAGTCCAGCCGCCCGCCGCGCCGGCTCGCCTGGAAGGCGGAGAAGCGCGGCCGGCCCAGCCGCTCGGCCCATATGGGCGCGAGCACGGCGTGGGCGGAGCCGGTGACCGGGTCCTCGTCGATCCCAGCGCCGGGCGCAAAGGCGCGGGACACGATGTCGGTTTGCCCGTCGCCGGCCGCGGTGAGAATAGTCAGCAGGTCGCCCTGCGCGGCCATGGCGCGGAAGTCAGGCTCGGCAGCGCGCACGGCGTCCGCGTCCTCCAGCACGAGCACCGCGTAGCGCTGGGGGTGCCAGAAGGAGGCGAGCGCGCGGACGCCGGCGGCGGCCTCTACCTCCGGCAGGTCGCGCGGCTCGGGCTTCCAGGCGGGCAGCGCCAGGTGGTACGCGCCGCCCTCCCCGCGCGCGACCTCCAGCACGCCGGCCTGCCGCGTGCGGAAGCGGACCCGGTCGCGCGCCGGCTCGTCCGTCAGCACGAAATGGCCGCTGGCGAGCGTGGCGTGGCCGCACAGCGCGACCTCCACCGCGGGGGTGAACCAGCGCAGCTCGTAGTCTGCCTCGCCGGTCGCGTCCGGGAGGAGGAAGGCGGTCTCGGCCAGGTTGTTTTCGGCGGCGATGGCTTGGAGGACCTTGTCGGGGAGCCAAGCGTCGAGCGGCATCACCGCGGCGGGATTGCCGGTGAAGGGGCGGTCGGCGAAAGCGTCGATCTGGGCGAAGCGAATGGCGGGCATGAGCAAGTCCTGAAAACGAACCCTTCGCCCCTAACCGTCAGCCCCGAGGTTGTCGAAGGGCGGGCCGCACGCGCCGGCCGCGGTGAGCGTGGGGCGCTTTTCGACATGCTCTGAGCTGACAGGGTCGAGCGAGCTCCTCAATCCTGCCGCTCGCGCAACCCCCCCACCTCCGTGTCGATCCGCCCTTCCGGGTCGAGGTGGACGAGGATCTCCACCCCCGGGAACTCCGCCGCCAACCCGGCTTCCGCCTCGTCCATCGCGCGGTGGGCCTGCGCCACCGTCCAGTCGGCGGGAACCCAGACGTGGAACTGCACGAAGTCCTGGGTGCCGCTAGAGCGCGTGCGCACGTCGTGGATGCCGCGCAGGGTCGGCTGGCGCGCGGCGGCGAGCAGGAAGGCGCGGCGGCGCTCTTCCGGCCATTCGCGGTCCATCAGCTGGTCGACGGCCCGGCCCGACGCGCGCACCGCGCCCCACAGCAGCCAGGCGGCGATGGCGAGGCCCAGCAGCGCGTCCGCGCCAGACAGGCCGGCGTAGCCGTCGAGCAGCAGCGCGGCGATCACGGAGCCGTTGAGCAGGAGGTCGCTCTGGTAGTGGACGTGGTCGGCCTGGATCGCGACCGATCCCGTGCGGCGGATCACGCGGCGCTGGTAGGCAAGCAACGCGAGCGTCGTCGCCATGGCGAAGAGCGACACGCCCACGCCGTATTCGAGATCGCGCGTCTCCCCGCCCTCCAGCAGCCGCTCCACCGCGCGCCAGCCGATAGCAACCGCGCTCACGCTGATCAGCCCGACCTGGAACAGCGCGGCCAACGCCTCCGCCTTGCCGTGGCCGAAACGGTGGTCGAGGTCGGCCGGCTGGGCGGCGACGCGGACACCGTACAACGTCACCAGCGAGGCGACCACGTCGAGCGCGGTGTCGGCGAGCGAGCCGAGCATGGACACGGAGCCGGTGGCGACGGCGGCCCCCGTCTTCAGCAGCAGCAGGAACAGCGCCACGCCGACGCTGATCAGCGCCGCGCGCTGGGTCAGCACGCCGGCGCGGGCGGGCGGCGGCCGGTCGTCGTGGGGCGGGTGGAAGATCACGGAAAAAGCAGATGCTCGCTCCACCCCTCGCCGGACGCGGCGCGCTCGAACACGCGGCGCTCGTGGAGGCGGTGGGCGCGGTCCATCCAGAACTCGATAGCATGGGGCTGGACGGCCCAGCCGGACCAGCGCGGCGGTCGGGGGACCGGCCGGCCCTCGAAGCGGGCCTCCATCTCAGCGTAGCGCGCTTCGAAGGCGGCGCGGTGGTCGAGGCGGCGCGACTGGTCGGAAGCCCAGGCGCCGAGCTGCGACGGCCGGCTGCGGCTGGCGAAATAGGCGTCGGCCTCGGCGTCGGGGACGGGCGAGACGTCGCCTTCGATGCGGACTTGGCGGCGCAGGCTCTTCCAGTGCAACAACAAGGCGACGCGCGGGTGCTCCGCCAGTTCGCGGCCCTTGCGGCTGTCGAGGTTGGTGTAGAAGACGAAGCCGCGCTCGGGCGAGTGGCCCTTGAGCAGCACCATGCGCGCGGACGGGCGGCCGTCCGCGCCGACGGTGGCCAGCGCCATGGCTTCCGGGTCGTTGGGCTCGGCCGCGCGCGCCTCGGCGAACCAGCTGTCGAACAGCGCGTGGGGGTCTTCGGTCATACTTTCCCTATGGCCGAGCCCGCCGCACCCGCCAAGCGCGCGAGGCTTGCTCCCCCGTCCGCCTTGCCCCATCTCCGCGCCTGTTGCAGCGAGGCAACGGAGCACGGCAGGGAAGCACGGACGGGGCATGGCCGATTTGTATCAACGGCTGGGGGTGGCGCGCACCGCAGACGAGGCGGCGATCAAGAAAGCGTACCGCAAGCTCGCCAAGGAGCTGCACCCCGACCGCAACGCGGGCAAGCCGGAGACGGCTAAGCGCTTCTCGGAAGTGACCGCAGCATACGACCTCCTGTCCGACAAGGACAAGCGCGCGCGCTACGACCGGGGCGAGATCGACGAGGACGGCAACCCGAAGATGCCGTTCGGCTTCGGCGCGGGCGGCGGCGGGCGATCGGGCGGCCGCCCCGGGCCGGGCGGCGCCGAGTTCGAGTTCGGCGGCGACGGGGGCGACTTTTCCTCCATCTTCGACGGCATCTTCGGCGGGGCCGCGCGCGGCGGCCCGGCCGGCGGCCGCGCGGGCGGGCCGTT
>CADCVW010000029.1 GCA_902806235.1 uncultured Sphingomonadaceae bacterium | reverse complement strand
ATAAGCTCGTGTGCGCCCTTGATCTCCCAAGGTCTAGGAACAGCCAGGAGCACTCGCCACCCCAAAAAATTCGTATGGTGGAGGGCGCCCCCTCACCATCCGCTCCCGCTCCCGCTCGTCGCCTAGCCGAGCACGCCCACCAGCCAGCCGGCGAAGCTCTGCCAGGCGTCGGTCCGCCATACCGCCATTCGGAACAATTGCTCGGCCGCGAGCACCGCGACGCCGATCATCGTCGCCTTGTGCAGCCGCCCTCGCTGGAAGAGATCCCAACCGATCAAAGGCAGCACCATCAGGAACGCGACCAGCGTCCCCGTCTCGCCCGCGAGCGGCGTCGACGGCATCGGCATCCTTCCGATCGCCGGCTGCAGCATCAGAATAGTGGCGAGCAGCATCAGCCGCTTGTGCGTCTGCGGGTCGCGCCGGAAGCGGTATCCGGCCGCGACGAGCCCGGCGAAGACCGGCATGTCGATCAGCGGCACCGCGGCCCAGGTAAGCGGCGGTATCCCCGGCGGTCCGCTGCCCCTGCCGACCTGCTGCACCGCGGTCATCACGCCAACCACCACCATCGCCGCAGCCAGCGCCATCGAGATCGTGCCGAGCCGCATGTGCAGCCGGTGCTGCCGCCCCGAGATCAGCGCCGCCTGGGCGATGAACAGCAGCAGCCATGCCGTGAAGACGAGGCCGTGGATGTGGATGAGCGGCGTCATCGGCGTTAGCGGCCGGCCCGAAACGATGGTCCCGCGCAGGAAGTAGCTGGGCGCGAACCCGGCGAACACCAGCAGCAGGATCGTCAGCCCCATCCCGCCGTAGAAGATCCGTTCGCGTGTCAGTCGAATCGCAGGCCGCGCACGCGTCGCCATCGCATTCCCCCGGTTTGCCGAAGCGAAGACTAAGCGCACCCGCAGAAAAGACAAGCATCCGCCAAGCCGCCCGCCCGCAGCGAGTTCGGCCTCCGGGCGCGTGAGCAGCGCGCGGAGTCGGCGCAGGCCGGCCGACCTGCGGCTTCGCCGACAGGGTCGACGCGGTCAGGCCGCCCTTCCGCTCTCACCGCTTTAGCAGCGGAAAGGAACATGTGCGCTTTGCGGGGCGTTGCCCCTAAATCCTGAAAGTAAAAAGGAATTTTCCATGAAGTACAGCGTAATCATCTCGGCCGCAGCGGGCTTGTCGCTGGCCGCTTCCGGCCCCGCCTTCGCCGCCCAGCAGGCCAGCAATGGCAAGCAAACCCGCGAGCAAGCGCGGCAGAACAGCCAGGGTCCCGCCAACGCCAACCAGCGCGGCATCCAGCAGTCGAACGAGAACAGCGTCCTCAAGGGCACCGGCGGCCAGACCGGCGGCGACAAGATGCGCAACAAGCGCGGCAACAGCCAGGGTAGCGCCAACGCCTCCGACCGCGCCCGCGAGCGCGCCAACCAGAACAGCGCCGTTCAGTCGGGCATGATGGTCCACGACAAGAACGGCAAGATGATCGGCCGCGTCACCGAAGTGCGCAAGTCGCCCACCGGCGTCATCATCGCGATCGTCGTCGTACTGGTCGTCCAGATCAACGGAAGCACCACGATCACCCTGACTCCGGGTCAGTTCCAGATCGTCAAAAACATCATCGTCGCGATCAACCTCAGCGCGCCCTCGGGCTCCTGATCCTGACTTAGAGGAGGCGGCGGCGCTTGGGCGCCGCCGCCTCTGCTCGCCCCGGCGCCATCGCCCGCATTGCCTTGCAGCAGGCTGCCGCGTCCGCCCAGCGGCCCCTTCAGCGGCTCACAAGCTTTACCCATTGAATTGTAGGATTTCCTCTGGTCCAAGCTGATCGATGGATCGGCAGCGCGCCACGCCCCAGATTTTCCGCCTTGTGCCTGCTGCCCCCGTAGCCAAGGGGAAGTCGGCGAGGGGACGTACCCCCAACTTCCTCAACTTCCAGCCAAGCCGCCCGCCCGCAGCGAGCCCGGCGCGCAGCGCCGCGTCAGCAGCGCGCGGAGTCGGCGCAGGCCGGCCGGCGGGTCGCTATCGCGAACCCGACCGACGCGGGCTGGCCGCCCTGCCCGCCCTCACGAGCCGCCGCAACCCTCAGCCCGCCCGCCAGCGCCGCATCGCCTCTTCGTACGCAGCCTCCGCCTTTTGCCGCCGGGCCTCCAGCCGCTCGCGCTCCTCGCGCTGCTTCTTTTCCAGCGCCTTGCGCTCGCGCTCGAGCGCCGCCTCCCGCTCGGCGATCGCTCTCAGCGCCTCGGCCTGGCGCGCCTCCGCCTGTGCGAGCGCGACTTCCGCCTCCTCGAGAGCCGCTCGGCTCGGCCGCGGCTTAGGTTTGGACGCGGGCTTGGCTGGTCTAACCTTAGCCTTGCCTTTGCCGGCGGCGCGGACCGGCTCATCCTCCGCACCCAGCGCCGCAATCTGCTCGGCCGCGGTTGCGCGCAGGCGCTTGATGATCTGCCCGGGATTGGCGAGCGGCTCGGCAGTCAGCGCCGGATCGGTGACGATCTCGGCCTCGCCGCGCGCGAACACGTCCTTGCCGGTCCCCCACGCTTCGATCGCCGCCTTCTGGCTCGGCGCCGCCACATAGGCATCGTGGAAGCCGATCGCGGTGCGGAAGACCTTGAGCTTGGGCGCGCGGGCCACGGGTGTTAGCCTTCCCCTTCCACCACCGGCGATTCAGTCAGGTAGACCGGCGTCTCGGGCGGAAGCAGGTAGGAGAGGCTGGTCAGCGCGGCTAGACCCAGCCCCGCCTGCCAATGGACGAAGCTCAGCGCCGCTCCGAGCGTCATCAACCCGCTCGTCACCCAGTAGCGCCGGTCGAGCCGGCTCACATAGGCGGGGTCCAGCCGCGGATCGACATTCGCGGCGACACGCCTGACGCGCCCTTCTCGGCGGCCGCTCGCTCGGCGGGGCTGATCGGGGCCAACCAGTCGTTCGACCCCTACGCGAACGACGAGAACTTCCTGCTGGGCGCCTTCATCTTCGAGGACGTGGGCGTGACCGCCTACAAGGGCGCGTCGCCGTTGATCACCAACAAGACGTTTCTGGAGGCCGCGGCGGGCATTCTGGCGGTGGAAGCGTACCACGCCGGGCTGATCCGCACCGTGCTGTTCGGCAAGGGCATCCAGACCCCGTCGCTCCGCACGGCGGCCAACGCGATCTCCGACGCGCGCGACAGCCTGGACGGGTCGAGCGACCTCGACCAGGGCATCACGGCGGCGAACAATGCGGCCAACATCGTGCCCACCGACAACAATAGCATCGTGTTCAGCCGGACGCCGCAGCAGGTGCTCAACATCGTTTACCTGAACCCGGCAGGTGCGCTGGCCGGGGGCTTCTTCCCGAGCGGTGTGAACGGCGTGTTGCGGACCAGCGGCTCCAACTAAGACGCGGGTCTTCCCCGCCGCGAGGTCGGCGGGGCATATTCCGGATGGGGCGCGGAGGGCGACGGCCCGCCGCGCCCCTTTTCGCGCCGGCAGCGGTCGGAGCAGTAGCGGACCTCGTTCCAATCGCGCGCCCACTTCTTGCGCCAGGCAAAGGGGCGGGCGCAGGCGAGGCAGTTCTTGATCGGCAGGTGCGGTTTGCGGTGCATGGCGCCCTCAACGCGCCAGCGGCGCTGGAGGAGCAAGGCGGGCGAGGTTCGGCGGCGTCGTCACCACAACAATGAGGCCCGGCGGACACGGGCGCAGCGAATGTTCGTTGCGTGCGTGAAACGACCGGCACGGACCCGCGCCGTTCACGTTGATCCATCCATGCCGAATTACCGCAAAACATGGGGCGGCGAGCCCGTCGTCGCGGTGGGGTTGCTCACCGCGCGCGACCTGCAGGCGTTGGGCGGCGGGTTCAAGCGCGCCTTTCCCATCAGCGACAACACCGACTTTGCGGACTTGCTTAAGCTGCTGGACGAGGTGGGATCGGAAACGCCTGGCGGTGAGGCTTCGCCGCCAGGCTGAGCGCGCCGCGGGCCGACTTCTACAGCCGCCCCTCGAAGGTATCGCACCGGTTCGGGTCGCCGGTCTGAAGACCCACCTGGAGCCAGCGCGCGCGCTGCGCGGAGGTGCCGTGGGTGAAGGATTCGGGCACGGGGACGCGGCCGGCCGAGCGCTGCAGGGTGTCGTCGCCGATCGCCTGAGCGGCGCGGAGGCCTTCCTCCACGTCGCCGGGCTCGAGCAGGTTGCGGTCGCGCGCGGCCCACACGCCCGCGTAGCAGTCGGCCTGGAGCTCCATGGCGACCTGCAGCGCGTTGGCCTCCGCGCGCGACGCGTTCGCCTGCGCTTGGCGGACCTGGTCCGAGATGCCGGTGAGCGTCTGTATATGGTGGCCGACCTCGTGAGCGATGACATAGGCTTGGGCGAAGTCGCCCGCCGCGCCGAAGCGGGTCTGGAGTTCCTGGAAGAAGGTCGGATCGATGTAGATGCGCTGGTCAGCGGGGCAGTAGAAGGGGCCCATCGCCGCCTGCGCCGCGCCGCAGCCCGACCGGTCGTTGTTCGAATAAGCGACCATGGTGGTCGGCTGGTAGCGCTGCCCGGCTTCGGCGAAGAGTTCGCCCCAGCGCCGCTCGGTGGAGCCCAGCGTCCGGGTCAGGAGCTCGCGCGCCGCCGGGTCGAGCGTCGACTGCCCCGCGGCGGCCTGCCCGGCCTGCACCGCGGGAGAGTTCACCGGGCCGTAGCCTCCGCCTCCGCCGCCGAAGGTGGACAGCGCGCAATAGCCAAGCAGCAGCAAGGCGACACCGCCGATGCCGAAGCGGCTGGCGACCAGCCCGAGGATCAGCGGCAGGAAACCGCCGCCGCCCCCGCCGATGCCGCCGAACCCGCCGCCGCCGCGGCCGGTGCGGTCCTCGAAGTTCACGCTGGCTTGTTCGTCGTCGAGGCGCATGGGGTGCTCCGGCCGTGTTGTGCCCCCTTCAATGCTCGGGCGGTGCGGGGGTTGCATGGGCCGGGCGCAGGAGGCGGGTGAACCGATACGGTTCACAATGTTGAGCAGTAGGAACGAACATGGTACATCGGCGTGGGCTGCGGGGGAGCGGCCGATGGCGGGAGACGGCAGGGGCGAGCGGATCGGGACGCGGCCGGGAGGCGGGCCGCAGCGCCGTCGGATGAAGGCACACGAATATCCGGAATGGCGCTGGGACCTGTTCTTGGACGAGCTGGCGACCACGGTGAATGTCACGTTCGCCGCGGGAGCGGCGGGGGTGTCGCTCCGCCATGTGTACCGACGGTGGGCGGCGGACGCGGGCTTCGCGCACCGGTGGGACGGCGCGGTGGAGCAAGGGTGCGCGCACCTTCAGGCGCTGCTGGTGAAGCGCGCGGCACGCGGCGCCGGACCTTACGAGGCGGGGGACACAGCGGCCGATGCGCTGGCGGCAGCGGACCCCGAGCAGATAGAACCGGACCTGAGCATCCGGCTGCTGGCGATGTACAAGGCGCGGACGGCCGCGCCCAAGCCTTGAGAAACGCCGCCCGACATGGCGCGGGTGCGGACAAAGGTCCTGCGTCGGCTGCGCGCGATGCGGGACCACCGGGGCGCGGGCGCCGGCGAGGCCGAAGAGGACGGCGAAGGGGAATAGCGCGGCTTGGCGAGGCGGGCGAGCGCTCCTAGGACGGGCGGACCACGAGGGGAGGACCGTTCATGTTCCTGCGAGGCCGCACCGCACTCGTCACCGGTTCCACTTCCGGCATCGGGCTCGCCTACGCGCGCGCCTTCGCCGCGGAGGGGGCGAACGTGATGCTGAATGGGTTCGGCGATGCGAGCCAGATCGAAGGAATCAGGGGCGAGCTGGAGGGACTAAGCGGTGCGCGGGCGCTGCACGACGGGGCGGACATGACGGACCCGGCGGCGATCGCGGCGATGGTGGCGCGCTGCGAAGCGGACCTCGGCGCCGTGGACGTGCTGGTTAATAACGCGGGCATCCAGCACGTCTCGCCGGTCGATCAGATGCCGCTGGAGAAATGGGACGCAATCATCGCGATCTGCCTGTCCTCCGCGTTCCACACGGTGCGCGCGGCGCTGCCGGGGATGCGGGCGCGGGGCTGGGGGCGGGTCATCAACACGGGGTCGGCGCACAGCTTGGTCGCGTCCCCCAATAAATCGGCCTACGTCGCGGCCAAGCACGGAATCGCGGGGTTCACCAAGGCGGTGGCGCTGGAGGCGGCGCAGGCGGGGGTGACGGCGAACACGATCAGCCCCGGCTACGTGTGGACCTCGCTGGTCGAGAACCAGATCCCCGACACGATGAAGGCGCGCGGCCTTTCGCGCGAGCAGGTGATGAACGACGTGCTGCTGGCTGCCCAGCCAACAAAGAAATTCGTGACACCCGAGCAGGTCGCGGCGCTGGCTGTGTTCCTGTGCCGGGACGAGGCGGCGGCGATCACGGGGGCGAACCTGTCAGTGGATGGGGGATGGACAGCGCAGTAGGGAGGCGCCCGAGGCCGAGCGGCGCAGCCGTTCAGGCGAGGAAAAGCGCTGACCCGGCCGGCGACCGGCTGAGCCTGCTCTCGGCCGCGTCGACCGACGGCGCGGCTTCGCCACGACGCCCCCTTTCCCGCGACGGACGAGGGAACAAGGCAAAAGGGGCGGCATGGCGAAGCCATGCTGTCGGCCGGGTTCGGCGGACGAGAGCCGCCGACCCGCCGGCCGGGGCATCATCGCTGGCGGCCCCGCGTCGAGCGGAGTAGGCATGGCGCGATGTTGCCCCCCGACCACCGTACCATCCTCCTCGCCGGCGCGCTGCTGGGTGCGCTGGGCGTCGCGCTCGGCGCGTTCGGGGCGCACGGGTTGCGGAGCGTGCTGGACGAGCAGCGGCTCGGCTGGTGGAGCACGGCGGTGCAGTATCAGCTGTGGCACGCGGTCCTGCTAGTCGCGGTGGCCGCGCTGCCGCTGCCGCGGCTGGGCGGGGCGGCGCTGCTGATCGGGCTGGGCACCGCCATCTTTTCCGGCACGCTGTACGCGATGGCCTTGGGCGCGGCGCGCTGGCTGGGCGCAGTGGCGCCGCTGGGCGGGCTGCTGATGATCGCCGGCTGGCTGCTGCTCGGGTGGCGCGCGTGGCGGGGGTGAGGCTTCTGCTGCTCCTCCCGCTGCTCGCGGCCGGCTGCGCGCATCCGGAAGCGCGGCCGGCGGACGAGGTGCGCGCGCCGGTGCGCGCCGTCGCCGACTGGCGCCGCGTGGCCACCCCGAGCGACCGCGAGCGGCTGCGCAACTGGCGCGCGGCCTGGCTGCGCGGGCTGGCGGAGGCGCGCCGCGGAGCTGCGGCGGAGGTGGCGCGCGAGGGGGCAGTGCTCGACCCGGACGCGGCGCTGGCGCACGCCGCGCTGCCGCCGGGCGAGTACCGCTGTCGGCTGCTCAAGCTCGGCGGGCTGCTGCCGTTCACGCCTTACCCCTATTTCCGCTGCCGCGTGCACCGAGAAGGCGACGCGGTGCGTCTGACCAAGCTGACGGGCTCGCAGCGGCAGGTCGGCCTCGTCTTCCCGCACGACGACCGGCGGCAGGCGTTCCTCGGCACGCTCCTGCTGTCGGACGAGACACGCGCGATCGACTACGGCCGCGACGCCGACCGCGACGTCGCGGGCTGGGTCGAGCGGGTCGGCGAGCGGCGGTGGCGCGTGGCGTTCCCCTCGCCGCGCTTCGAGTCGGTGATGGACGTGATGGAGCTGGTGCCGGCCTAGCCGAGCGCGGGATGTTCGGCCGCCTGCAGCGCAGCGATCAGGCTCTTCACCTCCTCGCTGCGCCCGCGGGGCAGGACCAGCACCGCGTCGGGCGTGGCGACCACGATCAAGTTGCTCACGCCGAGCGCGGCGACGAGCGGGCCGGTGGAGCGGACGAGGCAGTTGTGGCTGTCGAGCGCGACGGCGTCTCCTTCGATCGCATTGCCCATCTCGTCGGGGAGGCTGACCGCGTGGAGCGCGTCCCAGCTGCCGACGTCCGACCAGCCCATGTCGACGGGCACCACCGCCACGCGACCGGCGCGCTCCATTACGGCATAGTCGATGGAGATGCCGGGCGCACGGCGGAAGGCGGCGGCATCGGGACGGAGCCGCGCCGCATCGCGCGGCTCGCCCGCCATCGCGGCTTCCGCCGCGCGCAGCGCGTCCGGCTGGTGGCGGCCGAGCTCCTCCAGAATTCGGTCCGCGCGGAACAGGAAGATGCCGCCGTTCCACGCGTAGTCGCCGCTGGCCACGTAGGCGGTGGCAGTGCGGCGGTCGGGCTTCTCGACGAACTCGGCGACCGCGTAGGCGCCCGGCGCGATCTCCGTGCCCCGGCGGATGTAGCCGTAGCCCGTGTGGGGCGCGTCGGGCTCGATGCCGAAGGTGACGAGCCAGCCGTCGCGCGCCAGCGGCGCGGCGCGGTCCACCGCGGCGTGGAAGGCGGCGGGGCTGCGCACCAGATGGTCGCTCGGCATCACGAGCAGCAGCGCGTCGGTCGGGCAGGCGAGGGCGGCGAGGGCGATGGCGGGCGCGGTGCTGCGCCCTTCGGGCTCGAGCAGGAGGCGGTGGCCGGCGTCGATGCCTATGACGTTCGCGGTCTGGTGCTCCACTGTGTCCGCGTGGCGCGCGTTGAGCACGATGAGCGGCGCGGCGAAGCCGTGAACCGGCGCGGCGCGGGCCAGCGTTTCCTCCAGCATCGTCCGCTCGCCCGCCAAGGGGAGCAGCTGCTTCGGCGCCGCGGGCCGCGATAAGGGCCACAGCCGCGTCCCCGCGCCGCCAGAAAGGATCACGGGTACGATGTCGGCGCGGGTTGTATTCTCGGGCATGGGACCGGCGCTTAGCGGAGCGGCGGGCGGGGGTCAGCAGCTTAAGCGCGGCCGCTCAGCCGTCCCGCACGCGCTCGTGGTGGCGGATCACCTCGTCGATGACGAAGCGCAGGAACTTCTCGGAGAAGTCGGGGTCGAGCCGGGCGGCGTCGGCCAACGCGCGGAGGCGGTCGATCTGCTCGGCCTCGCGCGCCGGGTCGGCGGGGGGCAGGCCGTGCGTCGCCTTGTATCTCCCGACTGCCTGGGTGATCTTGAAGCGTTCGGCGAGCATGTGGACGAGCGCGGCGTCGATGTTATCGATGCTGCGGCGGTAGTCCTCCAGTCGCTCGTCGGCCATGGCGTGCCCTCCCGCCCGGAGCTTGCCTTTCACGGGCGCGCCGGGCAAGCGGCGCGCACGCCATGACCGCCCACGTGCATTCTATCGGCGCCCGCCCCGCGCCGTCGCTCGAGCCAATGGTCGCGCTGGTGGCGAGCGACCTTCACGCGGTCAACGGCGTGATCCTGGCGCGTACCCAGAGCGAGATCCCGCTGATCCCCGAGCTTGCCGGCCACCTGATCGCGGGCGGCGGCAAGCGGCTGCGGCCGATGCTCACGCTCGCCTGCGCTAAGCTGCTCGACTACGAGGGCGCGCGACAGCACAAGCTCGCCGCGGCGGTCGAGTTCATCCACACCGCGACCCTGCTCCACGACGACGTGGTGGACGGCTCGGGGCTCCGCCGCGGCCGCGAAACCGCCAACGTCATCTGGGGCAACCCGGCGAGCGTGCTCGTCGGCGACTTCCTCCTGTCGCGCTCGTTCGAGCTGATGATCGAGGACGGCAGCCTAAAGGTGCTGCGCATCCTGTCGCAGGCCGCGTCCGTGATCGCCGAAGGCGAGGTGAGCCAGCTCACCGTGCAGCGGCAGATCGACACGGGCGAGGACAAGTATCTGGAGATCATCGCGGCCAAGACCGCCGCGCTGTTCGCCGCCGCGTGCCGCATCGCCGCGGTGCTGGCCGAGCGCGACGAGCCGGCGGAGCGCGCGCTGGACGCGTATGGGCGCAACCTCGGCGTCGCTTTCCAGCTCGTCGACGACGCGATCGACTACGCGTCGACAGCGTCGCTGATGGGCAAGGGGGTCGGTGACGATTTCCGCGATGGCAAGGTGACGCTGCCGGTGATCCTCGCCTATGCCAGAGGTGCCACCGAGGACCGCGACTTCTGGCGCGCGGCGATGCGCGGGGAGCGTGCAGGCGACGCGGACCTCGCGCACGCCACCACGTTGCTGCGGAGCACCCGCGCGTTGGACGACACGCTGGAGCGCGCGCGGATGTACGCGCAGCGGGCGATCGACGCGCTGGGCCCGTTCCCGGCGGGCAAGGCCAAGGCGGCACTGGCGGAAGCGGCGGAATTCGCGGTGGCGCGGGGTTATTGAAGCTAGCTCCTCCCTTTCAGGGGAGGGGTTGGGGTGGGGTCGTCGAAGGACTACACGCTGCGGCGGTAGGCCATGTCGAAACTTCCCCACCCCAACCTCTCCCTTGGCGGGGAGGGGCTCAGCCTTCCCATCCACCTCGTCCTTCCCGACCTCCTCGCCGCACTCCGCGCTCGCCCCAACGCTGTGCTCGTCGCCCCGCCCGGCGCGGGCAAGACCACCGCGGCGGCGCCCGCCTTGCTCTACGAGCCGTGGTGCGGGGGCGAGGTGCTGCTGCTCCAGCCCCGCCGCCTGGCGGCGCGGGCGGCGGCGGAGCGGATCGCGGAACTGCGCGGCGAGCCGGTCGGGCGCGCCATCGGCTACCGGACGCGGCTGGACAGCCGGACCTCCGCCGCGACCCGGCTGACGGTGATGACGGCGGGCGTCTTCCTAAACCGCATCCAGGGTGACCCGGAGCTCGCCGGCGTGTCGGCCGTGCTGTTTGACGAGGTGCACGAGCGCAGCCTGGAGAGCGACTTGGGGCTCGCGCTGGCGCTCGATGCGCAGGACGCGCTGCGGCCCGAGCTGCGGCTCGTCGCGATGTCGGCGACCCTGGAGGGCGAGCGGTTCGCGGCGCTGCTCGGCGGCGCACCGATGATCGAGAGCGCGGGGCGGAGCTTCGCGCTCGAACTACGCCACGAGCCGCGCGGGCCGGACGAGCGGGTCGAGGACGCGGTCGCGGCGGCGTGCCGGCGCGCGCTGGTGGAGGGTGAGGGCAGCGTGCTGGCCTTCCTGCCCGGCGCGGCGGAGATCGCGCGGACGGCGGCGCGGCTGGGCGACCTAAGCGGGGTCCCGGTCCACCAGCTCCACGGCCAGGTCGAGCCCGCGGCGCAGCGCGCGGCGGTCCGCGGGCCGGAACGCCGGGTGGTGCTCGCTACCTCCATCGCCGAGACCAGCGTCACGTTGGAGGGCGTGCGCGCGGTGGTCGACGGCGGGCTCGCGCGGCGGCCGCGCTACGACCGCGGGGCGGGACTGACGCTGCTCGTCACCGAGCGGGTGAGCCGGGCGGCGGCGACCCAGCGCGCCGGGCGCGCGGCGCGGCAGGGGCCGGGGATCGCGGTGCGACTGTGGGCGGAGGCGGCGACCGCGGGGCTCCCCGCCTTTGAGCCGCCGGAGATCTTGGAAACGGACCTGTCCGGGCTGCTCCTGGCGTGCGCGCAGTGGGTCGTGTCGGATCCGCGGGCCCTGCGCTTTCTCGATCCGCCGCCGGATGCCGCGGTGGCGGAAGCGCGCGCTCGGCTGGCGGGGCTGGGCGCGCTCGACGCGGACGGGCGGCCGACCGCGCACGGCCGCGCGATGGCGGCGCTCCCGCTCCCGCCGCGGCTCGCGCACATGCTGCTGGCGACCGGCGCGCGGGGCTGGGGACGGACAGCGGCGGAGGTCGCGGTGCTGCTGCAGGAGCGCGGGCTGGGCGGGAGCGACGTCGATCTGGAGGTACGCCTGCGGCGCTGGCGGAACGAGCGCGGGCCGCGGGCGGAGGGCGCGCGGAAGCTGGCAGCGCGGTGGGCGGCGTTGCTCCCGCTCGCGGGAGAGAGTCGGGGTGAGGGTAGGCCAGCCGTGATGAGGACCAGTTCGCGCGTCGAGGGCGTGCCCTCACCCAACCCTCTCCCGCGAGCGGGAGAGGGCTTTCTGGGTGCCTGCGTCGCGCTCGCCTTTCCCGACCGCGTGGCGAAGCGGCGGGACCCGTCCGGCGAGGGCTGGGCGTCCGTTGGCGGGCGGGGGTTCCGGCTGGACGCGGCGAGCCCGCTCGCGCGCGCCGAGTGGCTAGCAGTCGCCGAGGTCGGCGGGGCGGGGGCGGACGCGCGGGTGCTGAGCGCGGCGGCGCTCGACGCGGCGACCGTGGAGGCGCTGTTCGGCGACCGGCTGGAAGCACGGACGGAGGTGAAGGTGGACCCGGCTACCGGGCGCGCGTCAGCGACCCGCGCGCGGCGGCTCGGCGCGGTGGTGATCGCGCGCGGCCCCGACCCTGCACCGGACGGGCGGGCGATCGAGCGGGCGCTGCTCGACCACGTCTTGAAGGCAGGAACGGCGGCGCTGCCCTGGAGCGAGGCGGGGGAGCGGCTGCGTGCGCGCGCCGCCTTCGCGCGGCGCTTGAACGAGGAAGTCGCCGACTTGTCGGACGAGGCGCTGCGAGCCGACCTGGCCGACTGGCTGCCACCGCTGCTCCGCGGCCGGCGCGGGGTGGACGAATTGCCGCCGGGCGCGCTCCGCGCCGCGCTCGACGAGCGGCTCGGCTGGGCGGGGCGCGCCGCGCTCGACCGGCTCGCGCCCGAGGCGCTCCACGCGCCCGCGGGAAGCGGCCACCCGATCGACTACGCCGCGGAGGGCGGCCCGCGGGCGGAGGTGCGCGTGCAGGCGCTGTTCGGGCTGGCAGAGCATCCGACGGTGGGCGGAGCGCGGCGCGTACCGCTGACGCTCAGCCTCCTGTCCCCGGCCGGGCGGCCGATCCAGTTGACGAAGGACCTGCCGGGCTTCTGGGCCGGGAGCTGGGCGGCGGTGGCAAAGGAGATGCGCGGACGTTACCCACGGCATCCCTGGCCTGACGACCCGGCGGTGGCGGACCCCACGCTCCGGACCAAGAAGGGCGCGGGGCGGAGATAAATCAAAATCGACGCGGTCGCCGCCACGCCGCGCAGCAAACCGTCCGCCCTAAGCTTGTCGAAGGGCTCTCCTTCCCCTTACGGCGCTAAGAAGGGAAAGCTTCGACGAGCTCAGCCCGAAGGATTCCGTTCAACCATGTCCATCATCGCCAAGGCCCACCCATGAGCATCGCCCGCATATTCCAGGAAATCCGGGACGCCAACGGCGTCGGCGGCGGGCGCGCGCGCGCCGGCCAGTGGGTGCTCGAATTCGAGCGGACGCGGGCCATGACCCCCGACCCACTGACCGGCTGGGTCGGTACGGACGAAACGCAGCCGCAGGTGACGCTGAAGTTCGCGACGGAAGCGGAGGCGACCGCTTACTGCGAGCGCGAGGGCATCCCTTTCCACGTCATTCCGCCCGCGCCGCGCCGCCAGCGTATCCGCACCTACGCTGACAATTTCAAATAAGGCGCGGTTCAGCGGGCGGGGCGGAAGCCGCCGGACCATGCTGATCCTGACCCTGCTCGCTCTCCAAGCCGCCGCCCCGGCTGCCGCGGAAGAGACGCCGTTCACCCCCGTGCGGAACTTCGCGGACGCGGCGGCGTGCCGGGCGCACCTCGCCGCCGAGGCCGCGGCGGCGCGGGGCGGCGCCACGGCGGTCGAGGGACCCTACGAGGTCGCCCCCGGGGACGTGCGGACGCACCGAGTGGACGCGACGGCGCGGGGGCACCGGATTGCGGAGCAGCGCTGCCTAGGCGCGGCGCTGTCGCGGCGGAGCTGGACGCACGACATGGGCCCGCCTGACGGGGCGGACGCGGACGCGGGCTCGCCCTACACATTCGAGCGGGTATTCGGGGGCAAGCAATAGGACCGACCTGGGGTGTGGACACCGCTAAGCCCTTCCTCTTCAGGGGAGGGATTGGGGTAGGGCTGTGCGACCGCGCAAGCCCGTCGAGCGGCGGACCATCGCGAAACGTTCCCACCCCAACCCATCATCAGGTGAACCGTGCCCCGCACGGTTCACCTGATGCTCCCGAAGGGGAGGGGCTAAGTCGACGCCGTCAAGCCGTCATCTCGCTGCCCAGCAGCGCTCCCGCCAATAGCAGGATCAGCTTCGAGTCCACCGCCACCCCCGCCGCGCGCTTGGCCGCCACGAACGCCGGCAACTCCGGGAGCGGCACGCGATGCACGGCGATGCTCTCGCCCGCCACCCCGCCGCCCTCGCCGACCCTGGTCAGACCGGTGGCGCGCACCAAAGTGAAGCGCTCGCTGGTCATGCCGGGGGAGGAGGCGAACTCGCCGAGGACGACCACCCGGTCGGACTTGTAGCCGGTCTCCTCCTCCAGCTCGCGCGCGGCGGCGACAGCCACCGCCTCGCCGTCCGCCTCGTCGCCGACGAGGCCGGCGGGAAGCTCCAGGCAGCGCTGCCCCAGCGGCACGCGCTCCTGCTCGACGAGAATCGCGCAGCCCGCGTCGTCCACCGCGACGATCACTGCCGCGCCGATGTTCCGCGCGCGGGACGCGTACTCCCACCGGCCGCGCCGCTTGGCGGCGATGAAGCGGCCTTCCCACAGGGTTTCTTCGGTGTCGTCGGTCATAGGGTGATCAGCCTGTCGGGAATTTCATTAGCGTCGGCGGTCGCGTCCGCGGGACTTCGCGGAAGATGCGTGGCGAGCACCGCGCCGATCTCGCGCACGCCCGCCTCCAGCCCCTCGCCCGCGCGGCCGGCGTTGAGCCCTGAAACGACGGCGGCCATCGCCTCGCCCCAGACCTCCGGCTCGACCTTCGAATGGATCGCCGCGTCCGCGACGATCTCCGCGCGGCGCTCGGCGCGGGAGACGTAAAGGAGCACACCCGTGCGGCCCGCCGTGCGCCGTTCGGCCCCGGCGCGGAACAGCTCAATCGCACGGCGGCGGACGCGGCGCGCCTTGGTGGCGGGCGGGGTGAGCAGGAGGCGCACGCTGGCCGACCGCAGGACCGCGAGTGCGAGCAGGAAGGCGAGCGCGGCGAGCAGCAGCTGCGCGGTGAGGAGCTGGGACGCGCCCGGCTCGGGCGACCAGGGGCCGTGGACCGCGGCCATGGCGCCGAGCAGGAGGGAGGGCGAGGCGGCGCACAGCGCCATGACGCCGAGCATGGTCGCGAGCGCCCAGTGGAGCGCGACGTCGTGGTAGCGGTCGGACGCTTCCGACGCGATCACCACCACCTCGCCCGCGCTGGCGCGCTCGGCTTCGGCAATCGCCGCAGTCACGCGGGCGTGGTCGGACGCGTTGAGCATCACCAGCTCCCCGACGCGCCGCCGCCGCCGGACGCGCCGCCACCGCCCGAGAAGCCGCCACCGCCCGAGAAGCCGCCCCCGCCGCCGAACCCGCCGCCGCCGAAGCCTCCACCCCCGAACCCACCCCCGCCGAACCCGCCGCCTAACCCGCCGCCGAACCCGGGACCCCAGAGGATCACGGGGTTGCCGAAGCCCCCGCGCGATCGGTAGCGTCGGCCGCCGCCGCCCGCGCGCCGCAGCATCGGCAGGATGATGAAGAAGAGCACGACGAGGAAGAACAGCAGAGGCAGGATCGAACCTTCTCCGCCGCGCTCCACGCGCGCCTGGGTCCGGCGGCCCTCCTCCAGCGCGCGGCGTTCGGCCTCGTCCGGCGGCAGGCGGAGCCGTTCGGCGACGCCATTCACCCCCGCCCGGATGCCGCCGGGGTAGTCGTTCCGGGCGAACAGCGGGGCCATGCGGTCGCGGACGATGCGGCCGGCGACGATGTCGGTCAGGATCGGCTCTAGCCCATAGCCGACCTCGACCCGCGCCCGGCGCTCGCTGGGCGCGACGAGGAGCAGCACGCCGTTATCAATCTCCGCGCGGCCGAGCTTCCAGCGGTTGAACAGCCGGTTGGCGTAGTCCTCGATGGGGTAGCCCTGCAGGCTCGGGATGGTGGCGACGACGACTTGGCGGCTGGTGGTCCGCTCGATGTTCTCCAGCTCGGCGGCGATGGCGGCCTCGTCGGCCGGGGGCAGGAGGCTCGCGCCGTCCACGACGCGGCCGGTGAGCGCGGGGACTTGCTGGGCGAGGACGGCGGCGGGGAGGAGGGCGAGGAGCAGGAATGAGAGGGCGGCGCGCGTCGCGGGACCCCCTCCACCACGCCGCTTCGCGTCGCGGTCTCCCTCCCCGTCCCGGGGAGGATGTGCCGGAGTTCCTCCCCGAAACGGGGAAGGGGACCGCCGGGCGCAGCCCGGTGGTGGAGGGGGCTCCGCGACGCGCACGCCCTCAACTCTTCGGCGCGGGCGCGTCGAAGTTCACGCGCGGGGCGTTTTCCGCGCCGGGCAGCGTCGCTTGGTACGGCGTCATCGGCTCCGCGCCGTAGAAGACCTTGGCCCCGACCGCGTTGGGAAAGGTGCGGATGGTCGTATTGTAGCGCTGCACCGCCTCGTTGTACTGCCCGACCTCGATCCGCACGCGGTTCTCCGCGCCTTCGAGCGCGACGGACAGGTCGCGGAAGCCCTGCTGGCTTTGTAGCTGCGGATAGGCCTCGACGATGGTGCGGAGCGAGCCCAGCGCTTGCGTCAACTGGTTCTGCGCGGCCTGGAAGCGGGCGAGCTCCGCCGGGTTCGACAGGTCGTCGGTGGTGATGTTGATGGAGGTCGCGCGTGACCGCGCTTCCGTCACCTGCGTCAGGATGCGCTCTTCCGATCCGGCCGCGCCCTGCACGGTGGCTACCAAGTTGGGGATCAGGTTGGCGCGGCTCTGGAAGGCGGCCTGGACGTCAGCCCATTCCTTCTTGGCGGCCTCCTCCGCCGTCGGCACGGCGTTGACGCCGCAGCTGGCGAGGAAGATGGCGGGCAGGAGCGCCGCGGCGCGGGTGGCGGACATCGTGACCCCTTGTTGCTGTTCTGAAACAATCGTTGCCTGCCATAACGCGCCACGGAGGCCCAGTTCCAGGAGGAGAATGCGATGCGCAACTTGTTCGACGTTTCTGGCAAGGTCGCGGTTGTCACCGGCGGCTCGCGCGGCATCGGCGAGATGATCGCGCGGGGCTACGTCGAGAACGGGGCGACCGTGTACATCTCGTCGCGCAAGGCGGCGGTGTGCGATCGGATCGCCGAGGAGCTGAGCCGACACGGGGGCCGCTGCGTGTCCCTGCCGTTCGACCTGTCCGCCATGGCGGGCGTCGAAGGGCTCGCCGCGGCGGTCGCCGAGCGGGAGGAGCGCGTCGACATCCTCGTGAACAACGCGGGGGCGAGCTGGGGGGCGGGGATCGACGACTATCCCGAGAACGGCTGGGACAAGGTTATGGACCTCAACGTCAAGTCGGTGTTCTTTCTGACCCAGAAGCTGCTGCCGCTGCTGCGCGCGGCGGCCGGCGCGGAGCATCCCGCGCGCGTCATCAACATCGCGTCGATTAACGGCATCGAACCCCCGGCGATGGAGACCTACGCCTACTCCTCGTCCAAGGCGGCGGTGATCATGCTCACCCGCCACCTCGCCAAGCGGCTCGCGCCCGAGCGCATCCTCGTCAACGCGATCGCGCCCGGGCCGTTCGAATCGCAGATGATGGCCGGCACGCTCGCTTCCCACGGCGAGGCGATCGTCGAGCAGAACCCGCTCAAGCGCATCGGCACGCCGGAGGACATGGCCGGCGTGGCGCTGTTCCTCGCCGGCAGGGCGTCCGCCTACACTACCGGCGCGGTGATCCCGTGCGACGGGGGATCTGCAGAGCTCGGCGGGTCGGGGTTCGGGACGGGGATGCCGGCATGACCGCGGCGGAGCGGCAGAGGCCGATCGGTTCGGGCTTCGGGGCGAAGAGCACAGCGGCCGAGGTGCTGGCCGGCGTCGACTTGGCCGGCCGTGAGGCGATCGTCACCGGCGGCTATTCCGGCATCGGGCTGGAGACGGTGCGCGCGCTCCTCGCAGCCGGCGCGCGGGTGACCGTGCCCGCGCGCTCCGTGGAGCGGGCGCGGGCGGCGCTGGCGGGGATGGACGCGGCGGACGGGCTCGCCGTGGCGGAGATGAACTTGGCCGACTTGGGCTCCGTGCGCCGCTTCGCCGACGGCTGGGTCGGCGAGGGCCGGGCGCTCTACCTGCTCTTCAACAACGCGGGCATCATGGCCACCCCGCTCGAGCGCGTCGGCTTGCACTGGGAGTCGCAGTTCGCGGTCAACCACCTCGGCCATTTCGAGTTGGCGCGGCGCTTGCTCCCCGCGCTGGCGGAGGGCGCGCGCGTGGTGGCGCTGTCGTCGGTCGGCCACGCCGGCGGTGGCGTGCTGTGGGACGACCCCCATTTCGAGCGTGCGCCCTACAACAAGTGGCGCGCCTATGCGCAGGCGAAGACGGCGAACGCGCTGTTCGCGCTGGAGGCGGACCGGCGGTGGGGAGCGTCGCGCGGCGTGCGCGCCTTCTCCGCCCACCCCGGCGGCATTTTCACGCCCTTGCAGCGCCACCTGCCGAACGAAGAATTGGTCGCGCTCGGCTGGAAGAACGTGGACGGCACGACCAACGAGGCGGCGCGGGACCTGTTCAAGACGCCCGAGCAGGGCGCGGCGACCACGCTGTGGGCGGCGACCGACGCGCGGCTGGCCGAGCGCGGCGGGGCCTATTGCGAGGATTGCGACGTGGCGCGGCTCGCCGGCCCGGACGCGCCGCGTTGGGCGCAGGTGCGCGCCTGGGCGTGCGACGAGGAAGACGCGGCGCGGCTGTGGACGATGAGCGAGGCGATGATCGCGCAGTGAGGAGGGACGGCGGGCTGAGCAGGCGCGGCAAGCCTCTCCCCTGAAGGGGAGGGCTAAAGAGTCTTCACGCCACTCGCGAGATCATCTTGGCCTCACGCTCGATCAGCCCCGCGAAGCTCGGGCGGGCCAGGATGCGGTCGACGTAGGCGTGGAGGCGCGGGTGGCGGTCGAGCTCGCGTCGGACCTTAGCGTGGGCGAAGTTGGCGAACGGGCTCGCCACCGCGATGTCGGCGAGCGTGAAGCGGTTCTCCACGAGGAACGCGCGGTCGCCGATCTCCCGCTCGAGATGGTCGAGGACGGCGGGCAGTTCGTCACGCTCGAGCGCGTCGGCGCGCGCCGGGTCGTTCGGCTGCCTGAGGAAGAGGGGCTTCACCACGCGCTCGGCGAAGATCGGCCCGCCGGTGCCCACCAGGATTGTGTCGGCGAACTCGTCCCACCAGATCGCCTCGCCCCGTGCACGCGGGTCCGTCGGGATCAGCGCGGGCTCGGGGTGGAGCGCCTCCAAATATTGCACGATCGCGGAGGAGTCGGCGAGCGTGTAGTCGCCGTCGCGGAGCGCCGGGATTTTGCCGAAGGGCGAGGCCGCGCGGAACTCGGGGTCGTGTGACTGGAGGCCGACCATCTTCGACTCGACGGCGATGCCCTTCTCCGCGGCGAAGACGAGCACCTTGCGGACGAAGGGGGAGATGGACGCGCCGTAGACGATCATGATGGTGGGCTCCCTGTAGCCGGGCGAGGTTGAAGCAGTGGGCGGAAGCGGGGGCAAGAGCTGGCCGCAGATCGGACGTCGACAGCCGTCCTACACCCGCCCGTCATCAGGGCCTTGAATCGGGACCCACCTGCCTGCTGCCACAGTTGCGCAGAAGAAGATGGGTCCCAGGTCGAGCCCGGGATGACGCAGGCGAAAGGGAGCGGCATGGCGAAGCCATGCCGTCGGCCGGGTTCGGCGGATCAGACCGCCGACCCGCCGGCCGTGCGTATCATCCCCGCCCGCCGTCGCTGCACCGACGAGCCTAGGCCGATCGCCTCGCGGTACTTGGCCACCGTGCGCCGCGCGAGGTCGAAGCCCTGCGCGCGAAGCAGCTCTAGCAGCGCGTCGTCGCTGAGCGTCGCGCGCGGGTCCTCCGCGCCGATCAAGCGCGCGATGGCGTCCTTCACGGCGGTCGCCGACGCCGCCTCGCCGCCGGCGTCGCCCCCGCCCACCCCTGAGCCGAAAAACCATTTGAGCTCGAACAGCCCACGCTCGCAGCTCAGGTACTTGTGGGACGTCACCCGGCTGACGGTGCTCTCGTGCATCCCGATCGCGTCCGCGACGCTTCGCAGCGTGAGCGGGCGGAGGTGGGACACGCCCGAGCGGAAGAAGCTTTCCTGCTGCTTTACCAGTTCGGTCGCCACGCGGACGACCGTGCGCGCGCGTTGGTCGAGCGCGCGGATGAGCCAGTTGGCCTGGGCGAGCTGGTCGGATACCCAGGCGCGCGAGGCCTCATCCGCCGCGCCCGCCACCAGCGTCGCGCCGTAGGCGCGGTCGATGAGGACGCGGGGGAGGGTGGCCGAGTTGAGCTCCACGGCGAAGCCGCCCTTCCTAGGGAGCACGTACACGTCCGGCACGACCGGCGCGGCGGCCTGCCCGGCGGCAGCGTCGTAGCGGCAGCCGGGCTTCGGGTCGTAGCCGCGCAGCTCGCGGATCATGTCGGCCATGTCCTCCTCGTCCACGCCGCAAAGGCGGCGCAGCCGGGGCAGCTCGCCGCGGGCGAGCAGCTCAAGGTTATCGAGCAGTCGCGCCATGGCCGGGTCGTAGCGATCGGCCTCCTTCGCCTGCAGCGCCAGGCACTCACCGAGCGAGCGCGCGCCGACGCCGGTGGGGTCGAAGCACTGGATGCCCGCGAGCACCCGCTCCACCATCGCCGGCGCAACTCCGAGCCGGTCGGCGACCTCCGGCAGCGGCACCGTCAGGTAGCCCGCCTCATCGATACCGTCGATCAGCGCCCCGGCGACCAGCAGCTCCGCGCCGGCGAAGACCATCCCGGCCTGCGCGAGCAGGTGGTCGCACAGCGTCCCCTCCGGGCAGGGCGCGCGGTCAAAGTCGAAGCCCTCGGCCGACCCGCCGCCCTCCGTCCAGGGCGCCTCCGGCGGCGCGCGCTCGTCGTCGTGGTAGCCGTAGTCGAGGTCGAGCGGCTGGTCCGCCGCCGCCGCGCCCTCGGCGACGAGGCGATCGGCGGGCGCCTCCGCGACTGGCTCTGACGGCGCGGGCGCGGCGGGAACGCTGTCCGGCCCGCCGTCGATGGAGGCGGTGCGCAGCAGCGGGTTCTTCTCCACCTCCTCAGCGACCGCGGCCTCCAGCTCCAGGTTAGAGAGCGCGAGCAGCTTGATCGCCTGCTGCAGTTGCGGCGTCATGACCAGCGACTGCGACTGGCGGAGGTCGAGGCGGGGACCAAGGGCCATCAGCAAGCATCATGCCAGCCCGGAGGGGTCAGGCAACCCCAAACTGTTAGCCCTGAGCCCGTCAAAGGGCGGCTGAAGCGAACCGGCCGCGGCGCGTGCGGCCCGACCTTCGACAAGCTCAGGGCTGACGGATCGGGAGAAGCGCGGGCCTGTGCTCGCCCCTACAGCTCGAAGCTCTCGCCCAGGTACAGCCGCCGCACCTCTTCGTTCGCCACTAGCTCGGCCGGCGAGCCCGCGAACAGCACGCGGCCATCGTAGATGATGCAGGCGCGGTCGACGATGTCGAGCGTCTCCCGAACGTTGTGGTCGGTGATGAGCACCCCGATGTCGCGCCGCTTGAGGTCGCGAACCAGTTCGCGGATGTCGGAGATGGAGATCGGGTCGATGCCCGCGAAGGGCTCGTCCAGGAGCATCAGGCTCGGGTCGGCGGCGAGCGCGCGGGCGATTTCGCAGCGCCGCCGCTCGCCGCCGGAGAGCGCCATGGCGGGCGCGTCACGCAGGCGGGCGAGCCCGAACTCGCCGAGCAGCCGCTCGAGCCGCGCGCCGCGCGATGCCTTGTCGGGTTCGGCGACTTCCAGCACGGCCATGATGTTCTGCGCCACGGTGAGCCCGCGGAAGATGCTCGTCTCCTGCGGCAGGTAGCCGAGGCCGAGGATCGCGCGGCGGTACATCGGTAGCTTGGTGACGTCCGCGCCGTCGAGTAGGATCTGGCCGTGGTCGGGCTTCACCAGACCCATCACCGAGTAGAAGCAGGTCGTTTTGCCCGCGCCGTTGGGGCCGAGCAGCCCGACCACCTGGCCGCGCGGTACGTCGAGCGACACGTCGCGCAGTACGCTGCGCCCGTCGTAGCTCTTGGCGATGGAGCGGATGGACAGGCCGCGGACGACGCCCCCGTCGGGGGCGACCTCGGCGCGCCCGATCGCGCTGAGCTCGTTCACGCGGCCTAGCCGCCCCGGCGCGGCACGGTGAAGGTGCCGCTCACCCGGCCGCCGGGCGCGGCGGACACGCCCGCGGCGCCGCCCTCCATCACCGCGCGGCCGCTGGTCAGGTCGATCGCCAGCCGCCCGCCGCGCAACTCGTTCGCGCCGCGGTTGAGCACCACGTCGCCAACAAGGGTGATCAAGCGCCGATCAGTGTCGTAGATGCCGAAACGGCCGGTGGCGCGCTCCGTCGGGCTGGTAACGGTGACGCCGCCGGACGCGTCGATGCGGTCGATCTCGATGCCGCCCGCGGTTGAATAGGCCAGCGTGACCCGATCGGCGGCGAGCCGCAGATTGCCTTGCTTCACCCGCACGGAACCGGAGAAGATCGCGCGGTCGACGCGGTCCTGCACCTCGATGCGGTCGGCGGAGACGTCCACGGGGGCGCCCGTGTCGTGGTTGGACAGGCCGAAGCCGCCCGACGCCGACGACTGGCCGAGCGCGGGCGCGGCGAGCAGGACGAGCGCGCAGGATAGCAGCAGCGGACGGGAGGCCATGCCCCTCACTTGATCGCGCCCTGGACGATATGCAAGCGCGCGCCCCCTCCCAATACTACGCTCTGGCCTTCCGCGTCGAGCTCCATCGTGCCCGCGGTGAAGGTGCCGAGCGGCAGTCGGCCGGCGACCCGGCCGCCCTGGCCACTGAGCACCCGCCGCTCGCCGAAAGCCACGGCGGCGTTGCCCGTCCGCAGCTCGTAGCCGCCGGGCGCGGCAACGGTGACGGGGGCGTCGCTCGCCACCGTCCGCTTGTTGAGGTCCACAGTCGCCGCCCCGGCCGTCACCCGGCGGCCGTCGGCCGACGCGAAGCTCAGTGGCTCGCGGCTCACCAGCGTCTGCGTCTTGAGGTCGATCACCGCAGCGCCCGCGTCGAGCCGGTAGCCGTCCGCGCCGCGGAAGCGGACGGGGCCGTCCACCGCCACCGTCTGCGCGCGGATGTCGTAGCGTGCGGCAGGCGCCTCTACCACGGCGGGGCCGGTGTCGAGCCGGAGCTCGGCGCGCATCCCGTTCATCGTCACGAAGCGCGAGCGCGGGTCCGTCTGCACCGCTGAGTCCGCGTCGAGCACGAAGGGGCGGCCCCGGCCGTCGCTCCCCGTGTAGCGCGCGGTCTGCAGCCGCATCCGTTCGGGCGCGCGCTCCGCCGTCTTCTTGTCGACGAGGAAGTTCACCTCGCGGGCTTCGCGCAACGGCGCGGCGGCCAGCGCGAGGGCGAGCGCGACAATGCCGACGGGCAAGGCCAAGCGCAGGCCGCGGATCACCCAGTCGTGCGACCCACCCGGCCGCGCCCAGCCCTGCCGCTGGACCCGCTCGCGGAGCGCGGCCTCAGACATGCGCGAAGATGTCGACCTCGGGCCAGCCGGCGAGGTCGAGCCGGGCGCGGTGGGGCAGGAAGTCGAAGCAGGCCTGCGCGAGCGCGGTGCGTCCTTCGCGCGCCAGCCGGACGCGCAGCTCGGCGGTGAGCGCGTGGAGATAACGGACGTCGGACGCGGCGTACTCGCGCTGCGCGTCCGACAGCACCGGCCCGCCCCAGTCGGACGACTGCTGCTGCTTGGAGATGTCCTGGCCGAGGAGCTCGCGCACCAATTCCTTCAGCCCGTGGCGGTCGGTGTAGGTGCGGACCAGGCGCGACGCGGTCTTGGTGCAGAACACCGGCTCGGCCATCACGCCGAGGTAATGCTGCATGATGGCGAGGTCGAAGCGGCCGAAATGATAGAGCTTGAGCCGCGCAGGGTCGGCGAGCACGGCCTTCAGGTTGGGCGCGGCGTAGTCGCTGTCCGGCCCGAACCGCACCAGATGCTCGTCGGCACCGCCGTCGGAGATTTGCACCACGCACAGCCGGTCGCGGCCAGGGTGCAGCCCCATCGCCTCCGTGTCGACGGCGAGGGGCGCGCCCGGCGCGAGCGCGTCGGCAGGAAGATCTTCTTCGTGGAAACGAACAGCCATGGCGGCGCGCATAGGCGCGCGCGCCTGAACCCTCAATGGCTCGCCGTTGCCGCGGCGCGGCGCGGCGACTAAGCTCGCGGGAAAAGGGGATGGGGGAAGATGCGGGACGACGCGCGCGCAGAAGGCACCAACCGGCCGGCGATCGTCGCCGGGCTGTACTTGGTCGGACTGCTCACCGGTCTGCCCGTGCTGATCGGCGCGGTGCTCGCGCTGGTCTGGCGCGGGGAAGCGGCAGATTGGGAGCGGAGCCACTATTCCTACCTCCTGCGCACCTTCGGCTACGGGGTGCTCGCCACGATCGTCGGCGCGATCCTCATGGTGGTGCTCGTCGGCTTTTTGGTGATGGGCGCGGCGTGGCTGTGGATGCTCGCGCGCAGCCTCGCCTCCCTCGTCCGCGCGCTGGAGCGGCGGCCGATGCCGGAACCGCGCACCTTGCTGGTGTGAAGCGTTAAAAAGCCGCTCGCGCCCCAATTCCGATTCGGCTATGGCCCGTTTTGGCGCAGTTTCATTCGCGCCGTGGCCCGTTCGCGCGACTATGCCCGGCGCGGGGGTCCAAGGGGTGACGGGCGAGGGAAGCGACGGACAAAATCATGACTTTCGATAAAGGGCGCCGGGGCGACCGCGGCGGGCGCGGCCGCGACAAGCGGGACGGTTTCGGTGACGGCGGCGGCGGCGGCTTCGAAAGCAGCAGCTACGGCGGTGGCGGTGGCGATCGCTTCGGCGGCGGCGGCGGTTACAGCGGCGGGGGCGGCGGCTTCGGCGGCGGTGGCGGCTACGGCGGCGGCGGCGGTGGAGGCGGCGGCTTCGGCGGTGGCGGCGGTGAC